>NZ_AP029028.1:304163-608327 GCF_037076565.1 Herbaspirillum sp. DW155 | reverse complement strand
GACCGCAACTGGAAAGCGCCCTGCTGAACCTGTGCATCAATGCACGCGATGCCATGCCCGATGGCGGACGCCTGACCATCGAAACCGCCAACAAGTGGCTCGATGACAAATGGGCGCAGGAACGTGATCTGCCGGCCGGACAATATGTCTGCATCGCCGTCACCGACAATGGCACCGGCATGCCACCGGACGTGCTGGCGCGCGCCTTCGACCCGTTCTTCACCACCAAGCCTATCGGTGAAGGCACCGGGCTGGGGCTGTCCATGGTGTACGGTTTCGCGCGGCAGTCCGGCGGGCAGGTGCGGCTGTATTCGGAAGTCGGCCAGGGCAGCACGGCGACGCTGTATCTGCCGCGCCATCTGGAAGACGCGCCAGCCGAGCAAGCCGAACCCGCCAGTGCCCCGGGGAGGGCCGGCAATGGCGAAGTGGTGCTGGTGGTGGATGACGAAGCGCCGATCCGCCTGCTGGTCGCCGAAGTACTCAACGACGCCGGCTATGCCGTGCTGCAGGCCGAGGACGGACCGGCCGCCCTGCGCATCCTGCACTCGGCAGCCCGCATCGACCTGCTCATCACCGACGTCGGTTTGCCGGGCGGACTCAATGGCCGCCAGGTGGCCGATGCCGCGCGGGCGGCGCGACCGCAACTGCAGGTGCTCTTCATCACCGGCTATGCGGAGAATGCCGCCTTCGGCCACGGCCATCTGCCTGCCGGCATGCAGCTGCTGACCAAACCGTTCAAGATGGAAACGCTGACACAACGCGTGCAGTCCATCCTGGAAAGCCGCAGCACCACTGGCTGAAAACGATATAAATAGAACCCATTTCATAAATAGGCGTGAGATGCGTTCTGTCCAGAAAGGGCGCTGGCAAGGCGCGCGACGCGTCGTGTGGCGGTGCCACACGCAAGGAGTGCAACGCGGCCAGCGCCCTTTCTGGACAGAACCCGGAGGGAGCGGCCCGTTTGGGCGAATTGCTGCGTTACGAATTTGGGTCAAGACGCCCAGTCTTGACCCAAATTCGCGCCTTGCACTTCATCCCAAACGGGACTCGCTCGCACTCACGCCTATTTATGAAATGGGTTCTAATTATTCCGAAACGGCCGGCGCGACTTGTTCGACCGCGCCCAGGCGCCACGATACGGCGTGCGCCGCCGCCCGCAGCAGCTGGGCCACATCGCCCCCGATGGCGGTATCGAAACTGCCGCTGCTGCCCATGACGGCCATCACCAGTGCCAGTTGTCCGGCGTGGTTGAAGACCGGCGCGGCCAGGGTATGGATGCCCGGCACCGGACGTCCCAGCGCCTGGTCCATGACCTGCCAGCGAATCTGGCGCAGCCGTTCGGCATAGTCGTGACGCAGGCTGCCATCGGGGTGGATCACGCTGTCGGCCTGGGTGCCTTCCATGCGGATCGCATCCATGGCCAGAGCACCGGCCAGCATATCGGGCGGCAGATAGGCCGCGCAGACACGGCCGATGGCGGTATGCACCATCGACAGCACCGTGCCGATGCGCAGGCTCACGTGCTGCGGCCGCGAAGATTCCTCCAGCCGCACCACCGTCGGTCCCAGCGGGCCGACCAGCGCGAGCGCCACCGACAAACCGGTCGCCTGCGCCAGTGTAGCCACTTCCGTCTCGGCTTCACGCAGCGGTGAGAGCCGCTGCAAGGCCGCCAGTCCCAGATCGAGACCGAGCGCACCGGGGAAGAAATTGCCCTGGGCATCGCGCGCCAGCAAGCCGATCTTCTGCAAGCTCACCAGATGCGGGAAGGCCTTGGCCGCAGGCATACCCGCCAGTCTGGCCAGGTCGCCCAGCGGCAGCGGCCGTCCGGCCTCCAGCAGGGCATCCAGCAGCGCCCCGGTACTGTCGAGCGACTGGATGCCGCGCTGGCTGCGCACGCTGTCTTCGTCATCTTCATCGGGCATCGGCACGGGCAGATGGGTGGTCTTTTTCATGCGGCGTCCTCTTCGCCAGCGGCGAGCGTGGCGGCAATGACATCGATGCAGCCGCGCAACTGGCGTGCCACCGTACCACGCCATCCCGCATCGATCACGCCGCTGCTGCCAATCACCGTCACCAGCAGCAGCAACTGTTGCTGCGCATCCAGGAGCGGCATGCACAGGCTGGTCACGCCCGGACTGGGCAGGTCGACGGCGCGCTCCATGCCGCGTTTGCGAATGGCATCGAGTGCTTCATGGAAACGGTTGAGTTGGCTCCTGGGCTGGCCCGGATGCTGTGCCTCCCACAAGGCCTGCCACGCGGAGAACGGGGTATAGGCGCAATAGGTGCGCCCGGTCGCGGTTTCCGACAGGGCCATGACGGTGCCCACGTGCAGGTTCACGTGCAGCGGCCGGCCGGCGTGGGCGTAATGCACGATGGTCGGACCAGCCGGGGTGGGCAAGGTGACGGCCACGCTCAGGGCCGTGTCCTGGCTCAGCTGCTGTACCTGGGGCAGGGCCGCGCGATAGGCCGGCTCCTGTGCCAGGCGCGCCATGCCCAGGCGCAGGGCCAGCGGGCCGGCCTCGTAATGGCCATCGCCGGGCGTGCGCTTGATCAGTCCCAGCCGCACCAGGCTCACCAGATAGGTGTGGGCCTGCGCCGAGGACAGCCCGGCCGCCGCCGCCAGCGCCACCAGCGGCAAGGGCTGGCGCGCCTGGGCCAGCGCCTGCAGCAGGCGCCCGGCCACTTCCACACTCTGGATGCCACGTTGTGTCTTGACGGGGGATGCGCTCATCCGATGATTCCAAGGTTGCAGGGTTGCCAGAACCCATTTCATCCATAGGCGTGAGATGCGTTCTACTCACGTGCCACCCGGCACGGAGCCTGGATTCTAAACCAACTCGCGTGCAGTGCAGCACGAACAAGCCCTCGATGCAGAAAACGTCAATTAATCGTTAACAAGCATATTTGATATTGACTAATCAAATCGCGCTGACTAAGATGCGATCAACCTGCTCATTGCAGGCGACAACAACACGATTTGACCCGCATTGATTCACGACGGGTTGGACGGAGACCTCCCCCGATGGCACACGCCATGTCCAGCCGCGTCCCCACCCATCTGACATTGAACGAGGCAGACATGGCCAAGGCTTTTGCATCCCAGGCGGATCTCGACGCCAAGAAAATCACCTTTGAACGCATCTCGGAAAACGCCTATGCGTACACCGCCGAGGGCGATCCCAATTCCGGCGTGATCATCGGCGACGACAGCGTGATGGTCATCGACACCACCGCCACCCCGGCGATGGCGCA
Source organism: Herbaspirillum sp. DW155 (assembly GCF_037076565.1). Lineage (NCBI taxonomy): Bacteria > Pseudomonadati > Pseudomonadota > Betaproteobacteria > Burkholderiales > Oxalobacteraceae > Herbaspirillum > Herbaspirillum sp. DW155. The sequence continues at coordinate 605,075 of NZ_AP029028.1, read as the reverse complement.
GGACCTGATCGCGCGCATCCGCAGCGTCACCGACCTGCCCATCAAGTACGTGGTGCTGACGCACTACCACGCCGTGCGCGTGCTGGGCGCCTCGGCGTATTTCAAGGAAGGCGGCGAGCAGATCATCGCCAGCCAGGGCACCTACGAAATGATCGTCGAGCGTGGCGAAGCCGACATGAAATCCGAGATCGAGCGTTTCCCGCGCCTCTTTGCCGGGGTGGATACGGTGCCCGGCCTGACCTGGCCGACCATGGTGTTCGAGAAGGAAATGACGCTCTTCATGGGCAAGCTGGAAGTGAAGATCGCCCATCTCGGCGCCGGCCACACCAAGGGCGATACGGTGGTGTGGATCCCTGAGCAGAAGGTGCTGTTCTCGGGCGACCTGGTGGAATACGACGCCGCCTGCTACTGCGGCGACGCCCAGCTGGAATCCTGGCCGGCCACGCTCGATGCCCTGGCCGCGCTGCAACCGGAAGCGCTGGTACCCGGCCGTGGACCTGCGCTGCAAGGGCGCGCGCAAGTCGAGCAGGGCATCGCCTATACCAAGGATTTCGTCTCCACCCTGCTGCGTGCCGGCCGCGAAGCGGTGGCCGCCAGGATGGGCCTGAAGGAAGCCATGGCCCACACGCGCAAGCTGATGGACCCCAGGTTCGGCCAGGTCTTCATCTACGAACATTGCCTGCCCTTCGACGTCACGCGGGCCTATGACGAAGCCTCCGGCATCGTCCACCCGCGCATCTGGACGGCCGAGCGCGACAAGGAAATGTGGGCGGCGCTGCAAGCCTGACCCGCCACCACAAGAACGACGAAGAGAGCGAGGAGACTACAGATGAACAACAACCCAGCCATCGATTACCAGCAGCACCGTTTCGCCTACCAGGCCTGCCTGGAACAAACCCGTCCCGAGGAAGCGGCCGTGCATCCGGTGGTGGTCATCGGCGCCGGCCCGGTCGGTCTGGTGACGGCCATCGACCTGGCCCGCCAGGGCATCCGCGTCGTGGTCGTGGACGATGACGACGCCCTTTCCGTGGGCTCGCGTGCGATCTGCTTTGCCAAGCGCACGCTGGACATCTTCGACCGCATCGGCTGCGGCCAGCGCATGGTGGACAAGGGCGTGGGCTGGAACCGCGGCAAGGTGTTCCTGCGCGACCAAGCCATCTACGAATTCGACCTGCTGCCCGAGAGCGGCCACGCCCGGCCCGCCTTCATCAACCTGCAGCAGTACTATCTGGAAGGCTATCTGCTGGAGCAGGCGCAGCAGCACGAACTGATCGAAGTACGCTGGAAGAACAAGGTCAGCGCCATCATCCATCACGGTGAACATGAGGTGCTGACGATCGACACGCCCGAGGGCAGCTATCCCCTCAAGGCAAGCTACGTGGTAGCCGCCGATGGTTCGCGCAGCCCCTTGCGCAAGATGATGGGACTGGAAAGCGTAGGCCATACCTTCCGCGACCGCTTCCTCATTGCCGACGTCAAGATGGAAGCGCCCTTCCCGGCCGAGCGCTGGTTCTGGTTCGATCCGCCTTTCCACCCCAACCAGTCGGTGCTGCTGCACCGCCAGCCCGATGATGTGTGGCGCATCGATTTCCAGCTCGGCTGGGACGCCGATCCGGTCCTGGAAAAGACGCCCGAACGCGTGATCCCGCGCGTGCAGGCACTGCTGGGCAAGGATGCGAAGTTCACGCTGGAGTGGGTCAGCGTCTACACCTTCTCCTGCGTGCGCATGGATCGCTTCCGTCATGGCCGGGTGCTGTTCGTGGGCGATGCCGCGCATTGCGTCTCGCCCTTCGGTGCGCGCGGCGCCAACAGCGGCGTGCAGGATGCCGAGAACCTGGCCTGGAAGCTGGCCTACGTCCTGCAGGGCAAGGCCCCGGAGAGCCTGCTGGATACCTACGGCAGCGAGCGCGAATACGCAGCCGACGAGAACCTGCTCAATTCCACCCGTTCCACCGACTTCATCACACCCAAGAGTGCCGTCAGCAAATGCTTCCGCGATGCCGTGCTGGGTCTGGCCCGCGAATATACCTTCGCACGCAGACTGGTCAACAGCGGCCGCCTGTCGCTGCCGGCAACGCTGCACGGCTCGCCCCTGAACACCGCCTACGACGGTCCCTTCAGCGGTGCCATGCAGGCAGGTGCGCCCTGCACCGATGCGCCGGTACAAGGCGACGCCGGCCGAGGCTGGCTGCTGCAGCACCTGGGCGACCAGTTCGTGTTCATGATCTTCGCCGCCCCCGCCGCGTTGCCCGCCGTCCAACTGCAGGCACTGCAATCAATGGCAAAGGGCAGCGTGCCGCTGCGCCTGCTGTTCGTCAGCAGTACCGCGAGCACGGCACAGGACCGCGACGTACTGGCGACCTTGGGCCATGACGCGCGCCAGCTGCAGGACATCGAGGGCCTGGCCGCGCAGCGCTACGACGGGCAGCCCTTCACCTGCTATCTGGTCCGGCCCGACCAGCACCTCTGCGCAGGCTGGCGTGCGGTCAACCCGACAGCGCTGGCCGCCGCCCTGCAGCGCGCAACCGGTCACGCGCAAGGCGAACTGGCCACGCCCGTGCCCCACGCTGCCTGAGCAGAACACCCACCAGCCCTTTCTCCGAGGAGACACCATGAGCCTGAACACCGCCCCCAATCTGGCGCACCCGGATGACTTCTATGAAGCCCTGATCGACATGCATCGCGGCCTGGACGATGCCGCCAGCCAGGACGTCAATGCGCGCCTGATCCTGCTGCTGTGCAATCACATCGGTGACCACGAGGTGCTGATCGAGGCCATGCAGCGCGCGCGCGCCGGGCTTGCCCCGGCCTGCGCGGCGCTGGCCGAAGCGGCCTGAACCTGCCCGATCCTTCATCGACATCCACCCGACATCCACAAGAGCGCCGCCACAGGCGCCTACCCAACGGAGACATTCATGCAGACCCCATCCCCGGGCGCCGGTACGCTGGCCGCCCCTTCTGCGCTCGACCTGAGCGAAGCAGCCGAAGACGCGATCTATCGCAAGGTCTGGCTGCGCATCATTCCCTTCCTCTTCATCTGCTACGTGGTCTCCTTCCTGGACCGCATCAACATCGGCTTCGCCCAGTTGCAGATGAAGCACGACCTCGGCTTCAGCGACGCCATGTATGGCCTGGGCGCGGCCGTCTTCTATGTCGGCTACGTGCTCTGTGAAGTACCCAGCAACATGCTGCTGGCACGCTTTGGCGCACGTCGCACCTTCTCGCGCATCATGGTGCTGTGGGGCCTGGCCTCGGTGGGCATGATGGCCGTCACCGATGCCACGCACTTCTACGTCCTGCGCTTCCTGCTGGGGGTGTTCGAGGCCGGCTTCTTCCCCGGCATCGTGCTCTATCTCAGCTACTGGTTCCCGGCGCGGCGGCGTGCGGCCGTCATGGCGATCTTCTTTGCCGGCGTGGCGGTGGCCGGTGTGCTGGGCGGACTGGTCTCGGGCTGGATCATGCGCGACATGGCCGGGGTCATGGGACTGTATGGCTGGCAGTGGATGTTCGCCATCGAAGGCGCACCGGCGGTGGTGCTGGGCGTGCTGGTGATCTTCCTGCTGGACGATGGCCCGGCCCAGGCCAGGTGGCTCACTGCGCAGGAGCGCCGCTTCCTGCTGGCGCGCCAGAGCGAGGAAGCACAGCGTACCCACCAGGTAAGCGCCCATTCGCTGGCGGCGCTGCGGCAGGCGCTGTCGCATCGGCCGACTTACCTGTTCGCCTTCATCTACTTTGCGCTGACCTGCGGTTCGCTGACGCTGAACTTCTGGATGCCGTTGATGATTCGTGACTTTGGCATCAAGGACGTGGTGCAGGTCTCGCTCTATACGGTGATCCCCAATGCCATCGGCGCCATCGGCCTGATTCTCATTGCCCGCCGTTCGGACCGCCGCAACGAGCGCCACGGCCACTTCCTGGCCTGCACCACCGGTGGCGCCCTGGCGCTGGCGGCGCTGACCCTGCATCCTTCCAGCCTGGCCGTCTCGCTGGGGCTGCTGTCGATTGCGGCAGTGCTGATCTTTGCCGCCCTGCCGATCTTCTGGTCACTGCCGCCCGGGCTGCTGCCGGCCCAGACCATCGCGCCGGGCATCGCCTTCATCTCCAGCGTGGGCATCACCAGCGGCATCGTCAGCCCGTGGTTGATCGGCCTGGTCAAGACGCGGACCGGCAACATCGATATCGCGCTCTATATCCTGGCCGGCTTGCTGCTGCTCAGTGGCCTGACGATGTGGGCGCTGATTCCGCGCAAGGCTGCGCCAGCAGGAATGCCCCCTCCGGCCTGAACACGCGCGCTCTGCCGTGTGCGCCAAGCCGCCCTGTCTTTGCAGGGCGGCTTTTTTCATGCCTGCGCGTCCCGCTGTCGATACGATGCGGATCGTCTTGATGGCGCGTCAGCCAGAATTCACTGCCGCGCGTTAAGCGCCCAGCTTGATTGCTTCAGATAAAGAAGCCAATGTCGCGCTACGGCAAGCAGGTCAACAAACTGTCAGAATTCCTTGTTACAGTTGCGCCGCCGGTCTTGGGGCGCCGGATCCGACGATCTGAGGGATCGCGCATGACCGGTCCGCGCCAGCCTGACCACTGCTTGCCCAGCCAATACCGCCACTACCGCCGCTACTGCCATTCTGCCTCGCCGACATGAAAATGAAGACCACCTCGCCGCAACTGACGGCCTATGAAGAAGTCAAGCCTGGCTTCGGCTGGATCGATGCGCTGGTGCTGGCGGTGCTGTTCGGCCTGCTGTGGAGCGCCCTGCACTTCGGCAAGGGCATGCTGGTCCACTTCGACCCGTCCGACCAGCTGGAGGTCGACAGCTCGCCGGCCATGATCCCCTATTACGCCGGACGCACGCTCTTGCGCATGTGGATCGCCTTCGCCTTCTCCCTGTTCTTTGCCATCGGCACCGGCTACCTGGCCGCCAAGAGCCGCCGCGCCCGCGCCCTGATCCTGCCCGCGCTGGACATCCTGCAATCGGTGCCGGTGCTGGGCTTCCTCTCGGCCACCGTGACCGGCTTCATGGCGCTGTTCCCGGGGAGTCTGATGGGCGTGGAATGTGCGGCCATCTTTGCCATCTTCACTGGTCAGGTGTGGAACATGGCCTTCGGTTTCTATCACTCCATGGTCACCATCCCGACCGACATGCAGGAAGCCGCCACCACCTATCGCCTGACCGCCTGGCAGCGCTTTCGCACGGTGGAGTTGCCGGCCTCGGCGCACAGCCTGATCTGGAACTCGATGATGTCCTTTGGCGGCGGCTGGTTCTTCGTGGCCCAGAGCGAAGCCATCAGCGTCATGAACAAGGATCTGAAGCTGCCCGGCCTGGGCTCCTACATGGCGCAGGCCATCGACCAGGGCGACCACACGGCGGCGCTGTGGGCGGTCATCGCCATGCTGGCGCTGATCCTGGTGAGTGACCAGCTGGTCTGGCGGCCGCTGCTGGCCTGGGCCGACAAGTTCAAGATCGAACTGACCGAATCGACCTCGCCGCCGACCTCCTGGGTCTATGACCTGCTGCGCGGCTCCTACGTCTTCACCTGGCTCGATGAAAAAGTCTGGCTGCCGCTGGGCGACTGGCTGGCGCGCCGCCGCCCGGCCGGCACCCCGGCCGCACCGACACCGGCCCGCATCACCCGCGAACGCTGGACCAGGCGCCTGCTCACCGGCGCCCTCTGCGCCCTGCTGATCTTCGAAGCCCTGCGCGGACTGGTGGCGGCCATCGATGCACTGCACGGGGCCATGAGCTGGAGCCTGTTCGGCCACATCGTCTGGCTGGGTTTCCTGACGCTGCTGCGGGTGCTGGCCATGACGGTGGTGGCCACCCTGATCTGGACGCCGGTGGGCGTGTGGATCGGCTCCAAGCCGCACATCGCCCGCTTCGCCCAGCCGCTGGCGCAGATCGGCGCTTCCTTCCCGGTCAACATGACCTTCCCGCTGGTGGTGGGCTGGTTCGTGGCGGCCAATGTCAGCATGAACTGGGGCAGCATCCTGTTGATCGCCATGGGCACGCAGTGGTACATCCTCTTCAACGTGATCGCCGGTGCCATGGCCATTCCCAATGATTTGAAGGAAGCCGCCCGCATGTATGGCCTGTCGCGCTGGAACCTGTGGAAGACGCTGATCCTGCCGGCCATCTTCCCGTTCTGGGTGACCGGTGCATGTACTGCTGCGGGCGGTGCCTGGAACGCCTCCATCGTGGCCGAACTGGCCAGCTGGGGCGACGTCTCGCTCAAGGCCGATGGCCTGGGTGCCTATATTTCGGCGGTCACCAAGTCCGGTGACACGCCGCTCATCATCGCCAGCATCGGCGTGATGTCGATGTTCGTCGTGCTGATGAACAAGTTTGTCTGGCGTCGCCTGTATGCCTTCGCCGAACGCCGTTTCCGCCTCGATTGACCGTGAGCCAAGCCATGACTACCTCGCAACAACGCCCTGCCGTCGCCGAACTGTGCGCGGTCAGCAAATCCTACAATACCGCCGGCGGCCACGAGCTCAAGGTGCTGGACAACATCGACCTGGCCGTGCATGAAGGCGAACTGCTGGCCCTGCTGGGCCAGTCCGGTTCGGGCAAGTCGACCATCCTGCGCTGCCTGACCGGGCTGGTGGAACCCAGCTCGGGCCACACCATGGCCGGCGGCAAACAGCTCAACGGCGTCAACCGCGATGCCTCGGTGGTGTTCCAGACCTTTGCGCTCTATCCGTGGCTGACGGTGGAACAGAATGTGGCGGTGGGTCTGATGTCGCACAACCCGACCCGCGAAGAACGCGATGCGGCCGTGGACCGCGCCATCGAACTGATCGGCCTGGGCAACTACCACAGCGCCTATCCGCGCGAGCTATCGGGCGGCATGCGCCAGCGCGTGGGCATTGCGCGGGCGCTGGTGTCCAAGCCCAAACTCTTGTGTCTGGACGAAGCCTTCAGCGCCCTGGACGTGCTGACCGCAGAGAACCTGCGTCAGGAACTCATCAGCCTGTGGCGCGCGCCGGACAGCGGCCTGACCTCGATCTTCATGGTCACCCACAACATCGAGGAAGCGGTGGAGATGGCCACCCGCATCGTCGTGGTGTTCCCTCGTCCGGGCCGGCTGGGGCTGGTGCTGGAGAATCCGCTGCCCTATCCGCGCGATTCCAAGAGCCCGGAATTCCAGCGCCTGGTCAACATCATCCACGAAGCCATCACCACGCTCTCGCTGCCCGACCTGCCGCCGGAAACGCACGTCCCCGGCGAGCCGATCTCGCGCGGGCGCAAGCGCATGGAATCCATCCCGCTGATCCCGGTGGGCCAGATCCTGGGCCTGATGAGTCTGCTGCAGGACGAGCCGGAACTGAACAACATCTACGATATCTCCGACGAGATCGGCAAGGAATTCGGCGAGACCATCGCCACCGTCAAGGCCGCCGAAATCCTGGAGCTGGTGGATACCCCCAAGCAGGAGGTCTACCTGACCGACCTGGGCCGCCGCTTCGTGGCCGCCGACCGCAAGGGCCAGCGCGCCATCTTCGCCGAGCAGGTCTACAAGCTGCGCATCTTCCACATCATCCTGGCGGTGCTGGGCGAGGCCGAGGAGATCGAGGCCGAGCGTGTGTTGAAAGACATCGGCAGCGCCCTGCCCTATGACAATCCGGAAAAGACCTTCGAGACCATGATCGCCTGGGGCCGCTATGCCGGTCTCATGGACTACAACGCCAAGAGCGGCATGGTGTTCGTACCCAAGGACGAAGACGACGAAGACGGCGCCCAGGGCTGAGCGCCCCGGCACTGGAGCGGCTGAGGCTGAGGCTGAGGCTGATTCAGTGCAGGGCCGCCAGGGGCGCGCCCTGCAAGCCCGGCGGGGCCGTCATCGCATGGCTGGCGTTGACCACGGTCGAGGCATCCTGGCGGATCTTGAAGACCGAGACCACCTTCAGCAACCCCAGGGCCTGCTGCGACAGCGACTGTGCTGCCGCACTGGCTTGTTCCACCAGCGCCGCATTCTGCTGGGTCACCTGATCCATCTGCACGATGGCGGTGTTGATCTGTTCGATGCCGCTGCCCTGCTCCTGGGTGGCCGAGGCGATATTGTTCATGATCTCGCCGAAGCGCTGCACCGAGGCCACGATCTCGGTCATCTGGTGGCCCGCATTGGCGACCAGTTCCGAGCCCGCGCTGACGTGCGACATCGATTCACCGATCAGGTCCTTGATCTCCTTGGAGGCCACCGCGCTGCGCTGCGCCAGTGAACGCACTTCCGACGCCACCACCGCAAAACCACGCCCCTGCTCCCCGGCGCGCGCCGCTTCCACCGCCGCGTTCAAGGCCAGGATATTGGTCTGGAAGGCGATGCCTTCGATCACGCCGATGATGTCGGCCATCTTGCCCGAGCTGGCCGAGATTTTATCCATCGTCGAGACCACCCGGTCGAAGGCGGCACTGCCGCTGCTGGCGGTCTGTGCGGCGCCGCCCGACAGGCGCAGCGCTTCGGCGGCGTGCTCGGTGTTCTGGCGCACGGTGGTGGTCAGCTCTTCCATGCTGGCGGCGGTTTCTTCCAGCGAAGCGGCCTGTTCTTCGGTGCGTTGCGAGAGATCGAAGTTGCCCTGCGCGATCTGCCCGCTGGCCACGGAAATGGTCTCGGCCGCCGACTTGATGCCGTGCGCGATCACGTTCAACTGGTAACGCATCTGCTCGATGGAAGCCATCAGGCTGGAGCCGTCACCGTCACGCAGGCGCACGGTGGCGGTGAGGTCGCCCGCCGCAATCTCGCGCGCGATGGCCTGGGCTTCGGAAGGTTCGGCACCGAGCTGGCTCAGGATACTGCGCGCAATCATCGCCGAGGCTGCCACGCCCACCAGCAGCGCCAATGCGGCGGCGCTGAGCATGATGGTACGCAGCCATGCATAGGTGCTGCGGGCACTGGCAGCGGCTTCATCGTTGAGCTGGTCTTCGAAGTCGGCCAGCTCGGTGAGCGACTTGATCCAGGCCTGCTGCTTGGGTCGTACCTCGGTGAGGAGCACCTTGACGGCATCGAGCGGCTTGTTGTCCAGTCCCAACTGCAAGGCCTTGGCCATCAGCGGTACGGTCGCAGCTTCATCGTTCTTGATCTGGGCCAGCAACTGCTTCTCGCGCTCGGTGGTAGCGGCCTCGGTGGTGAACATCTTGTCCAGCGCCACCAGGGCGTCGGCGTAGATTTTTTCCTGGCGCGCCAGCGTCTGCGATTCCACGCGCATGCCTTCCTGATCGTCCAGCAGAGCGATGTTGCGAATGGCGATGGCACGCTGGCTCAGCGCCACCCGCAAGGTGGTGACCAGCTTGGTTTCAGCATTGTTGACGGCACTGATGTCGGTGAGTGCATCGTTGACGCGCGACATGCCCATCATGCCCAACACGGAAATGCCCAGCAGAAACACCAGAATCAGGCCGAAGCCCAACGCCAGTCTGGTCACGACTTTCAGCTTGCCCATAGTACTGACCCCTTAGCGTATCCCCCGGCCGATGGAAGGTGAAGCCGGAGAGAGTTGGTCGAAACCTGCGCGGGCGGACTGCATGACCCGCCTGCTTGTTGAGCCAGGCGAGGAAAATGAGATCGAAAGGGGCGCTATTGTGATTGTGATGTCCCTTTGCGGCAGTCGACACGCCGGCAAGGAAGCAGCAGTGTATGCTCCCGCCGGCCTTGACAAAGCGACGATCAGCGAGGATTTACCACTTCACTAAAAAGTTACCATTCTGCGTACATTCACGTTAATGATGAGCTCAGGCCAAGTTGACGTTTTCTGCACCATGGCCGGCAAACACTGATCAGGCGGCCGGTTGCGCCTGACGCCGCAACCGGCTGGCGCTGACCGCCGTGGCCAGTGCCGTTGCCACTACCGCAACCCACAGTGCGATACGGATCGCCTCGCCATCCTGGGTCGGGCTCATCTGCACTTCGCCTTGCGCCACCGCAGCGGCGGTGCAGATCGCCAGGACCGTCCCCAGCAGTGCTGCGCCCAGGCACTGGCCGAAGGTCCGCATGATGGCCAGCACGCCCGAGGCATTGCCGCTGCGTTCACGCGTCACGTTGGAGAGCATCTCGCGGTTGTTGGGACTCTGGAAGAAACCGAAGCCCATGCCGCACACCAACGCGCGCCAGCCGATGTCCCAGGCCTGGGCGTGATCGGGCAGCAAGGCCAGCAAGCCCAGCCCGACGGTAAAGAGCGCCAGACCCAGGCTCGAGAGCAGCGCCGCAGAATGGCGGTCGGCCAGGCGGCCGGCATGCGGGGCCACCAGCACGATGCCCAGCGGCCACGGGGTAAAGAGCGCCGCCGATTCGAAGGCGGTATAGCCATACGCATTCTGGAACAGGAAGGGCAAGGCCACGAAAGCGATACCCTGGCCCACGAAGGAAACCAGCGAAGTCAGTGCGGCCAGCGAGAAACGGGCATTGGCAAAGATATCCAGCGGCAACAGGGGCTCGGACACGCGGCGCTGTCCGCGCACGAAGGCCAGTGCGGCCAGCACGGCCACGGCCGCGTAGCCCGACGCCAGCAGCGCGGCATGCGCGCTCTGGCCGGGTTCGGCAAAGCGCGCACAGGTATCGGCCGCCATGATGAGCGCGCCCATGGCCAGCGCCGACCACAGCGCACCGGCCACGTCGAAGGGTGCGCGCGCCGGTTGGCGCGTTTGCGGAATGGCGCTCCAGGACAGCAGTACCGCGATCACGCCCAGCGGCACGTTGATGAGGAAGATCCACTCCCAACCGAGGGCCGCCAGCAAGGTGCCGCCCAGCACCGGGCCGATGGCCGTGCTGGCCGCCACCAGCACGGCATTGAGGCCGAGGATGCGGCCCAGCAGGCGGTTGGGAAAGACGGTGCGATGGATCGCCGGCGCAATGCTGAGCATGGCCGCCCCGCCCAGTCCCTGCAGGACGCGCATGGCGATGAGCACATCCACCGAGCGCGACAGCGCACAGCCCAGCGAGGCCAGCGTGAACACCGCCAGCCCGGCCGTGAACTGGGTGCGGAAACCCAGCCGCGCAGACAGGGCGGCAAAGGCGGCCAGCGTCATGGCGGTCGCCAGCAGGTAGGCATTGGCCACCCACACCGAGGCGGCGGCCGAGGTCTGCAGGGCCAGGCTGATCTGGGGCAGGGCCACGTTGATGATGGTGCCGTCGAACACGGCCATGGTGGTGGCCATCATCACGGCCAGCATGGCGCGGCGGCGCTGCACGCCCGGCAGGCCTTCGTCGCCGGGCAGGTCGGAAAAGAGTTCCATGGGAATCGCTTGGGAAGATCGGATCAGGTCTTCACTATAGCCAGCCATGAGACGAGGCGGAAGACGCACGGCTTGCATTGGATAATTGCATCAGACGCCATGTCTGAAAACACATGCTAGGATGCGCCATGCCCGATACCGACCTCAACCTGTTGATCGCCCTCGATGCCCTCATCGCCGAAGCCAGCGTGGCGGGCGCCGCGCGCCGGCTGGGCCTGAGCGCCTCGGCCATGAGCCGCACGCTCACGCGGCTGCGCCTGGCCACCGGCGATCCTTTGCTGGTGCGTGCGGGGCGGCAGATGGTGCTCACTCCTTGCGCCGAGGCGCTGCGCGAGCGCGTGCGCAACGTCGTGCACGAAGCGCGTTCGGTCTTGCGTCCCTCGGTGCCGGAACTGGACCTGGCGCGGCTGGAGCGCGACTTCACCCTGCGCGCCAACGAAGGTTTCATCGAAGCCTGCGGCGCCGCGCTCATCGGCGCCGTCACCGCCGAGGCCCCACTGGTGCGGCTGCGCTTCGCCCCCAAGATGGAACGCAGTCCCCTGCCGCTGCGCGAAGGCAGTGCCGACCTGGAAATCGGCGTGGCCAGCGAGATGGGACCGGAGGTGAGACTGCAGACGCTGTTCCGCGACCGCTTCGTGGGCGCGGTGCGCATCGGGCATCCGCTGGCGGCCTTGCGGCGGGTGAGCGCGGAGCGCTATTGCGCCTACGAACACGTGAGTGCCTCGCCGCGCGGCGACCGCAACAGTCCGCTCGATGCGGCGTTGGCCGCACGTGGCCTCACACGCAAGGTGGTGGCGGTGGTGCCGAGTTTCCCCGGCGCGCTGGCGGTGGTGCGCACTTCTGACCTGGTGACCATGGTGCCCTATTCCTTCCTGACCACGGCCGGCGCACCGCGCAAGGATGGCAGCGCCTCCGGCATCCATCTGTTCGAACTGCCGGTGCCCACCGATCCCATCATCGTCGCGCTGATGTGGCATCCCCGGGTGGAGATGGACCCGGCCCATCGCTGGCTGCGCAGCAAGGTGCGTGCCGTGTGTGCCGGACTGACCAGGCTCGGGCCCAAGGGCCGTCCCGGCTGAACCTTTTTCTGAAAGACTTCCATGCAACTGCAAGGCATCCATCACGTGGCCGTCATCTGTTCCGACTATGCCGTCTCCAAAGCTTTCTACGTCGACCTGCTGGGACTGCGCGTGATCGCCGAGCATTACCGCCAGGCGCGCGACTCCTGGAAGCTGGACCTGGGCCTGCCCGACGGCAGCCAGATCGAACTGTTCTCCTTCCCGGCGCCACCGGTGCGGCCATCGCGCCCGGAAGCCTGCGGCCTGCGCCACCTGTCCCTGGCGGTAGCCGACGTCGCCGCCAGCAAGGCCGAACTGGAAGCCCGGGGCGTGGCCGTGGAAGATATCCGCGTGGACGAATACACCGGCCGGCGCTTCACCTTCTTCGCCGACCCGGATGGGCTGCCTCTGGAGTTATATGAAGTGATCCGCTGAGCCTGCCGCGCGCTGGCCGCCGCCCGCCTGCCCGACAGGCGATGCTGAAGTAAAACGTCAAAACGCGGCGAGCGCAGCGCACGGGCAACGGCTATACTCGCGCTGCATTCCCGCCCTGCTGCGCCATCCCCATCCTCACCATGCAAAACCTCAAGACTTCCGCTTTTTCGCGCCTGAGCTCAGCCACCCTGCTCGGTGCGGCCGTCGTGCTGGGCATGTTCTACTTCGGCCGTGACATCCTGGCACCGCTGGCGGTAGCCGGCATTGCCAGCCTCATCATCCTGCCGCTGGTCCGCAAACTCGAAGTCCTGGGCCTGAACCGCGCCGCGGCCGCGATGGTCTCGGTATTGCTCGTCGGGGGCTGCCTGGTGGCGCTGGCGGTGGTGCTGACCTTCCAGCTGGTCAGCGTGACCAGCGACCTGCCGCAGTATCGTGACGCCATCCAGGACAAGATCGAGAGCGTACGCACCCTGACCGAACGTCCCTTCGCCCGGCTGGAAGCCGAACTGACGGCGGTGATCCCGCAGCCGCTGCCGGAGACCGCGCGCAGCGGCAAGAAGAACAGTCACACCGCGACCGCCGCCAGCACCGCAGCATCCAGCCCCGAAGCCGATACCCGCATGTCGGTGCGCGGTGCGCTGCGACGCCTGTTTGCACTGGCCTGGGGGCCCATCGGCCAGGCCGGCATCGTGCTGGTGCTGCTGGTGTTCATCCTGCTGGAACAGGAATCGCTGCGCGAACGCCTGATCCGCCTGGCCGGACTGACCGAGATGAGCCGCACCATGCAGGCCCTGGGCGATGCAGCCGAAGGGGTCTCGCGTTTCTTCTTTTCGCAGTTCGTGGTCAACCTGGTGTTCGGCCTGACCATGGGGATCGTGCTGGCCGTCGGCGGAGTACCGCACGCGGTGCTGTGGGGCACGCTGGCCGGAGTGCTGCGCTTCGTACCCTACCTGGGCGCGCTGGCCTCGGGGCTGATGATCTCGGTATTCATTGCCGCCATCGATCCGGGCTGGTGGCTGGCGCTGTCCTTCCTGGCCTTCTACGTGGGGCTGGAAGTGATCGTCTCCAACTTCATCGAGCCGCGCGTCTATGGCCACAGCTCGGGGTTGTCGCCGCTGGCGGTGATCGTCTCGGCGCTGTTCTGGGGCTCGCTGTGGGGCCCGATCGGCCTGCTGCTGTCCACGCCGCTGACGCTGTGCCTGGTCGTGGCCGGACGCCACGTGGCCGCCCTGGAGCCGATCACGGTCCTGCTGGGCGAAGCGCCGGATATGAGCCATGCCGAGCGTTTCTACCAGCGCGCGCTGGCCGGTGAATCCGAAGCCATCATCCGCGCCGCCCGCGCCCATCTGCAAAAGCAGAGCTTTGCCAAGTACTGCGACCAGATCCTGCTGCCCGGCCTGGCCCTGGCCGCACTGGACCTGCGCAATGGCCGCATCGAAGCTGCCCAGCAAGACCGCTTGCTGCGCTCGATCTCACAACTGACCGAAGTGCTCACGCAAAGCCCCGGCGCCCCGCGCAGCCTGCGCCGCCGCCGCGAAGTGCCGCTGCTCAACAGCGGCGTGGGCGCACATCTGCGCGAACTGCGCCTGGCCCGCCTGGGTCGCTGGCAGGGCTCGCTGGACGTGCCGCAAGGCTCAGTGGTGCTGTGCGGCGGCCTGCGCCGGGAGCGCGACGACCTGCTCTCCGAACTGCTGGTGCATGCGCTGCGCGTGAGCGGCATCGATGCCCGCAGCATGACCTTCGACCAGCTCGAAGAAACGCCCCCCGACAGCAGCAAGGGCCAGCTGGTCTCCATCGTGTTTCTGGTCTATCCGGAACGCGACAAGCTGGAGACCTGGCTGGACGTGGTACGCAACCTGCGCACCGACCTGCCGCATGCACTGCTGGTGACGATCCGCCCTTCCTTCTTCAATGAAGAAGTGGATGCTGCGACCGTGAAGGAGCAGGTGGACATGGTGCTGTCGTCCTTCGAGGAAGGACTGGCGTTCGCGTCCACCCATATGCGGCCGGCCATCAAGACCTGAGCCGACACAGCCGGCGCCAACGCAGGACAATAAAAAAACCGCCCGGCTTGCACCGGGCGGTTTTGCTTTTTGCGGCGAGGGCCGGGAATGGCCGGCAGCGATCAGCGCTTCAGTTGCGACAGGTCACGCACGGCGCCACGATCGGCCGAAGTGGTCAGCGCAGCATAAGCCTGCAATGCCTGCGACACCACGCGCTGGCGGTTGCCCGGCTGCCAGGCAGCATCACCACGGGCTTCCATGTCGGCGCGGCGCTTGGCCAGTTCCTCACCGGAGATGCGCAGATTGATGGTGCGGTTGGGGATGTCGATGTCGATCATGTCGCCCTCCTCCACCAGGCCGATGGCGCCGCCTTCAGCCGCTTCCGGCGAGGCGTGGCCGATCACCAGGCCCGAGGAACCGCCGGAGAAGCGGCCATCGGTGAACAATGCGCAGGCCTTGCCCAGACCCTTGGACTTGATGTACGAAGTCGGGTACAGCATTTCCTGCATGCCGGGGCCGCCCTTGGGGCCTTCGTAGCGCACGATGACCACATCGCCGGCTTTCACCTTGTCGCCCAGGATGCCTTCGACGGCGGCGTCCTGGCTCTCGAAGACACGCGCGGTGCCGGAGAATTTCAGGATGCTTTCATCCACGCCTGCGGTCTTGACGATGCAACCCTTCTCGGCGATGTTGCCGTACAGGACCGCCAGGCCGCCATCTTGCGAATAGGCGTGTTCACGGTCGCGGATACAGCCGTTGGCGCGGTCCAGATCGCTTTCCTCGTAACGCTCTTCCTGCGAGAAGGCCACTTGCGTGGGCACGCCACCGGGCGCGGCGCGGAACAGCTTGTGCACGGCCGGATCGCTGGTGACGCGGATGTCGAATTTCTCGATGGCCTCACCCAGGGTCTTGCTGTGCACGGTCGGACGCGAGGTATCCAGCAGGCCGGCGCGCGCCAGCTCACCCAGGATGGAGATGATGCCGCCGGCGCGGTGCACGTCTTCGATGTGGTACTTGTTGGTCATCGGTGCGACCTTGCACAGGCAGGGAACCTTGCGCGAGATGCGGTCGATGTCGGCCATGGTGAATTCCACCTTGGCTTCGTGGGCTGCGGCCAGCAAGTGCAGCACGGTGTTGGTGGAGCCGCCCATGGAGACGTCCAGGGTCATGGCGTTTTCCCAGGTTTCCTTGGTGCAGATGTTGCGCGGCAGGATGCTGTAGTCGTCCTGTTCGTAGTGGCGCCTGGCCAGTTCGACGATCAGGCGGCCGGCGCGCAGGAACAGTTCCTTGCGGTCGGCATGGGTGGCGACGATGGTGCCATTGCCGGGCAGCGACAGGCCCAGCACTTCGGTCAGGCAGTTCATCGAGTTGGCGGTGAACATGCCCGAGCAGGAACCGCAGGTCGGACAGGCCGAGCGTTCCACTTCGGCCACGTCGGCGTCCGAGATGTTCTTGTCGCCTGCCTGGATCATGGCGTCCACCAGATCCAGTTTGATGACCTTCTTGTCGGTGTTGACGGTCTTGATGACCTTGCCGGCTTCCATCGGACCGCCGGAGACGAAGACCACGGGGATGTTCAGGCGCATGGCGGCCATCAACATGCCCGGGGTGATCTTGTCGCAGTTGGAGATGCAGACCATGGCGTCGGCGCAGTGGGCGTTGACCATGTATTCCACCGAGTCGGCGATCAGGTCGCGCGAGGGCAGCGAGTAGAGCATGCCGTCGTGGCCCATGGCGATGCCGTCATCCACGGCGATGGTGTTGAATTCCTTGGCCACGCCGCCGGCCGCCTCGATCTCGCGCGCCACCAGCTGGCCCAGGTCCTTCAGGTGGACGTGGCCGGGCACGAACTGGGTGAAGGAGTTCACCACCGCAATGATGGGCTTGCTGAAATCGCCATCCTTCATGCCGGTGGCACGCCACAGCGCACGCGCGCCGGCCATGTTGCGGCCTTGGGTGGTGGTATAGGAACGGTAGGTCGGCATGATGGGTGTCTCCTCAGGGCTGCTTAGGGAAAAAGGGAGCACAAGAGTGCCCGCAGGAGGACTGTTTGTCCAATATATAATTCGATGGGTATTAATACACCATCGATATGAATCAACCGCAAGAGGTGCTGCCAGCCACACAAGATAGTGCGCGGCGCTGGCAGCGCACTTCTCCTGGCTTCAGCCACCCACGCGGCTCAGGTGTTCATAGAGGATCGCCGCCCCCACGCCGATCAACACCACGCCACCGATGATCTCGGCACGCTTGCCGATCAGATGCCCCAGCACGCGGCCGACCATGATGCCGATGGTGACCATGGTGGTGGTGGCCAGGCCGATGAGCAGGGAGGCTTCGAGGATGTTGACGTCGATGAAGGCCAGGCCCACGCCCACGGCCATGGCGTCGATGCTGGTGGCCACGGCGGTGAGGGCCAGCATGACCACGGATTGCTTTTGGGGGGTGACGTCGGCGGCGTCTTCCTCATCGTCGTCGCTGAGACCTTCGCGAATCATGCGCGCGCCCAGCACCAGCAGCAGCACGAAGGCGATCCAGTGATCCCATTGCGAGACCCACTTGGTCGCGACAGAACCGGCGAACCACCCGATCAGGGGCGTGATGGCTTCGATCACGCCGAACAGCAGACCGATGCGCAATGCCTGCAGGAAGCGTGGCTTCTGCATGGCGGCGCCCTTGCCGATGGCTGCCGCAAAGGCGTCAGTGGACATCGCAAGCGCGAGGAGAACGAGAGCGGGGAAATTCATGAACGGGGTTCCTTGGCCGGGCGAAGTCCATGGACGTGCCTGCGCGCCCAGCCTGGCCGCAGGATACGTCTATGGTCTCGCCTACCTGGATGGCTACCCGCGCCACGGCAGCGATGCTGCCGAGAATGTTGACACGGGCTCTTCCGGATGACCCGGAAGCTGGCTACTCCCCAAAGAGAAGCCACGATTTTAAACGAAGACGGACGGGCTAGACAAGTTGTCGTGCCGCGTTCGTCAGAATGATGCGGCGTGCGCTACACAATGGTTTGCCAGGCATACATTGTGACGATCAGTGCGCATTACCCTGCCCCACCGGATCCACATGCGTCATCACATCCAGCACATGATGCGCCGCCAGCACCCGCCTGCGTGCGTCGATGGCAATGGCATGCCCTTCGGTGACGGTGAGGCCACCATCGATTTCCAGATGCACATCCACCAGCGTGAGGTCGCCCATGCGCCGCGTGCGCAGGTCGTGCAGGCCCTGCACGCCGGGCGTGGCAAGGATGGTGGCGCGGATGGCCTGCGCTTCTTCGGCTGAGACGGCGCGATCCATCAGGTCGTGCAAGGCGCTCCAGAAAAATCCCCAGCCGGTGCGCACCACCATCAAGCCCACCACGGCCGCCGCTACCGGATCAAGCAAGGTGAAACCGGCCAGGCTACCGACAATGCCCAGCGCCACCACCAATGAGGATGCGGCGTCCGAGCGTGCATGCCAGGCATTGGCGACCAGCATGCTGGAGCGCACCCGCTCGGCGATGCGCAGCATGTAGCGAAACAGCAGCTCCTTGGCCAGCAGCGCCGTCAACGCAACCCACAAGGCAGCAACGTGCACCGGCGGCGTGTGGCCATAGTGCTGGATCTTCTGTGCGGCCGAGACCAGCATGCCCAGGCCCACCGCCAGCAGCAGCGCACCCAGCGCGAGCGAGGCCGCCGTTTCGTAACGCTGGTGACCATATTGATGATCGTCGTCGGCCTGCTTGCGGCTGTGATGGCCGGCCAGCAGCACCACGAAATCGGAAATGAGATCCGACAGCGAATGAATGCCGTCGGCAATGAGCGCCTGCGAACCAGAGAACACGCCGGCGGTGACCTGCAGCATCACCAGCGCGATATTGACCACGATGCTGACCAGCGTACTGGTACGGCCTGCCCGATAGCGGGCCGCACTCAAGGCATCTTCACGAGGATCTTCTCCCTTGAAGTCTTCTATTTGGGTACTTAACATAAAACCAACGATAAGAGCCTAATCTAGAGCCAAAATTGGCAAAACTTGTGCTACCGACCAAATTACTGGATCATCTTGCCACATTACAATGTCATCCGTATTGCGTCAGGGGGACTGCCGCCGCCTTTTTGCCGGTGCGGTCAGCAACGCGCCGGATCAGGGCCCGCACCTCCATGGCAGGACCAGACATCCCCGCGTCACTGGCTTGTGTCACGACACGCGAGCGATCCGAAACAGACCCGGTGCAGCCTTACATCGAGGAACAGAATGAACCAAGCAACTCCGCAACCGCTGTCGTTTGCGTTCGACAGGGCCAGCGGCGAACTGAGCGCCACCTGGCAGCCCGTACAGGGCTTTCCGCCGCTCACGCTGGCCTTCCTGAAACAGGCCATGGCCGACCAAGGACTGACGAAACTTTTTTTCCAGGATTCGGTGCTCAACGCCTTCGTGCGCAAGGCCGAAGATGCCAAGGAGCCGATCACGCAAGTCATCGCCGAGCGCCGCGACGGCGAGTTCTCGCTGGAAGTGGACGATGACCTGATGACGGCCTCGCTGACCCTGGTGCCGCCCTACGGCGGCCGCGCCAAGAGCGTGGAAGTGGTCAATGCCATCCGCGCCGCCGGCATCACCTACGGCATCCTGCATGAGCAGTTGCGCGCGGCGCTGTCGGCCGGCTTCTGCAACAAGCTGGTGGTGGCGCAGGGGCTCATGCCCACGCCTGCCGAGCCGGCCCGTTTCGAGAGCCTGCTGGAAGAAAAGGAAGAAGAGCTGGCCGACATCGACGAAGATGCCGTGGTCTCCTACGCCGACATGGGTCACATCTTGCTGGTGAAAGTGGGCGATCCGCTGATGCGGCGCATTCCCCCGGTGCCGGGCCAGGATGGCATCGACATCCGTGGCGGCAAGGTGCCGGCGCGGCCGATTGCCGATGTGCCCTTTTCCAAGGAATGCATCGGTGCCGAACCGAGCGAAGAAGACCCCGACCTGCTGGTGGCCATCGTACCGGGCCAGCCCACGGTCATCAAGAATGGCGTGAAGGTCAATCCGGTGCTGGATGTGGAAAACGTCGACCTGTCCACCGGCAACCTCAGCTTCGAAGGCACGGTGCGCGTCTCGGGCGACGTGCTCACCGGCATGAAGATGAACGTGGGCGGCGACGTGGTGGTCAACGGCACCGTGGAAGCGGCCGAGATCGTGGCCGGCGGCAGCGTCACGGTCAAGGGTGGCGTGATCGGCCACACCGAAGGCGTGACCGCGCAGGCCGGCACCACGTCCATTGCCTCGCGCATCAGTTCGCAGAAATCGGTGCAGGTGATGTTTGCCGAAAGCGCCCATATCGAAGCGGCCGAAGACATCCTGGTGCTGGGCAACGCCCGCCACTGTGAACTGCTGGCAGGCAACGAGATCACGGTAGGCAAGGGCAATCCGCGCACCGGCCACATCATCGGCGGACGCGTGGAAGCCACCAACATCATCCGCGCCAACGTCATCGGCGCACCCACCACCACGCACACGCGCGTGCAGGTGGGGCTGGACCCGTATCTGGAAGAGAAGATCGCCATCAAGGAACAGGAATACACCCGCAAGGTGGCCGAGCTGGACCGCACCATCAAGCAACAGAGCTACTACAAGCTCAACCCCGAGAAGGCCACGCCGGAACTGCTGCACGAAACCAGCGACAAGCGCAAGGCGCTGGCCTACGAGGTCAAGGTGCTGCTGGAGGAAGTGAGCCAGATGAAGGAAGGCATGGTCGCCGCCGAAGACGCGCGCATCATCGTGGCCAAGGCCGTGCATGAAGGCACCGAGCTGCGCATCGGGCATGAGGTGTGGCCGGTGCAGTCCGACCTGGGTGGCGGTACCGCGCAACTGTTCGAAGGCGATATCCGCTACAACCCGAAGAAGTAAACCTGCCCGCATCTCGTCGGGCGGCCTGTGGATAAATCATTTATATCGTTTACGCGCCACTTGTCCACAGGCCGCCGCAGATCCACGCACTGAATTCTCCCCTGCCATGCAAGATCTGCTTCCCCATCCGGACCTGGCGCAATTGCGCGCCCTTGCCACCCAGAGCGCGGCCGTCACGCAGGACTGCAACTGCCGTGCGGCCGACAGCGGTGGCTGGATCAGCCTGCCGCTGTCGCTGCCGGAAACGCAACTGGTGGACATCGCGACTCTCATCGCCGATCCCTACGACGAACCGACCTTCACCGAATACCATCCGCAAGGCACGCGCTATGCCTCCCCTGAGGCTCCGATCGCGCCGGCCTGGTATCCCTACAACCGCTGCAACATCGCGCGCTGCACGCAATGCGGGCGCCACTACCTGCGCTACATGGAGGCCGGTGGTTACTTCGTGGACCGGCGCATCCGTTCACTGGAGCAGCCGGCGCTGATCGTCGAGGCCAGCTGAGAAGCGCTGCAAGTGCAGCGTTCAGCGCTGGCTCAAGCGGCTGGCCATGAGGATCTGGTACAGCGTATCGGCCGGGCGTGACAGCCGTCGGGCAGTCAGGGCCACATATTCCACATCCGGCAGGCGCGGCAGCGCTGCGTGATTCAACGGCACCACCAAGTCTCGTGAGGACAGGTGCTGCGGCAAGGCCGCCAGCCCCAGGCCGCCGCGCGCGGCCGCCATGCAGCCGGCGTGGCTGCCGCTGGTGCAGACGATGCGCCAGTGATACCCGGACTTGCCCAGCGCCTGCAGGGTAGCCGCGCGCGTGATGCTGGGTTCGGGCAAGAGGATCAGCGGCAGCGGTTCGGTCAGGTCGACCAGGGTGTCCGGGCGCGTGAGCCACTGCATCGGCGTGGAAAACATGCTGTGCCCGCGCGACTCGCCCGCGCGGCGCTTGCCAACCAGCAGATCCAGCTTGCCCTGGTCGAGCGAGGCATAGAGGTCGCTGGTCAGGCCGATGGTGATTTCCAGTTCGACTTCAGGATGCTGGCTGCGAAAGGCCGCCAGCATATCCGGCAACGGCCCCATGGCCAGGTCGTCGGAGGTGCCGAAGCGCACCCGGCCGCGCAGGCGCGGGGCGCTGAACTGGGCTTCGGCGCGGGCATGCGCCTGCAGGATCAGGCGGGCGTGCACCAGCAGGCTCTCGCCATCGGCGGTCAGCGCCAGGGAATGCGTATCACGGACGAACAGGCGCCGGCCCAGGCTGTCTTCCAGGCGCCGGATGTGGTCGCTGACGGTGGATTGGGTCAGCCCAAGTTGCCGCCCGGCCTCGGTGAAACTGACCGAGGCAGCGGCGGTGGCAAAGGTCTGGAGCCAGGTGGGATTGAGCATCTGGACATTATCATCGGCATTTCCGATGACAGTCAACGCGATCAGAGGGGTTCCCGATGGCCGGGCGTTTTCCTATCATGAGGGCAAACCCGCACAGTCCATTCACTCCATTCATTCCCGTTACCTCCGAGAGCGCCATGAACCGCTTCCTCCCCGATCGTTTCACCCAGTTGCTCGTCGGCACCGTGTTGCTGGCGACCTTCTTCCCGGCCACCGGCAGCTTCGAGCACTTCATGCACATCGCCAGCAATGCGGCCATCTCGCTGCTGTTCTTCCTGCACGGTGCCAAGCTCTCGCGCGAGGCCGCGCTGTCGGGGCTGAAGCAGCCGCGCCTGCACCTGGTCACGCTGGCCTCGACCTTCATCCTGTTCCCGCTGCTGGGCCTGGCCCTCAAGAGCGCCGTCCCCGACCTGCTGACCCCGCAACTGTGGATGGGCGTGCTGTTCGTCTGTACGCTCTCTTCCACCGTGCAGTCGTCCATCGGTTTCACCTCGATTGCGCGCGGCAACGTGCCCGCTGCGATCTGCGGAGCGACTGCTTCGAACCTGCTGGGCATCGTCATCACCCCGCTCTTGGTGACACTGCTGCTGCATCGCCATCACGAAGCCAACGGCGTGTCGGAAGTGCTGAGCATCCTGCTGCAGTTGCTGCTGCCCTTCGTGCTGGGCAACCTGATGCGTCCGTGGATCGGTGACTGGATCAATCGCCACAAGGTCATCGTCAACGTGGTGGATCGCGGCGGCATCCTGCTGTCGGTCTATTCCGCCTTCAGCGTGGCCGTGGCGCAAGGCGTGTGGCATCTGTTCCCGCCGCGACAGCTGGCCTTGCTGGTGCTGGTCAATGCGGTGCTGCTGGGCACCGTGCTGCTGGTGACCACCTTCGGCGCACGCGCCCTGAAGATGCCGCGCGGCGATGAAATCGTGCTGGTCTTCTGCGGTTCCAAGAAGTCGCTGGCCTCTGGCATTCCCATCGCTTCGGTGCTCTTTGCCGGTAGCGGCGCGGCGGTGGTGTTGCTGCCCATCATGCTGTTCCACCAGATGCAGCTGATGCTGTGTGCGGTGCTGGCTCGGCGCTATGCCGCACGCCATGACAGCGAGGAAGCGCCCGCAAGCAGTGCCCAGGAAGGTGTGCCGGCTGCGGCCGCCCGCTGAAATCTTCCCTGTTATTGCCGAGGTGCGGGGGCTACTGACAGAACGTTGTCAGTAGCCCTCGCGCATGATGCGTTCCATGCCACACGGCATAGACAACGCTTCACTCACAAGACAAGGAAGAACACCATGCAAACCCAAGTCAACTGGTTCGAGATCGCCACCAAGGATCTGCAGCGCGCCACGCGCTTCTACGAAACCGTCTTTGCTACCAAGCTGCGCCAGGAACAGATGTCCGAGGAGGGCCCGATGGCCATCTTCGTGCGCAACGACGGCCAGTCCATCGGCTGCCTGACCGGCCCGGGGTGGCTGGAACCCACGCGCCAGGGCACGCTGATCTACCTCGATGCCGGCCCTTCGATCCAGGCCGTGCTGGACCGCGTGAAGGCAGCCGGCGGCGAAGTCACCATGGAACGCTTCCAGCTGCCCAACGATATCGGCTACATCGCCCAGTTCATCGACAGCGAGGGCAATCGCCTGGCCCTGCACGCGATGCACTGAGCGCCGGGCCGCCTGGTGAGCGCTCTGCGCGCATCTTGCACAGCAGCATCGAAGTCTGTGGCGGGCGGGGATGTTGCGTGCCAGAATGGCGCGCATCATTTTTTCGTCTGCCTGCCATGCGCCGAGCCGATCGCCTGTTCCAGATCACCCAGTACCTGCGCGGCCGCCGTCTCACCACGGCGCGCCAGCTGGCGCAATGGCTGTCGGTCTCGGAGCGCACGGTCTACCGCGACATCCGCGACCTGTCGCTCTCGGGCGTGCCGGTGGATGGCGAGGCCGGGGTTGGTTACCGCATCAAGCCGGGCTATGACCTGCCGCCGCTGATGTTCAACGCCGATGAAATCGACGCGCTGGTGATCGGCATGCGCATGGTGCAGGCCTGGGGCGGCCCGCAGCTGGGCGCCTCGGCCGCCTCGGCGCTGGCCAAGGTGGTGCTGGCCCTGCCCAAGGAAAAACGCGATTTCGTCGAGGCCACGCCGCTCTTTGCGCCGGCCATGCAGGATGACTGCGGCCAGGGCGAACGGCTCGAAGCAATCCGCCAGGCCATCGGCAGCCGCCACAAGCTGCTGCTGCATTACACCGATGCCCAACAGCGCAGCAGCCAGCGCGTGGTGTGGCCGCTGGCGCTGGCCTTCTTCGGGGGTACCTGGCTGCTGGCCGCGTGGTGCGAGACGCGCGAGGACTTCCGTTCCTTCCGGCTGGACCGGGTGCAACAGATGAGCGCGCAAGGACATTACCCGGACCGCAACGGCCGCCGCCTGCCGGACTTCGTGCGCGCCATGCAGCGCCAGGCGCGTACGCAGCCCTCCACCACCCCCGCCACACCACCTGCGCAACCGACCAACGCCTGACCAGCTGGCCGGCCAGCGCCAACGCAAACCGCATATGCTGCTGCGGATTGATTCGTTCGCAAGCCTCGAGCAAGCGTTTAGTCTGGGACCGTCACTCACTTCCCGCGAGTCCCGTCATGCGTCCTGCTGCTGCTTCTGCTGCTTCTGCTGCCACCCCCATCGCCTTGTCCCTCGGTGACCGCTGTGTGCTCTGCGTCGGCGGGCTGACCGGCGCCCGCAATCACTACCGCACCGAGATCGAGACCCGCGCGGGACGCTTCCTGCATCACGACGGCGGGCGTGAAGACAATCTGCATCGGCTCACGCCAATGCTGGCCGCGGCTGACATCGTGATCTGCGCTTCGGGCAACATCAGCCACAACGCCTATCACCTGGTCAAGAGCACCTGCAAAAAGCTGGGCAAGCCCTGCGTGCTGGTCAAGGGCACCGGCATTGCCTCCTTCCTCGATGGCCTGGGCCATCTGGCGGCCAGCGAAGCACCGCAGGAGGGCCGCTCGGCACGTGGCGACCGGGTGCTGCGAGGCAGGCGCTAGCCTGCCAAAAAACGGTCTCAGCGGTCTCGCTTGGAAAAAATCGCAAAAGCCCCCTACAATCGACTCCCCGGCGCGCCTTGCGTGCCGTACCGACCACATGCCGACACGGCAATTTCCGGGAGTCCGTTTGAAGATCGCATCTCGCCTCTGCACCTGCCTGCGCCCGCGCCTGTCTGCGCTGCTGCTGATGCTGGCCAGTGCCGTGGCCGCCGCACCGTCGGCACAGGCGGCGCCGCAACCCAGCTTTGGCATCGAGATCGGCAATGCCCTGCTCTGCCTGAACCAGCTCAACAGCAAGTATTTCTACGATTACCTGGTGGCCGCCTTCGGGCCGCCCTACAAGACCGAAGGCGGAGCCTACTGGTTCAGGGCCACCAACGTCTCGCTGTGGGGCGTGCAGGCCACCGACTTTCTGGTCAATGACAGCAGCAGCCAGGCCGACTTCATCGGGGCCTACTTCAACACCACGCCGGTCAAGCTGACCGATGCCATCAAGTCGGCGCTGGGCATCCGCTTCACGCCCGAGGACGACTCCGCCTATCCGGTGCGGCAGTCGCAGGCCGGCAGCAAGATCGTCTACAACGATACCAACGCCAAGATGTATTGCGCCAAATCCAAGTTCCTGGTGCCAGGCCCCGAGCAGCCCTGAACCCTGATCTCGCGCGCCGGCCCGTCCCCGTGAGCAGGGCAGCGCCGGTGAGCATGCAGCTCAGGCCACCTGCAAGGCCCGCAGCAAGGGCAGCCGGTTGCGCGCGAAGAGCCGCGCCTGATGTGCCAGTTCGTCCAGGTTGTCGTTCTCGTCTTCCAGACGCACGCCATCGCGCACCAGCCGCTTTCCCTGCGCCGCGATATGCCGCCAGACCTCGGCTGGCCAGGCTTGCACATCATCACCGCAGACCTCGCGCGCCAGCAGGAACAACTGCTCGACCGGATCCACCTTCACGCCACCGCCGGTCAGCGGACTGACCAGATGGCCGATGTCCCCTTCCTGACCATCAGGCAGCACCAGCGCCGCCCGTTGCAGGAGATAGGCATTCAGGTCGGCGCTACGGCGCGCGATCTGCGCCTGGGTGACGGCATCGGGTTCGGGGGGCAGCGGTGCCGCATGGCCGGTGCCGATCAGCATCAGGGCCGAATCGATCACCTGCGACAGGTTCAGATTGCGATGGGCCAGCGAGGCCGCCAGGTCGACCAGGGTATGCGGCCGGTAATCCGAAAGCGCCTGCAGGATGGGCTCATAGATGAGGCGGTTGAGCGTGATCTCGGAAGCCACGTTCTGGATCGTCAGCGGTACCTTGTCGGGCTCGGTCAACAGCACCAGGCTTTGCAGCGCCAGCGCCTGCACGCGCTGGCGTTCGTCGAGCACCTGGCCGCCGCGCACCCAGTAATCACGGCGGAAAGTCTGGTTGACCATGAAGTCGCGCGTGCTCTGGTACAGCACCGGATCCTCGATCCCGGCCAGGCACTGGCGCTGCGCCGGCGTGAGGTTGGCCATGTCGAGATGGTCGATGTAGTGCGCCGGGCAGGCGAACTCCAATCCCACCTGTGAAAAGCAGCGATGCAGCTCGGCAAAGGGTTCGGCATGCCAGTCGCGATTGAAATATTCGTGCGCGAGGTAACTGCGCGACTGCTGCTGCAGGATCTTGAGACGGTCGCGCATGAAGGGATTGGCCTGGGCATACACCGGGTCGGTCTCGAACAGGCGCGTGGCGAATGCCAGGGCCGCCTCGATACGGGCCGCGGTCGGCAGGCCGCGCTCTTCATTGCCGGCCAGTTGCGTGTGCTGCACCAGCAGGTCACGCAGCGGCATGAAGGCCGACCAGCCCGGCTGGGTGTTGTAGCTCACGTACAGCACACCGCCCGGTTTGAGCTTGCGGTCGATGAAATCCAGGATGAGGTCGCGGTTGTCCTGCGAGACCCAGCTCCAGATGCCGTGCAGGGCGATGAAATCGAAGTCCGGCAGATCGTCGCGCCGGCAGAAATGCGAAAAGCTTGAGTCCTCCAGCTGCGCACGACTGCCACTGGCCCTGGCCAGCTCCTGGGCAAAGGCCGCCTGGCGCGGATTGAAATCATTGCCCCACCATTGCGTAGCGGACGCTGCGGCATGGAAGTTGGTCGACAGCCCCTGGCCGAAACCCAGCTCGCAAGCAGTGTGCACGGGCGGCGCCTGCAGGCCGTGGAAGGCGAAGGCCAGCGGCAGGCGCGCCGGATTCATGCCGGGGTAGTAGCCGTAGGTGTAGGGGATGTCGACGACGTAACCGTCATTCCAGTTGGTCAAGGCAGGCTCCGGGCAGCAAACATGAGGGAAGGACAAGCAAGGACAGGGCCAGGGTCAGCGCTGACGGCCTTCGTCGCTGATGCCGCTGCCGGCCTGGTCCTGGTGCTGGCCCTGATCCGCAGATGACGGGGCGGCGGACAGGACGTCGTATTTGCGCGCGTTGCCGCGCGCCAGCCCGACCGGATACTTGCGCCGGTTCAGTTCCATCTTTTCCAGCACGGCGCTGCGCAGGTCCACGCCCGTGTGGTCGGCCAGCTGGATGAGGTAGACCAGCACGTCGGCCATCTCATGACGGATGCCCTCGCGCGCCGCATCGTCCAGTTCATGGTCCGCGCCCGTTGGCAGCCACTGGAAATGTTCCACCAGCTCGGCCACTTCCACCGACAGGGCCATGGCCAGATTCTTGGGCGTATGAAAGCGCAACCAGTCGCGCTCGCTGGAAAAACGACGGATCAGATCACGCAGTTCGTGCAGATCGGACGTCGCGGGGACGGCGGCCGGGACATGGCCGGAGGGGGAAGCTGTCATGGGCTTTGGCGTCGGTTCGGTTGTTATGATGTGGCCTGTTGTCAGCCGGTTACTTTATCACCAACCCGCACAAACGCGGCGCCACGCTTGATCTGCGACAGTTTGTGTCCACAGAGAATGATGCACAATGTAGCGAAACACGCGACATTCTGACGAACATGCTGACACTTTTACGTTCCCCGCTGCGTTTTATGTCCTGCGCCATGTTGGCCACGGTCTTCCTGGTCGCCGGCTGCGACCGCCACATCGACAACGAGCTGGCCGCCCACGAAGCGGCGCAGACCACGCTGGGCGTGACCCCCACGCAATTCGCAGACCGCTTCAACAAGCGCCTGGCCGAGGTGCTCAAGGACATGCAGGTGGAAGAGCCGGAGCACATGGCCCGTCTTTACATGCTGGACCCGTCGCGCCTGCATCCGGGCAAGTACGAATACGTGCTCGACACCGAGGTCGGCCCGGCCCAGACCACGCTCATCGGCACCCTCAACAAGAAGGGTGAACTGCGCAACGTCGGCGTGATGATGACCAGAAAGGTCCCCGGCGCGCGCGACGAATTCCTGATCTGTGCGGCCAGTGCCGCGCGCAGCTTCATCTCCGGCGGAGAAGACAAGCTGCTGCCCCTGATTACCCGCCTCACCACGGTCGCCCTGGACAACCCCGGCCAGCGCATGACCGAGGTCGTGGCCGACCAATTGCTCTCGGTAGAACTGGTACCGCAAGGCGTGCTGTTCCAGGTACAACCCCGCCAGTAAGCGCCAGCCCTGCCGATGCTGGTGACGTGCGGAAACAATTTCCGTACGTCACGTCCTGTGCTGCCTGCAGGCATGTTGCCCCCCTCTTTTTTTCGCTTCATTCATATAAATGCCTGCCTTTTTAAAGATTTGAAAGCGCAGGCCAGCGTTTAGATTCATGACATCGTGGTTTGCGTGTCGTGCCGGTCAGCCCGACCACAGGCTGGCGGCGCGGGGCCATCGCGAACCGGTCTTGGATTGCCTTTAGCGAATTGGAATGGCACGCCGGGCCTGACCGGGCCTGGTTTGAAAACGGGGCTGTGGCGCTTGGGGAAAAGCACTGCGGTTTTCTGAAACAGCGGCACGGCCGGGGCCTTGGTACCGGCTTGGGACACGGGGACAATCATGCGCACGAACCTACCGATCACTACCACCGAAAGGTTGCTGGAGGATGGCAAGTCCATCGTTTCCAAGACCGACCTGCAGGGCAACATCACCTACGTCAATCCTTACTTCGTGGAAATCAGCGGCTTCGAGGAGATCGAACTGATCGGCGCCCCGCAGAACATCGTGCGCCATCCCGAGATGCCGCGCGAAGCCTTCGCCGACATGTGGGCCACGCTCAAGGAAGGCCTGCCCTGGAACGGGCTGGTCAAGAACCGTTGCAAGAATGGCGATTACTACTGGGTCCAGGCCAACGTCACGCCGGTACGCGAGAACGGTCGTGCCGTCGGTTACATGTCGGTGCGCACACGCCCCACGCGTGAACAGGTGCAGGCTGCCGATACTGCCTACCGGCGCTTCGTCGCCGGCCAGGCGCGCGGCCTGCGCATTCATCGCGGAGCGGTGGCCCGCACCGGTCTGGCCGGATGGCTGCAAGGCCTGCGCGATCTGCCGATAGCCAAGCGGCTGGCCTGGATGATGAGCATCCTCACGTTGATGTTCATCCTCGGCGGCGTGGTCGCGGGCAACGCCGTGCAAACGGCGGGCGGCAGTCCTTACCCGGTGTGGCTGGGTACCTTCGGTGGCACGGCCTTGCTGCTGGCATCCTGGGCGCTGCTGCACGCGAGCATCGTGGCGCCGCTGCAGCGGGCCATCAAGGCGGTACATGGTCTGGCAGGCGGCGACCTGGACCTGCATATCGATACCAACGCCCGGGGCGACATGGGCCTGCTGCTGCAAGCCCTGCAGCAACTGAACGTCAACCTGCGCGCCATCATCGGCGACGTACGCCGCAACGTGGAATCGATGACCATCTCCACCGGCGAAATCGCCAGCGGCAACATGGATCTGTCCAGCCGTACCGAATCGCAGGCCTCGGCCCTGGAAGAAACCGCTTCCAGCGTCGAGCAGTTCGCCGCCACCGTGCGTCAGAACGCCGACTCGGCCGCCAATGCCGATCGCCAGGCACAGGCTGCCTCGGCCATCGCCCAGCGCGGCAGCCAGTCGGTGCAGCGCATGGGCAAGACGATGGAAGAAATCGACGCCGCCTCGCACAAGATCGTGGACATCATCGGCCTCATCGACGGCATTTCCTTCCAGACCAACATCCTGGCCCTGAACGCTGCCGTGGAAGCGGCCCGTGCGGGCGAGCAGGGGCGCGGCTTTGCGGTGGTCGCCGCAGAAGTGCGCACCCTGGCGCAACGCTCGGCGTCCGCAGCCAAGGACATCAAGGGCCTGATCGACGACTCGCGCGCCAAGGTCGAGAGCGGCAACCATCTGGTGCGCGAGACCGCGCAAGCCATGGGCGACCTGGGTGGCGCGGTGGAAAACATGGCGGTGACCATGGCCGAGATCACGGTGGCCAGCAACGAACAAAGCGGCGGCATCGAACAGCTGAACCAGGCCGTCAACGCCATCGATGAGACCACCCAGCAGAATGCCGCGCTGGTGGAACAGGCGGCCGCTGCGGCCGAGAACCTGCGCGACCAGTCCATCAAGCTCAGCCAGGCGATGTCGGTGTTCAAGATCAGCCACACCACTACCCGCACAGCCGCGCCCGCCACGGCCGCACCAGTGTCACGCCAGAAGGACAGGACACTGGCTCTGGCGCAGTGACACCCCTGGCGCTTCGAGGCCTTGAGGCCATGTCGACGATGCGCGCCAACATCGCTTTACATGGCCTTGCGCTTCTTTACCCGCAGAGACGGCGGCAGTACCTTTGCACCTTCGTTTGAACTCCCTATGATGCAGTCCTGCGGGCATCTCCGCACAGAAGAGATGCCACCTGCCTAGAACCCAAAGGGAGCTTCAAATGAATATGTCCATCTCCTCCAACAGCCTTTACCCCACCAACAACCTCCACCTGAACAACGGCAGCTCCTCCAACAAGAGCACCGCCGCCGGCAACATCGCCTCCGCCAACAACAATGCCTCCGGCGGCGTGGCCGACAGCGTTTCTCCGGCTACCCGCTCAGGCTCACAGGGCGTCAACTCCGTAGGCGGCATCATCAATACCTCGGCCTGATCCGGCGTAGCGCAGCATGGCAGCGCTGGCGCGCCATGCAATAATCCGGGATCCGCGACTCACCGGCCAGCCCGGACCCTGCCATGCTGCTGCACACCATCTATCTCATCGCCATCTGCGCCGAAGCCATCTCGGGCGCCCTCATGGGCATCCGCAAGGACATGGACATCTTCGGTATCTGCCTCATCGGTACGGTGGCAGCACTGGGTGGCGGGACCGTGCGCGACGTCCTGATCGGCCACTATCCGCTGGGTTGGGTGGCCCATCCCGAGTACCTCGCTTTCACCGTCTGCGCGGCTATCGTCGCGGCCGTGGCGGCACGCGCCCTGCATCATTTCAAATCCGCCTTCCTGGTGGTCGATGCGCTGGGGCTGGTGGCCTTCACCATCATCGGCTGCGACATCGCGCGCGGCTTCGACGACTTCCATCCTGCCATCGTGGTCATGCTGGGCATGGTCACCGGTGTATTCGGCGGCCTGTTGCGCGACGTGCTGTGCAATGAAATTCCGCTGGTCCTGCGGCGCGAGATCTATGCCAGCGTATCGCTGCTGACCGGCACGCTCTACGTGTTGCTCCTGCACTGGCACATCGATGGCCGCATCGCCACGTTGAGTTCGCTGCTGCTGGGCTTTGCGGTGCGCCTGCTGGCCATCCGCTTCCACTGGGAATTGCCGCGCATGGACAAGGAGCGTGTGCGCGGCTTCGACTGAACCGGCGCGTGATGTGCCGACATCCTTTGTTGCAATTGCCTGACTGCACTTAGCAAGCTGTCGTTGTCCAATGCGACCTCACTGCAAGTCTTTAATTTTTTGAGGTTCGAACATGAAACGATTGACGACGCTGCTCACGGCAGTGCTTTTGCTGACCACGCTCGGTGGCTGTGTCTGCGCCCCCTGGTTCTGCGGACCGGGCCCCGGTGGCGGTGGTGGTGGCGGGCCGCGCGGCGGCTGGGAAGACGGCGGCCATGGCGGCGGACCGCGCTGATGTGCAAACGAAGGGCCGGACAGCGATGCCCGGCCTTTCCGGTATCCGGCATTGCCTCTTTAGTCTGCGGTCTTCATCGCAGCGCACCGGTGCAAAAACTCCATATTGTTTATATTGTTTATACGGTTTCCAGAACGCAAAAAGCCCACCTGAAAAAAGGTGGGCCGTTCATTGATTAACGCTGGATCACCTCATCACCCTGGCGATCTGCCAGGTGCTGCAAGGCTGCCCTGCCCGGCCTATCTGGCCGGTGCGGGCGCAATCCAGGTGTTCGTGTTGTGGTCCGGGAGCCGCCGTTGGTGCGGTCCGGTGTCACGCTGCTACGAGCGATTAATTAGAACCCATTTCATAAATAGGCGTGAGATGCGTTCTGTCCAGAAAGGGCGCTGGCAAGGCGCGCGACGCGTCGTGTGGCGGTGCCACACGACGCGTCGCGCGCCTTGCCAGCGCCCTTTCTGGACAGAACCCGGAGGGAGCGGCCCGTTTGGGCGAATTGCTGCGTTACGAATTTGGGTCAAGACGCCCAGTCTTGACCCAAATTCGCGCCTTGCACTTCATCCCAAACGGGACTCGCTCGCACTCACGCCTATTTATGAAATGGGTTCTAACTATTTGCTACACGGCTTGCGCCGTGACCGACGCGCCCCTGCCGTCAAAGTTCACCTGCCCGCGCTATCTGCACGGCCACAGGTGAGTCTCTGGCAGGGGCTGCGCCCTGCGCATTCCCTTCTTTCGGAACCGGCCCTCCCTGACTATCTGCCAGGTGAGAGTCTGCGAAAAAAAATCGCGCCGAAAAGAAGAGACTGCGGGGTCTGCCGGCCTGGCTCCCGGAGCGTATGGAATTCCGGAGGCGTTCAGGCGCGGTCAGCGAGGATGTTCGGGTTCGCTTGCGCGAAGATCGCAGTCTTAGATGACCTTGATGTTGGTGGCCTTTTCACCCTTGGGGCCGACACCGCGGTCGAAGGACACGCGCTGGTTTTCCGACAGGCTGCGGAAGCCATTGGACTGGATGTCCTGGAAGTGCGCGAAGACGTCGGCGCCGCCGGCATCCGGAGTGATGAAGCCGAAGCCCTTGGCATCGTTGAACCATTTGACTACGCCGGTTTGACTGCTCATGTTTGTTTCCTTTGGAAAGTTTGGACGAATGAAGGCACATGCCTCGAAGGCACTTGAAACCAAGAACTGAAACCGAAGGAAAGAAAACAGAACGACCGAGGAGGGAACGACAGTCAGGCGGAATTGGAACCAACAAGAATACAACTTGATGCAAGTACAAAGCGTATTGTACACCACTTGCAGCAAGATGCCTGCATCTGTTGACAAATATGTGGTTTTTCCGTCGCCACCAGGCAGGCCATCGCCGCGCAAGCCGCGCCTGCACCGGGCTGCCGGCGCACGTGGCAAAACACCAATCAGCGGCATGAATTGCCCCTTGACCGCCTTATGCTGCACCAGCGTAATTCCGGTATATTGGCTCGAACAAAAAAAAGGCCGTGTCCCGTTGTGCGCCGGGTGGTGGGCGGCGCTGATGGCATCGCGGGTTCCGTTGCATGTCACTCAGCTACTGTGTGCTCGATGCCCCCTCCCGAACGCCCTTTGTTTGACCCCTCTGATGATGACGCCACCGTGCCGGGCCTGCCGGTGCGCTTCGGCATTTCCGGCCTGGTGATGGCGGGCATGATCCTGCTGGCGACGGTGCTGGTTTCGGTAGGCTGGTGGGGCGCGCGCCAGGTGCTGCTGGACATGGCCGAACGCTCGGCCGAAGACGCCGGCCGCATCATGACCGAGCGCTCGCGCCGCATCATCGATCCCGCCGTGGCCACGCTGCGCCAGCTGGCCTTCGATCCGATCACGCAAGCCACCCGTCTGGATGAGCGCCTCGCGCGCATCGCCGCTTTTTCCATCGACCTGGTGGCCAATCCGCTGGTCTCGGCGGTCTACGTGGGCTACCCCAATGGCGATTTCCTGCTGGTGCGCTCGCTGCGCGGAGCCGACCAGCGTGCGTTCTTCTCTGCCCCGACCGGCGCGGCCTTCCTGGTACAAACCATCGTGCGCGACGCCAGCGGTGGACAGCATGGCCAGTTCCGCTTCTACAACAACGAGCTGACCCTGTTGGCCCAGCGCGATGAAGCGGCCTATCGGTTCGATCCGCGCACGCGGCCCTGGTATGCCGCCGCCGACCGTTCGCTGATACCGGCCATCTCCGCGCCCTACGTGTTCTTCACCACGCGCCAGATCGGCATCAGCCTCTCGCAGCGCGCCCGCTACAGCGATGCCGTCGTGGCCATCGACATGACCCTGGATGATCTTGCCGCCAGTCTCGGCAACCTGCGCCTGACGCCGCATAGCGAACTGGCGCTGGTGGACGAAAACCAGAAGGTGATCGCCTACAGCGACATGGCCCGCGTGCTGGAACAGGAGGGTGAGAGCTTCCGTTTCCGCAGTCTTGCAGAACTGGACGTGCCAAGCCTGACGCAGTTGTCCGAGCGCGCGCGCTCGGGGGAATCCAGCGCGCTCTACAGCGTGGACGGGCGGGAATGGCTGGGTCTGTCGCTGCCCTTCAACGTGATCGACGGCCATGCCCTCAAGCTGCTCATCGCCGCGCCCGGCGACGAACTGCTGGGCCAGCTGGACCGCAACCGCAAGACCATGGTACTGATGGCCTTCCTGCTGGTGCTGGCTTTCCTGCCGCTGGGCTGGTGGGCCGGGCGCGCCATTGGCCGCAGCATGGAGCGCCTCGCGCTGCAGGCCGGACGCATGTCGCGCTTCGACTTCCGCACGCAAAACCGCGGCCGCAGCACCTTGCGCGAAGTGAACATGCTCACCGAGATGGTGGATCACGTCAGCCTGACGGTGGAGGCCTTCCTCGACATCAGCGCCATCCTCAGCACCGAGACCCATGTCGAAGAGATGCTGCAGCAAGTCCTGGAAAAATTCGTGCAGGCCACACGCTGCGATGGCGGCGCCGTCTACCTGTGGCAGCGCGAGCAGCGGCAGATGCAGCGCGCGGCGGCCTACGGCCAGCAATGCGACCTGGCCGACAGCATGGCGTATGACGAACAAGGCGCCGCCACCGACCAGGCCCACGAGACCGACGATGGGCGACTGCGCGTGGAACTGGACCTGCGCGGCCGCAACGGTTCGCTGGAGGGCGTGCTGGTGCTGATGCATGCACATGACAGTGCGCACGAAGATCCGCGCTTCCTGGCCTTTGCGCGGCGGCTCTCCGGCATGTTGGCCGTGGCCATCGAAACGCGCCAGCTGATCGCCGCGCAGAAGGCGCTGCTGGAATCCCTGATCCGCCTCATGGCCGACGCCATCGACGCCAAGAGCCCCTATACCGGCGGCCATTGCGAGCGCGTGCCGCACCTGGCCATCATGCTGGTGGAAAGCCTGGCGCAGGAGCGTGAAGGGCCTTATGCGGACTTCACCCTGAACGAAGACCAGCGCTACGCTTTCCAGCTGGCCGCGCTGCTGCATGACTGCGGCAAGGTCACCAGCCCCGAGCACATCGTCGACAAGGCTACCAAGCTCGAAGTGATCCACAATCGCATCCATGAAGTGCGCATGCGCTTCGAAGTGCTGTGGCGCGATGCCGAACTGGAGCTGCTGCGCGCACTGCCCGCCGCGCTGCCTGCGGACCAGGCCGAGGACTTGCGCGCGCGCCTGGAGCAGCGCCGTCATCAACTGCGCGACGACTTTGCCTTCGTCGCGCAATGCAACGTCGGCGGCGAGGCCATGTCCGACGAGGCCATCGTCCGCCTGCAACAGATCGCCACCCAGACCTGGCAGCGCCATTTCGATGACACCCTGGGCCTGGCCGACGAAGAGAGCCGCCGCCTGCTAGCTACGCGCGCCGGCTTGCCTGCGCAGACGCTGCCGTGCACCGAGCAATTGCTGGCCGACCGGCCCGAGCACAAGGTGGCCTGGGATGACGAGCACCGCCCCGCGGTGGAACGCGGCGACCCGCGCAACACTCTGGGCTTCGACATGAAACTGCCGCAGTACCGGCAGAACATGGGCGAGCTGCACAACCTGACCGTGCGGCGTGGCACGCTGACCGAGGAAGACCGCTTCGCGATCAACAATCACATCGTGCAAACCCTGGTGATGTTGAAGCGCCTGCCCTGGCCGGACTCGCTCAAGAGCGTGCCCGACACGGCCGCCAATCATCACGAGAAGATGGATGGCAGCGGCTACCCGCGGCGCCTGATGGCGGGCGAGCTGCCGCTGCAGGACAGGGTGATGGCCCTGGCCGATGTATTCGAAGCGCTCACGGCGGCGGACCGCCCCTACAAGCCCGCCAAAACCTTGTCGGAGTCGCTGCGCATCATGGCCAGGATGTGCCGCGAGCAGCATCTGGATACGCAGCTGTTCCGCTACTTCCTGCAAAGCGGGCTGTGGCGCAGCTATGCCGATGAATTGCTGCGACCGGCGCAGCGCGATGCGGTCGATATTGCGTCCATCGAAGAGCTGCTCGACACCGCCCCGGCATGAGGCGGCCAAGCGTCGGCGCGGACCGCTTTCATCGTAGAATCTGCGCTCACCCCATGCGGGGCATATCGAATTGCAGCATCACGGATTCCGCCAGGCCATACCATGACGCAAAAAATTTTCTGGTCCGCCCCTTACCAGACCGAGCTTGACACCATCATCACCGCCGTCGAGGGCGATCAGGTGCAGGTGGCGCAGACCATCTTCTTTGCCTTCTCCGGCGGCCAGGAAAGCGATGCCGGCACGCTGGGCGGACATCCCGTGCTGCAAGCCGAGAAGCGCGAGCAGGACATCCTCTATACGCTGCCCCCCGGCCATGGCCTCAAGGCCGGCGATGCCGTCACGCTGCAGATCGACTGGACGCGACGCTACCGGCTGATGCGCCTGCACTTCGCTGCCGAGATGGTGTTGCAGCTGGTCTATCAGATGCGCCCCGGCATCGAACGCATCGGCGCGCACATCGCAGTGGACAAGGCGCGCGTGGACTTCGCCAGCCAGACCAGCCTGGCTCCGCTGTTCCCGGCCATCGAGGCTGCCGCACGGCAACTGGTGGCAGCCGGGCTGCCCATCGTCACCGCTTTCAGCGACGAAGCGGCCGGGCGCCGTTATTGGGAAGTGGCGGGATTTGCCCGCATGGCCTGCGGCGGCACGCATCCGCGCACCACCGCCGAAGTCGGAACGATCCGGCTCAAGCGCAAGAACACCGGGCGGGGCAAGGAGCGCATCGAGATCCTGCTCGATGCGCCGGAGTTGGCGACAGGAGGCAATGACAGGGGCTGACTGCTCAGGTCTTGCTCAGGTCTTGCTCAGGTCTTGTAGTCGTACTTCATCTGCTGGGCGATCAGAATATCCTTGCTGGTACGCTCGCACAGCGTCACGTAATGCGTCAGCGGCTGCGGCGGCCGCATGCCCTCTTCCATCAGGCGCGCATTGTCGAAGAGCACTTCCTCGGCCGCAAAATACCCATACGAACGAATCGCCT
The DNA here is from genome assembly GCF_037076565.1 of Herbaspirillum sp. DW155. Lineage (NCBI taxonomy): Bacteria > Pseudomonadati > Pseudomonadota > Betaproteobacteria > Burkholderiales > Oxalobacteraceae > Herbaspirillum > Herbaspirillum sp. DW155. Next base: position 567,603 of record NZ_AP029028.1, on the reverse strand, counting down.
TGAGCACGATGCGCCGGTTGCAGGGGCCGATCAGATCCTTGAAGCGGTCCTGCATCTGCAAGAAGCTTTCGTAACGGGTCTGGCGGTAGCGCGACATTTTCTTGCCGCCCGTTCCCACGCTGATGGCTTCGTCGATCTGGCCGAAAGTGCAGGCGTGCGCGGGGCCGGAAGAGATGTTGTAGGCCGAGTATTTGAGGGTCGCTTTTTCCAGCAACAGGTGCAGGGCCTCGGCGCAATAGTCCACGGGGATCACGTCGATCTTCTGATCCAGTTCGCACGGAAAAGCCTGCAAGGCGCGCGCCAGGCGGAATACCCAGTAGATGCTGCCCGAGGCGGCGCATCCCAGTTCGGTATGGCCGACCACGATGGAGGGCCGCGCGATCACCAGCGGCAGTTCCGGCAATTCGCTGCGCAGGCGCTGTTCGGCCTGGTACTTGCTGGCGGTGTAGTCGAGGTAGTGCTCCACGTCATCACCGGGGGCATAGTCTTCCGACACAGGACGCGGCGCATTGCGGCCGCAGGACATGCCGGTACCGATCTGTATGAAACGCCGCAGCTTGCGGCCGCGACTGAGCCCATGGGCCATGCTGAGAACGCCATCGACATTGGTGGGAAAGATCGAGCGGTGGCTGCCGAAGGAGGCCAGTGCCGCCGAGTTCACCACATCGCTGACCTGCAGCAGGCGCGGATCATCGATCCAACGCTCCACGCCGGTAAGGTCGCCGCAGATGATCTGCCCGGGCGACAGCCGCAGCAGATTCTGTTCGCTCACGCCATGCAGGCGCAGGTTGGCGACAAGACGTGCGCGTCCTTCTTCGCGGTTGGCCGAGCGGACCAGGAACAGCGTGCGCTCCCAGCGCGGTGTCTTGATGAGACGAGCGGCCAGCGCTCCCCCGATGAAGCCGGTACTTCCGGTAAGCAACAACATAGACGATGAGCGTTCCACAGGAGACGAAGCAAGGACCGGCATACCCCATGCCGGCCAGTGAAATGTGGGCGGAGCCCGCTGCCCATTCCTGAAAAAAAGGGGCAGAAAATTATAAGGGAGGACCTGCAGAAATGAAGCAGTCCAAATGGACTGGACGACGTTGGACATACAGGTTGCGTGCAGGCAATGGACTTCATGCGCACGGCTTTCCAGTCCAAACAGACTGATTTCATTTGATGGAGCGAGCATTAAAATTTGCTTAATGCTGCCTCCCCTGACTGATCTCTCTTCCCCCCTTGCCACGACGTGGCGCCGAGGAGTTTTTCCATGCCGCTTGCCGCTTCGCATGCACCTTCTCTTGCGCGCCTGCTTCGCTGCGCAGACACCGCTGCCCCGATCCGCACCGAGGCAGCGGCCGTGAACGATGACCTCCACGTATTGCCGCTGCATCGGCGCGTCCGGCGAGCCATGCAGATGAGCATCGCCGTGGCTGGCATCGCGCTGGTGGCGGCGGTGCTGCTGCATCGCGCGCTGCCATTAACCGCCGTCGTCACGAGCGTGCTCACTGGCCTGCTGTGCGGCGGCTGTTTCGCGCAACTGCTGTGGCGCGAGCAGCGTGGGTTGTCCGCCCCTACAGGTACCTCAGCAACGCTGGCGGTCTTGCTCGTCTGCGTCGTCCTTGCCGGGATGGCTGATGCGGGAGTGGCATCGGGACAGCGGTTGGAACTGCTGCCGGCCGTAGTGAGTACGCTGCGTCACGTACTCTTGCCGCTGCTGGTGTTCACGTACTGGCTATTGTTCTGCGGACCGGTGGTGCTGCGATGGCGGGTGATGTTGCCGTTCGTGCCGAAGATGGGATGGCTGGCAGGAATGATGATCTGGCCAGCGCAGGCCGGACAGGTACGCTTTCTCTTGCCCACACCGGGCCTGCCGATGTGGGGCGAAGCGCTGGTGCGCACGGGATTGCTGGTCGTGATGTTCGGGCTGGCGCTGGTGGTGTTGAGGCTGATGAAAAAGTGCCTGATCCAGACCGGCGTAAAGTCGCGGGCGTTTGGCGACTGGAATGCCTCGGCGGGCTTTCGGCCCGGCACGCGTCTTTGATCTGAGATGACGCCTCATGGCACGACCCGGAAGATAATAACGATGATCCTCGCCCAGCAGCAGCCGGGCGATGTGTGGCGCCACCGCGCCACTGTGCCCCCGTTCCAGCACCAGCACCGACAACAGTGCGCTCACGCACGCACTGGCCGAAATGATCATGCCCGATGGCAGCAAGGGGAAGTGTCGCGGAAATCGATGAAGATGACGGGAACGCCAGCGTCATGCAGTGCGCGCAGCATGGGATGGAGGGCGTGGGGCCGTGACAGGTAAGCCCGAAGATGACCATTACATTCCGGGTGCGAGGCGCTCCTGTCGCCCCGGCCGCGCAGCGCCAACGCGGTAAAACCACACGACGTATAATCAGCGCGGCTGTCCTTCCCTTCTTCTTGCGCCTGTCTCATCGACCGTGATCGATATCCTGGAGAAACCGTGCGTTCATTCTGTGTCTCGCTTTTTGCTCTCGCCTCCCTGTCCGTCTCGATCGCATCGCCTGCTTCGGCGGAGGAGCTCAAGGTATTCGCTGCCGGCGCCATTGCGCCGGTCGTGCGCATGGTTGCTGCGGACTTTGAACAGCGCAGCGGCATCCATGTGACGGTGGAGAATGCGACCGGCGGTGCGATGGATAAACGTGTGCGTTCAGGAGCGGCCTTCGACGTGGCGGTGCTGCCGGAAGGCGTGTTGAGCGCGCTGGGCAAGGATGGCTATCTGAACTTGTCCAGCAGCCGGCCGATTGCGCATGTGGGCATCGCGGTGGCGGTGAAGCAAGGTGCGCCATTGCCGCTGATCGCTACCGTCGCGCAATTCAGGAAGGCATTGCTGGATGCGCCCTCTGTTGCGCTGATTGATCCGAAGGCGGGGGGATCGAGTGGTATCTATCTGGAAAAATTGTTTGCGCAGTTGGGCATCGCTGCGCAGATGCATGCCAAAGAAGTGTTGGTGCCGGGCGGGTTGGTGGCAGAAAAGCTGGTGGATGGCAGCGCTGCGCTGGCCTTGCATCAGCAGAGTGAAATTCTGCTGGTCAGAGGGGCGCAGCTGGTGGGGCCGTTGCCGGCTGCCATTCAGAGCTACACCGTGTATGCCGGCGCGGTTGGGACGCGCTCGGGATCTGCTGTGGCGGGGCGGGCTTTCTTGACCATGTTTGCGGGGCAGGAGGCGCGTAGGGGGATGGTGGAGCATGGGTTGTTGCCGGAAGACAAGTAAGGGTCATCAGCATCGGCCAGCCCTTGCTTGGTATTTGGCATCCCTCTGCTGTTTGGACTCCGCTTATTGCTTCGCAAAGCGATCCATCACGTGGTGCTGAGCAGTACATCCGGAGAAACACCGGCGTTGAATAGCGAAAACAAGGAAGATCGCAACGAGCAGGAGGCCAAGTTCTTAACTGCGCTATTTTTTATATTGTTCATGGTCAACAAAGGATATGAGCTCAATACATTTCTTCCAAAGATATTCGCAAAAGGAAAATCTTGTAACGAATAACAGTCTGCTATTTCTTAGCAAGCTGCACAGCTACAACCGTTTGAAATTTGAAAAATTTTTTTCGTTGTTGTGTGCAGAAGAAGATGCGGCTGTCCCTGATATCTCGCTTCACTTCAAACAACAGATCGGCACCGAAAGAAGCATACTTGACGGGTACATCTATCAAGAGGGGTTCAAGATTGCGATCGAGACAAAATTAGGCCCAAACTTTCGAATAGAACAGCTAAGAAATCATCTGTCTCATTTTAAGCAGGGACAACCACAGCAATACTTGCTTTTACTGAGTACTAACGGCCCTGCGTTAAGTCAAGAGGAAATCAGATCATTACAGAGAGATGAATCTGGAGGCCCCCAAATCTTGCAAACTTCATTTGAGAAGGTCATATCGCATTTCAGAAGATGTCTTTCTGAACACGACGAGGAAATGTTGGCTTTAGCAGCAGATTTCGAGGCCTTTTGTAGCGAAGAAAAATTACTTGATACAGATAGCCATACGATATTTGCTCCGCCGTGCGGCCGTTCGTTCCGGGAAAATATCCGTTATAAACTCTACTATTGCCCATCTACTTGGAGCCGCCGCCATTCTGCCTATCTCGGGATATATCACCAGAAGGGAATCCGAGCACTAGGAAAAATCAGCAAGGTAGTTATATGCGATATAAATCTGGAAAAAAATACTGTAGAAGCGGTTGATGCAAAGAGGAAGAGGCCTTCCTCTGCAATACTAACTTCCGAAGAAATTGCTCGGATTATTGCTGTTGCCAGAGAAGCCAAAGAGAACAATGGATGGGACCTGACCACAGAGACGCAATTTTTCTTATGCGATGAAATGGTGGCTTGTGACTTCCGCAAAGAATCAGACGGGGGAATTATGGGGCACAGATATCTTGATCTTAAAAACTATCTAGCGTCGATACCCGACAACTTAGAAGAAATTGCCAGGGGTCTCAGTGAAAGGAAGTGGCAATAGCGTAGTTTTCTCAGCTTCTATTTGACCTGCTCTCCGAGATTAGTACGGTAATGATTTAAAGTCTCGCTGGCAGATGACAACAGCGAGCAAACAAGCCCAGTAGGAGAAGAGATCATGAGCGAACGTCGCGTTCCACCCGTCAGTCCAGTCCGGGCTATCCAACCTCTCTCGGAGGTCAGCGTCAAAAGGACTTACTTCCGGCAATTGAATCAGTGGCGCAAGATGTCGGAGAAATATGCCAAAGAGAGGAAGGCGCGGGAGGCCAAGGAACAAGATAAGGATAAGTAAACTGGGAAACAGAAGTTACTTTGGATTAATTTGCCTTACAACAAGCATGAGCGACCTCCGTCCTCCAATTCCCGCTCCTTATAACCGACCTCAGTTTTCCGGAGCATTATGATCGGCTCTTGGCGGTGTAGCCCAACGTGAGTGCATATGTAATCACCCAGTTTGATCAGCTTTTTGCAAAGCATGCGTGCTCAATAATTTGAATCAGTAGCTAGGCCGATACTAGATCCAGAAAATTCCACTTCTTCCACCTAGCTCTATTAAACCAGTGCCATCCACATGAGACTCAATCCAAATTCAGCAGAAGGGCGAAAGCGCATGCTGGCGCTCATTGAAGAGATAGAAGAACAAACGGACCGCGGGGTGGCGATAGTTGGTGCGGCATGGGTAGAAGAAGCGATGACTGCCGCGATAGAGTCATCGCTTCATTCCGATAATAAAGCTTGGAGCAGACTATTTTCTGGCAATGGTCCGCTTTCAACATTCTCTGCAAAAATCGATCTTTGCAGTCTTTTAGGATTGGTAAGTGCGACCATAAAATCGGACCTACACATCATTCGTGAAATCAGAAACGAGTTTGCACACCAAATTGTTCATCGTTTCGAGCACACGAAGCTCAGCTTCGTATCACCCCACATCAACGATAAATGCAAAGCGCTTAAGTGTATCGCTCATGAGGATATCCTACTTTCGCGAACGACTTTCGTACGGGCATGTGCTACGCTCAGTTCAGACTTTGAGTTATTGATTTACGCAGGAAATAAGTTGCCTGATTTAGGGCAAGTCATCACAAAAATCGAAATGCCGTCTCAAGCAAGTTAGTCCATAGGCAATAGATTTTTTTCGTCACAACCTCGGCTAACAGTCCTAAGTTTTCTTCTGACTGTGGTCAGTAGATTGGGCACAGACAATTCTTGCCCTCCTTTAGGTAGATTTACGTCTTAAGCGCTGCATCATTTATTCCGCGACTACTGATTTTTCGAGAGCTTGCCTGAAGCAATCGGCTAATTCAGAATCGCTACTATTGAACAATCTTCTAGTTCGCAACAACCTTAAAACCGCGTAAAATGCCGGTCTTCGCGGGTGTAGCTCAATGGTAGAGCAGAAGCTTCCCAAGCTTAAGACGAGGGTTCGATCCCCTTCACCCGCTCCAGACCGCTTCCCAGCAGCCCTCCCCTCCGCCCCCGACCGGCGCGACCTCGCGGGCTGCCCTCAATTGCTTCGAGTCATCCATGTCTGAAAACAAATCCGGCAAGCCGCTGTTCTACGATCCCAGCGAGCGCCGTATCCGTAGTTTCGTCACCCGCGCCGGACGCGTGTCGGTTGCGCAAGGACGCGCCCTGGAAGAACTGGGCCCACGCTTCCTCGTCCCTTACGACAAGGCGCCGCTGGACCTGGCGGCGACCTTCGGACGCCAGGCGCCGACCATCCTCGAGATCGGCTTCGGCATGGGTGAAACCAGCGCCAAGATCTCGGCCCTGATGCCTGAGAAGAACTTCATCGGCGTCGAAGTCCATACACCCGGCGTGGGCAGCTACCTCAAGCTGATCGGCGAAGGCCAGCTGGAAAACGTGCGCATCATCCAGCACGATGCCGTCGAAGTCCTCACCAACATGATCGCGCCCGGATCGCTGGCCGGCGTGCACGTGTTCTTCCCCGATCCCTGGCACAAGGCGCGCCACAACAAGCGCCGCCTGATCCAGTCGCCGCTGGTGCAACTGATCAGCACGCGCCTGGCGTCCGGTGGCTATATCCACTGCGCCACCGACTGGGAAGAATACGCAATCCAGATGCTGGAAGTGCTGTCGGCTGAACCGACCCTGAAGAACACCGCAACCGATCCCTCCGGCTACGTGCCGCGTCCGGATTACCGCGATACCACCAAGTTCGAAAACCGTGGCCTGCGCCTGGGTCATGGCGTGTGGGATCTGGTGTTCGAGAAGCGCACCTGATCGATTCGCTCTCCCCGGCTCCATGAAAAACGGCATGTTCCTTCACAGGACATGCCGTTTTTCATGGGGCTACGGGGCAGCTGATGCAGAAAACTTCATATTGACCATTTTCCACCCATCCCCAGCCTCCTGCCGCTATCCCGCCTGCATCTCGGCAATCAGTTCGATGATCTGGGCACCGTAGGTTTCCAGTTTCTTCTCGCCCACGCCGGTGACGTGGCGCAGGTCGTCCAGCGATTGCGGCCGGGCCTTGGCGATTTCGCGCATGGTGGCATCGTGGAAGATGACGTAGGCCGGCACGTTGTGGGCGCGCGCGGTTTCCATGCGCCACCAGCGCAGTTTTTCGAAGAGCGCCTGTTCTTCGGTGTTGAGATCGGTCTCGACGAAGCTGGAACGCTGTGAACTGCGCTTGGCCTTCTCCGGCTTGCGGTAACGACGCAATTGCACCTGCTGTTCGCCGCGCAGCACCGGGCGCGCAGCTTCGGTGAGTTTCAGGGCACTGTAGTTCTCGGCATCGACCGTCAGCAAACCCAGCGCGATCACCTGGCGCAGGATGGCGCGCCATTCGGCCTCGCCGCGATCACTGCCCACACCAAAGACGGAAAGCTGGTCATGCCGCCACTGCTTGACGCGTTCGCCATCGATGCCACGCAGCACCTCGATCACGTGGCCGGGCGCAAAGCGCTGCTCGACGCGATAGACGGTGGAGAGCAACTTCTGCACCTCGACCGTGGCATCGAAGGACTCCGGCGGGGTCAGGCAGGTGTCGCAATTGCCGCAGGGGCTGGAGTGTTCGCCGAAGTAATCGAGCAGGTGCACGCGCCGGCAATGCAAGGTCTCGCAAAGCGACAGCATGGCGTCGAGCTTGGTGCCGAGCACGCGCTTGAAGGTTTCGTCGGCTTCGGATTCGTCGATCATGCGACGCTGCTGCACCACGTCCTGCAGGCCATAGGCCATCCAGGCGTCGGCGGGCAGGCCGTCGCGGCCGGCGCGGCCGGTTTCCTGGTAATAGCCTTCCACGCTCTTGGGCAGGTCGAGGTGGCAGACGAAGCGCACGTCGGGCTTGTCGATGCCCATGCCGAAGGCGATGGTGGCGACCATCACGATCTTGTCTTCGCGCAGGAAGCGCGCCTGGTTCTTCGTGCGCAGCGCGTAGTCCATGCCGGCGTGATAGGCCAGCGCATTGAGGCCCTCGCCGCGCAGGAACTCGGCGGTCTCCTCGACCTTCTTGCGCGAGAGGCAGTAGACGATGCCGGCGTCTTCCGGATGTTCGCTCTTGATGAAATCCAGCAACTGCTTGCGGCCATTGGCCTTTTCCACGATCTGGTAGCGGATGTTGGGACGATCGAAGGAGGAGACGAACTGGCGCGCATCTTCCAGTTGCAGGCGATGGATGATTTCTTCGCGGGTCTGCTGGTCGGCGGTGGCCGTCAACGCGATGCGCGGCACCTGCGGGAAGCGTTCGTGGAGGATGGAAAGCTTGATGTATTCCGGACGGAAATCATGGCCCCATTGCGAGACGCAGTGCGCTTCATCGATGGCGAAGAGCGCGATGCGGGCCGATTCGAGCAGCTCCAGGCAGCGCGGGGTCATCAGGCGTTCCGGCGCGACGTAGAGCACGTCCAGATCACCCTGGCGCAGGCGCCGTTCGATCTGCAGGGCTTCGTCGAAACTCTGGGTGGAATTGAGGAAGGCCGCGCGCACGCCGACTTCGGCCAGCGCATCGACCTGATCCTGCATCAGCGCGATCAGCGGCGACACCACCACGCCGGTGCCCTCGCGCAGCAGCGCCGGCACCTGGTAGCAGAGCGACTTGCCGCCGCCGGTGGGCATGAGCACCAGGGCATCGCCGCCACTGGCGACGTGCTGGACGATCTCGCCCTGATGACCGCGGAAGGACGAGTAGCCGAACACCGTTTCCAGCACGTGCAGTGCGCGTTCTTGCTGGGTGGCGCCGGGAGGCAGGGAATCGAGATCGACCATGGAAAAACCTGAAGCTGCTGCGTAGCAAAGGCGCTATTTTATTGCAGCCAGCCTCGCGACACCGCCAGCAGCAGGAAAACGCCCAGCGCAGCTCGATAGGCAATGAAGGGCCATGTGGAGAAACGCTCCAGGAATTTCATCAGGCCCCAGATGGCAGCGAAGGCCGACACGCTCGCCACCACCAGGCCAAAGAGCAGCACGCCCCAGGCTTCCAGCGGGATATGCGCATGCAGCAGCACGGCCAGTTCCTTCAAGCCGGCCAGGGCGATGGCAGGCAAACCCAGCAGGAAGGAAAAGCGCGCCGCTTCCTCGCGGCGGAAGTTCAGGAACAGCGCCGCCGTGAGCGTGGAGCCGGAACGCGAGACACCCGGGATCAGCGCACCGACCTGCGCCAGCCCGACGATCAGGGCATCGCGCAGGCGCATCTGGTCGACGCTGCGGCGATGGCGGCAGACCATTTCAGAAATCGCCAGCAGCACCGCCATGACGATGCAGGACCAGCCGATGACGCTCAGGCTGCGCAGCGGAGAGCCGCAGGCATTCAAGACATGCGACAGCGCCAGCCCGGCAATGCCGATGGGAATGGTCGCCAGGATGATGGCCACGGCCAGCTTGAACATGGGATCGTTGAAATCGCGGCGACGCCAGGCGGCCAGGCTGCCGCCGGTGACCGCGCTCACGTCGCGCCGGAAGTAGCTGATGACGGCCGCCAGCGCGGCCAGCTGCATGGCTGCCGAGAAGGCCGAGCCCGGATCATGCCAGCCCAGGAAGGCCGGCACCACGCGCATGTGGGCCGTCGATGAAATGGGGAGCAGTTCGGTGATGCCCTGGACGATGCCGAGGAAACCAATCTGTGCGTAACTCAGTGAGGCAAAGCCGATATCAAGCCCGGCGCTGCAGACGTTGGCCATGGAGTGTGCTCTGAAGGGAGTTGGCGAAAAGGATGTTGTTGACCGCCGCCAGCATCGAGGCCAGCGGCGGGTACTGCAGTGTATCGTGCCGGCCTTGGCGCTGGCTGACAGCTGCCTGACGCACCGGCATCAGGCGCGAAGTACCGGGTTGTACCGGCCTGGCGGGGCGTCACTCCACCCAAACCACCACGCCGGTATAGGCGGTCACCAGCACGATGATGCCGAAGACGATGCGGTACCAGGCGAAGACGGTGAAATCGTGCGAGCTGATGTAGCGCAGCAGCCAGCGCACGCACAGGAAGGCCGAAACGAAAGCGGCCACGGTGCCCACGGTGAAGAGCGGCACGTCGGCGGCCGACAGCAGGGCGCGTTCCTTGTAGAGCGAGTAGATGGTGGCGGCAAACAGCGTCGGGATGGCCAGGAAGAACGAAAATTCGGTCGCCGCCTTGCGCGACAGGCCGAACATCATGCCACCGATGATGGTGGCGCCCGAGCGGCTGGTGCCGGGGATCAGGGCGAAGGCCTGGGCGATGCCGACTTTGAGGGCATCCAGCGGGGTCATGTCGTCCACGGTTTCGACGCGGGCCGAGGCCATGCTCATGCGGTCCTTGTTGCGGCGTTCCACCCACAGAATGATGAGGCCGCCGACGATGAAGGCAATGGCCACCGAGACCGGATTGAACAACACTTCCTTGATGCGGCGGCTGAACAGGAAGCCGAGGATGGCCGCCGGCAGGAAGGCCACGATCAGGTTGATCACCAGGCGCTGGGCCTTGCGGTCGGTAAACATGCCAGTCAGGACCGTGGCGATGCGCACGCGGTATTCCCAGCACACCGCCAGGATGGCGCCGGCCTGGATGACGATCTCGAAGACGTCGGCCTTGTCCTTGGAGAACTCGGGACCGGTGAATTGCAACAGGCTGTTGGCCAGGATCAGGTGGCCGGTGGAGGAAATGGGCAGGAATTCGGTCAGGCCTTCGACGATGCCCATGATGAGCGCCTTGAGCGCGAGGAGAGTATCCATACGGGTGCTGTGGGTGGCTTTTGATGAGGGGTTGAAGGGAAATGAAGGAAATTGCTTGGTTTGCCGCTGGAAAGCCGGCTTATTCATCCATCCGACCGCGATAAGGTGGTCAACATGAAGCATTTGCCCATTTTTTTGCGCTCCGGCTGCCGCAATGTCGCGCGCGGGCTGTGTCGGAGGGGGCTGGCGTCATCCTGAGTCACGATAAAAAGCGGCCTTTCGACCACACCATCATGCAAAAAGTGCAATCGGTGCGCTGCAACAAAAATGGATTCTACCTTAGCAGGGTGACAAAACTCGCGTTTTGCTGTCGTGAATCCGCGCTAACATGGCTTTTTCTTCATCTCATCACTTGGCATCATGAGCAACGACACCCGCGTCACCATTTATCACAACCCCAAATGCGGCACCTCGCGCAACGTCCTGCAAGGACTGCGCGACGGCGGCGTCGAGCCGACCATCATCGAATACCTGAAAAGTCCGCCCGACCGGGCCACGCTCAAGCAGCTGATCGCGGCCATGGGCGTGCCGGTGCGCGAGGTGGTACGCACCAAGGAAGCGCTCTACAAGGAATTGGGGCTGGACGCGCCATCGGTGAGCGATGAGCAGCTCATCGATGCGATGCTGGAGCATCCCATCCTCATCAACCGTCCCATCGTGGTGGCACCCCGGGGCACGATGCTGGTGCGTCCCAGCGAGCGGCTCACCGAAATCTTCCCCTGAGAACCGAAACGGGGCACATCGGCCCCGTATCAGCGTTCATTTGATGCCAAACTCGCCAAATGACGCCGATCCGTGGTACAAAGGCAGAGTTCCTCCCTCCCCTCTATCGATTCAGGAGCAGCGGTGCATCATCGACACGAAGAAAGTACTGCCGATCTGAAGGAGCTGACGACCACCGCTCCCATCAGCCGTGAAGCCCATGCCGCCCACCTCAAGGAAAAGGTGGATACCCGCCGGCTCATCGAGGATATCCGCGAAGAAGCCCGACGGCGGCGCGAGGAAGCCTTCTAGACAGGCTTTCCCGTTCGTTCAGGCGTTCACTTCCGGTCGCTGGTCAGCATCATCGCTGCCCGGCGCTGTCAGCGTCTCCAGCCGGTTCAGCCAGGCGATGGCTTGCGGGCGCGACTCTCCACACATCTCCAGCGACGGCTGCAGGCCGGCGCAGAAGGCCGGGCGTTCGGGCCGGCCGAAAATCTTGCAGCGCATGTCATCGCCCAGTTGCACGCAGGGCACGTTGGCCGGTTTGCCTTGCGGCATGCCGGGAATCGGGCTGGTGATGGAAGGGGCGATGCAGCAGGCGCCGCACGCGTCTCGGCAGTTCATGGGCTTTCCTGGTGGAGCAGCGGGCCTGCATTGTAGTGCATCGCGCCGTGCTTGATCCGGTGGCTTGATCTGCCCGCTTGACGGCGGCGCGGCTTGGCACTTACAGTGCCCCGTCCCGGTAATCTTGTTTCTCATGTCTGCATCGGCCAAAGAACCGCGTTGGGAACGACGCAAGCAGGACCGCCCGCACGAATTGCTGGCGGCGGCCCTGGAATTGTTCGTCGAACGCGGCTATGCCGCCACCCGTCTGGAAGACGTGGCCGCCCGCGCGGGCGTGTCCAAGGGCACGCTCTATCTCTATTTCGACGGCAAGGAAAGCCTCTTCAAGTCGGTGGTGCGCACCAACCTGCTCCCCTTGCTGGACCAGGCCGAAGCGCGCATCGAAGGCCACGCCGGCAGCAGCGCCGAATTGCTGCGCGACCTCATCATGCACTGGTGGCAGTCCGCCTCGCAGTCGGGCCTGATGGGCCTGGCCAAGCTGATGGTGGCGGAATCGGGCAACTTCCCCGAACTGGCGCGCTTCTATCATGAAGAAATCACCGAGCGCGGCGATGCCACCATCGTGCGCGTACTCGAACGCGGCATGGCGCGCGGCGAATTTCGCCGGGTCGACGCCGAAGCGATGAAGAAGGTCATCGTCGCGCCCCTGATCATGCTGATGCTGTGGGAACAGTCACTCGCACCTTGCGGGGCCGTTCGCCTCGATCCGCTGACCTATCTGGAGAACATGATCGACCTCTGCCTCCATGGCCTGAAAGCCTGATGGCCACCCGCCCACTCGCATTGCACTGAGGAAAACCCGCAACACCAGCCCAATCCCGGCCTTTTTACGCGCACAGATGGGCTGATTACCCTGGCGGTGTTTGATAAAATGCTGCCTTTCCGTCGCTATTAGATTAGATCGAGCCACCGCCATGAATATCGAACAAGCCCGCTTCAACATGATCGAGCAGCAAATCCGCCCCTGGAACGTGCTGGCGCAAGACGTGCTGGACCTGCTGATGGTCGTCAAGCGTGAAGAATTCGTCCCGGCCGCCTATCGCAGCCTGGCCTTCTTCGATACCGAGATCCCGCTGCCGGGTGGTGAAAACATGCTGGCGCCCAAGATCGAAGCGCGCATCCTGCAGGAAGCCAATGTGAAGAAGCACGAATATGTGCTGGAAATCGGCGCAGGTTCGGGTTACATGGCCGCGCTGCTGGCGCACAAGGCGCGTCACGTGACGACCGTGGAAATCTCGCCGGAACTGAAGGCCCTGGCCGAACAGAACCTGGCCGACTACGGCGTGGCCAACGTGGACGTGCAACTGGGCAATGGCGCGCAAGGCTGGACCGGCGCCGATGGCAAGGCCGCCGAATACGACGTGATCGTCATTTCCGGCTCGCTGCCGGTGCTGCCGGATACCTTCGGCAAGCAACTCAAGATCGGCGGCCGCCTGCTGGCCATCGTCGGCTCGGCCCCGGTGATGGAACTGCAACTGATCACCCGCACCTCGGAACACGTCTTCGAGACCGTCAACATCGTGGAAACCCTGGCCAAGCCGCTGCATGCAGCGATCACGCCCTCCCACTTCACGTTCTGAACCGCACGGCCGAGACAGGAAAGCACCATGGAGCACATCACTGCCCCGGAACTGGCGGCCTGGATCAACGATCCGGACCGCCCCACGCCCCTGCTGCTGGACGTGCGCGAGCCCTGGGAATACCAGACCTGCCACATCGCCGGCGTACAGCTGATCCCGATGAACACCATCCCCGGCCGTTTCTCGGAGCTGGATGAAGAACAGCCGGTGGTCTGCATCTGCCATCACGGCGGCCGCAGCATGCAGGTGGCGGCCTTCCTGGAGCGCCAGGGGTTTTCCAAGGTCATCAACCTGACCGGTGGGGTACATGCCTGGGCGAACCAGGTCGATCCCTCGATGCCGACCTATTGATTCCGGCTTATTGCTTCATATCGCACCTGGGCCGGCGGGCGTCATGCACATGACGCAGGCCGGTCTGGCGGGGGCCGGGTTCTCCGGCCTGCCTGATTTCCCCCCGATTTTTACCTGATCCTTCATATCGCCTGAAAACCGCCCGGTTTGCGAGGCTCACTCCGGCTGCGGCTTCTGCAGCGAAGGCGCAGTCTTGAGCGCATAGAGCGAGGCCGCCAGGATGCGTTCGCCATCCTTGACCAGATCAAAACTGTCGGGTGAAAAGAACCAGTCCGTGAGCAAGCCGCTGAAGGTGGCATGCGCGGCCAGGCAGGCCAGGCGGATATCGAGCGTGGCCGGGAGCTGGCCGCGTGCCACCGCGTTGCCCAGGATCTGTTCCAGCCGCAACAGGCCATCGACGTGGCATTCGCGCTGGCGAATCAGGATCGGGTCATGCGCGTCGGCGAATTCGCACTTGTTGAAGATGATGTCGAACACGCGACGGCAGCGCTCATCGGTCGCCGCCATGGTCAGCACGTAGATGCCGCTGCGCAGAAACTGGCCCAGCGGGTCTTCCACCTGCGGGCTGGCGTTTTCTTCCAGCACCGCTTCCATCGGCAGGCGCACCCGCTCGCACATGGCATCGAACAGATCCGTCTTGTTCTTGAAATGCCAGTAAATGGCGCCGCGCGTGACCTCGGCCGCCTTGGCCACGTCGGCCAGTGAGGTTTGCGACACGCCGCGCTCATGGAACACCTGCTCGGCCGCATCGAGGATGCGGGAACGGGTTTCCAGCGCTTCTTCCTTGGTCGATCGGGCCATGTCAGCAAGCTCCCGGAGAAATGACCATGACGGCGCCCGTCAGCTCAGCCATGGCGCGCCCCTGCTGCGCATGCACATGGCCTGCAAACGGCGGATGGATGCCTTGGGCTTCATTTGAGCAGGCACGGTCATGAATGACTATTTGAGATTCAGGCACAATATTCTGGCGTTGGTTTTCGTCTTTCACTCGACCCGGCGGTAAGGCCCGCGTAGGGAAGAGCTCGGATTCACTGCAGCGGGAGCGGCATCAGAGCCGCTCTTTCAAGAAAATGCAAGGTTTCGCTCATATTTAGCTACGCCATTTCGAACAATTTTGCTAAATTAAGGTGATGTTTAGAAGAAATACATACATTCATGGATGTATGTATAATAGCATCCGCTTCAAGTCCTGCCGTTCAACATCTGCAAAAAAATTCATCACCCTGCCGGGAAGCGGGTGGGGGATTTCTTGCATTGCAGCAATCTGCGGCCTGACGCATTCATCCGACCATCTGCGGGTGACAGGCACAGCATCATCGTCGTGACCGGTTTTACCGAATTCGTTTCATCGCCGCTCTGGCGGCGTCAACTTTACTTTCGTGCGAGATATCTATGAGCTCAGTCAGTCGTTTCACGCGCCTCACCATGACCGTCGCCGTTGCCGCCGCGCTGGTCGCCTGCGGTCAGAAACCCGCCGCCCAAGGCGGCCAGATGCCGCCGGCCGAGGTCTCGGTGGTGACCATCGCCCAGCAGCGTGTGGCCATTACCAATGAACTGCCGGGCCGCGTGGAAGCCTTCCGCACGGCGCAGGTGCGCGCACGGGTGGCGGGCATCGTCCAGAAACGTGTCTTCAAGGAAGGCAGCGAGGTCAAGGAAGGCCAGGTGCTCTTCAAGATCGATCCGGCCCAGTACAAGGCCAGCCTGGAAAGCGCGCAAGCCACGCTGGCACGCGCCCAGGCCAACCTGACCCAGACCACGCTGACGGTGCAACGCTACAAGCCGCTGGTGGAAGTCAATGCCATCTCCAGGCAGGATTACGACAACGCGGTCGCTTCCCAGAAACAGGCCGAGGCCGATGTGGCCTCCGGCAAGGCGGCGGTGCAAACGGCCAGCCTGAACCTGGGCTATGCCACGGTGACCTCGCCGATCTCCGGACGCATCGGCCGCGCGCTGGTGACCGAGGGCGCGCTGGTGGGCCAGAGCGACGTGACCCAGCTGGCGCTGGTGCAGCAGCTTGATCCGGTCTACGTCAACGTCACCCAGTCCAGCGCCGACCTGCTCAGGCTGCAACAGGCCATGGCGGCCGGCCAGTTGAAGACCGTGGGCGACAACAAGGCCAGCGTGACCCTGGTGCTGGAAAACGGCCAGCCCTACGACCAGCCGGGCAAGCTGCTGTTCTCCGATGTGAGCGTGGATGAGGGTACCGGTACGGTCTCGCTGCGCGCCGAGTTCCCCAACCCCAAGCGCCTGCTGCTGCCGGGTACCTATGTGCGTACCAAGATCGAACAGGCCGTGGACGAACAGGCCCTGCTGGTGCCGCAACAAGCCGTTACGCGCGACGCCGGCGGCTCCTCGGTGATGGTGGTCAATGCCGAGAACAAGGTCGAGGCCCGTCCGGTCAAGACCGGCGGTGCGCGCGGCAACAACTGGCAAGTCACCGATGGCTTGAAGGAAGGTGATCGCGTCATCGTGGAAGGCCTGCAGAAGGTCCGTCCGGGCGCCACCGTCAAGCCGGTCCAATGGAATCCCGCGGGCGCTTCCGCACCGGCTGACGGCCAGCCGGCCAAGCCAGAGGCGAGCACCCAACCGAAAGCTAACTAAGAGGCTGCCAGATGGGAAAGTTCTTTATTGATCGCCCCGTATTTGCGTGGGTGCTAGCGATCTTCATCATGCTGGCCGGTGCGCTGGCCATCACCGGCCTGCCGGTGTCCCAGTACCCCAACATTGCGCCGCCGACCATCGTGGTCACCGCCACCTATCCGGGTGCGACCGCGCAGACCCTGGACGATTCGGTGACCAGCCTGATCGAACAGGAAATGAACGGCGCCGATGGCCTGCAATACATCGAGTCGCAAAGCCAGGCCAACGGCCAGGTGCAGATCACCATCACCTTCTCGCCCGAAACCAATCCGGACCTGGCGGCGGTGGATGTCCAGAACCGCCTGAAGCGCGTCGAGGCCCGCCTGCCGGCGGCCGTGACGCAACAGGGCGTGCAGGTCACCAAGTCGCGTTCGAACTTCCTGCTCTTCATCGGCTTGTCTTCCACCGATGGCAAGCTCGATCCGGTGGCGCTGGGTGACTATCTGTCGCGCAATGTCCTGAACGAAATCAAGCGCGTGCCCGGCGTGGGCCAGGCACAGCTGTTCGGCACCGAACGCGCCATGCGCATCTGGATCGATCCGAACAAGCTGATCGGCCTGAGCCTGACGCCCGGCGATGTGACCGCCGCCATCACCGCGCAGAACGCGCTGGTGGCCGGTGGCACCCTGGGCGCCCTGCCCAGCCCCGGTACCCAGCAGATTGCCGCGACCGTGGTGGTCAACGGCCAGCTGACCTCGCCCGAGCAGTTCGGCAACATCGTGCTGCGCGCCAATGCCAATGGCTCGACCGTGCGCCTGCGCGACGTGGCCAGGGTGGAAGTGGGTGGCCAGAGCTATGACACCTCCGGTCGCCTGGACGGCAAGCCTTCATCGTTCATCGGCGTGCAGCTCTCGCCCACCGCCAATGCGCTGGGCACCGCCACGGCCGTGCACAAGAAGATGGAAGAACTGTCCAAGTACTTCCCGGCCGGTGTGAAGTACACCATCCCCTACGACACCTCCAAGTTCGTCAAGATCTCGATCGAGGAAGTGGTCAAGACCCTGATCGAAGCCATCGTGCTGGTGTTCCTGGTGATGTTCCTGTTCCTGCAGAACATCCGCTACACCATCATCCCCACCATCGTGGTGCCGGTGGCGCTCTTGGGTACCTTTGCCACCCTGCTGTTGTTCGGCTTCTCGATCAACGTGCTGACCATGTTCGGCATGGTGCTGGCCATCGGTATTCTGGTCGACGATGCCATCGTGGTGGTGGAAAACGTCGAACGCATCATGAGCGAGGAAGGACTCTCGCCGCCTGAAGCGACCCGCAAGGCGATGGGCCAGATCAGCGGTGCGCTCATCGGCATCACCCTGGTGCTGATCGCGGTGTTCATCCCGATGGCCTTCTTCGGGGGTGCGGTGGGTGCGATCTATCGTCAGTTCTCGCTGTCGATGGTGGCCTCCATGGTGTTCTCGGTGCTGATGGCCTTCACCCTCACACCGGCGCTGTGCGCAACCATCCTGAAACCCGTGGAAAAGGGTCACCACCACGAGAAGAAGGGCTTCTTCGGCTGGTTCAACCGCAAGTTCAACACCACCGCCAGTGGCTATCAGGGCTTGATCGGCCGCATGCTGACCAAGGCCGGCCGCTACATGATCGTCTACGTGGTCATTCTGGCCTGCGTGGGTCTGCTCTACGTGCGCCTGCCGGCCTCCTTCCTGCCCAACGAAGACCAGGGCTACATCATCACCAACGTCCAGCTGCCGCCGGGCGCCAGCACGGCACGCACCCTTGAGGTGGTCAAGCAGATCGAGCAGTACTACCTCAAGGATCCGGCCGTGGAACACGCCATTGCGGTGCTGGGTTATTCGTTCTCCGGTAACGGTCAGAACGCAGCGCTGGTGTTCACTCCGCTCAAGGACTGGTCCGAGCGTGACAAGTCGCAATCGGCCGATGCCATCGCCGGCAAGGCCTTCGGTGCCTTCTCGCGGATCAAGGATGCGATCGTGTTCCCGCTGAACCCGCCGCCGATTCCGGAACTGGGTAACGCCACCGGTTTCACGTTCCGTCTGCAGGATCGTGCCGGCCTGGGTCATGCTGCGCTGGTGCAGGCACGCAACCAGGTCCTGGGCATGGCCGCGCAGAGCAAGGTGCTGGCCGGTGTACGTCCGGAAGGTCTGGAAGATGCGCCGCAGCTGCAACTGGACATCGACCGCGACAAGGCCAATGCGCTGGGCGTGCCGTTCTCGACGATCAACAGCGTGCTCTCGACGGCACTGGGTTCGTCCTATGTGAACGATTTCCCCAACATGGGCCGCCAGCAGCGCGTGATCGTCCAGGCCGATGCCAACCGCCGCCTGCAACCTGAAGATCTGACCGGTTTGTATGCCCGCAACTCCAACGGTGGCATGGTGCCGTTCTCGGCCTTCGTGACGGCCAAGTGGATCAACGGCCCGGTGCAGCTGGTGCGCTACAACGGCTATCCGGCCATGAAGATCGCCGGTGGTGCCGCTCCCGGACGCAGTACGGGTGAAGCCATGGCCGAGATGGAATCCTTCGTGACCAAGCTGCCGCCGGGCTTCGGTTTCGAATGGACCGGCCAGTCGCTGGAAGAAAAGACCTCCGGCAACCAGGCGCCCGCGCTGTATGCCCTGTCGCTGATCGCGGTGTTCCTGGTGCTGGCGGCCTTGTATGAAAGCACCTCGATCCCGCTGGCGGTGATGCTGGTGGTGCCGCTGGGTATCCTCGGTGCACTGCTGGGTGTGACGCTGCGCGCCATGCCCAACGACGTGTACTTCAAGGTGGGGATGATTGCGGTGGTGGGTCTGTCGGCCAAGAACGCGATTCTGATCATCGAGTTTGCCAAGGATCTGCAGGCGCAAGGCATGGGCCTGATCGAGGCGACGCTGGAAGCGGTACACCTGCGCTTCCGTCCGATCATCATGACCTCGCTGGCCTTCATCCTCGGTGTGCTGCCGCTGGCCATCGCCTCTGGTGCCGGTTCGGCCAGCCAGCGCGCCATCGGTACCGGCGTCATGGGCGGCATGATTACCGCCACCGTGCTGGCCGTGTTCCTGGTGCCGATCTTCTTCGTGGTCGTGCGCAAAGTATTCAAGGGCAGCGAGCGTCAGCGCAAGTTTGACGCCGAGCACTCGCCCAAGATTGATAGTGGAGAATGACAATGACCAAACTGTCGTTGCCGCGCTCGCCTCGCCTGCTGCAATTGTGCGCAGCGCTGATGGTGGCCGGCGTATTGGGGGGCTGCTCGCTGGCGCCCACTTATGATCGTCCGCAAGCGCCGGTGGAAGCCTCCTATCCGGCCGATGCCGCTGGCCGTGCCGAACTGCAGGCGGTGAACCTGGGCTGGCGCCAGTTCTTCCCCGACGAGCGCCTGCAGCAGCTGATCGCAGCCGCCCTGGAGAACAACCGTGACCTGCGCACGGCGGTGCTCAACATCGAGCAAGCGCGTGCCCAGTACCAGATCGCCCGCGCCGATTTGCTGCCCGGCCTGAACGTGAGCGGCAATGCCGCGCGCACCCGCACGGCGGCCAGCCAGTCGCTGACGGGACAACCGGTCATCAGCAACAGCTATCAGGTCGGACTGGCCGTTCCGGCCTACGAGCTGGACTTCTTCGGTCGCGTGCGCAGCCTCAAGGATGCGGCACTGGCGACCTATCTCGCCACCGAAGAAGCGCAGAAGTCGGCGCAGATCAGCCTGATTGCCCAGGTGGCGCAGGCTTATCTCTCCGAGCGTTCCTATGCGGAGCAGCTGCAGCTGGCCAATGACACGCTCCAGTCGCGCGAAGCCAACCTCGCGCTGGCGAAAAAGAGCTTTGACGTGGGCGCCAGTTCGGCGTTGGATTACCGGCTGTCACAGACGCTGGTGGAATCGGCCCGGGTTTCCAAGGCGCAGCTGGAGCGCCAGCGGGCGCAGGCCGAGAATGCATTGACGCTCCTGGTCGGCAAGAAGGTGGGCAATCTGCCGCCGGCGCAACTGCTGTCGGATGAAAAGATCGTCACCGACATACCGGCCGGCCTTCCCTCGGATCTGCTGACCAATCGTCCGGACATCCGCTCGGCCGAGCAGAGCCTGCTGGCGGCCAATGCCAACATCGGTGCGGCGCGCGCAGCCTTCTTCCCTAGCATCACGCTGACGGGCAGCTACGGTAGTGCCAGCAACACACTGGGGGGCTTGTTCGAGTCGGGTTCGGGTGCGTGGAGCTTTGGTCCGTCGCTGTCGCTGCCGATCTTCAACTACGGCCGCAACAGCGCCAATCTGGATCTGGCCGAAGTACGCAAGAACCAGGCTGTGGTGACCTACGAAAAGACCATCCAGACGGCCTTCCGCGAGGTGGCCGATGCGCTGGTGGCGCGCGGTGCGCTGGACGATCAGGTGAAAGCGCAGGAGGCCTTCCTCGTCGCGCAGCAGGAACGCCGGAACCTGACCGACCTGCGCTTCAAGAATGGCATCGCGTCGTCGCTGGATCAGCTCGATGCGCAGCGTGATCTGTTCTCGGCGCAGCAGTCCTTGATTCAGGCGCGGCAGTTGCGGTTGAACAATGCGATTGATTTGTACAAGGCGTTGGGTGGCGGGTTACAGGAAAATACCACACCTGCGCAAGCTGCCAGATAGCAACAACAGGCCACGCGGACCGCTTGCCCGGTCCGCGCCGCACACGCCCCCGATGGCGCTGGCTCTGCCACCAGCGTGGTCGGGGGCGTTTTACGTGGTCAACGGTGCTAGTATCTCGGCTTCGTTCATCTTCGGTCCGCACCTTATCCCCGTCATGCGCATCCTTGTCACGGGCGCCTCCGGTTTTGTCGGCAGCGCGCTTGTCCGCCACCTCGCTACCTCCTCCAGCTATGCCGTACGTGCATCATTGCGCGACAGCGCAGGCTGGGACGCTCCCGCCGCCGTGGAAGTGGTGCGGGGCGGCGCCCTCGATGCGCACACCGACTGGCGTGCTGCGCTCGCCCACGTGGACGTGGTGGTGCATTGTGCCGCGCGGGTACACGTGATGCAGGAAAAGGCAGCCGACCCGCTGCAGGAATTCCGCCGCTGCAATGTCGATGGCACGCTCAACCTGGCGCGCCAGGCCCAGGCGGCGGGCGTGAAGCGCTTCGTCTTCCTCAGCTCGATCAAGGTCAATGGGGAGCACACGCGCGCCGGCCATCCCTTCACGGCCGACGATATCCCGGCCCCGGCAGATCCTTACGGCATCTCGAAACTGGAAGCCGAACAGGGCTTGCTGCAACTGGCACGGCAGGGCGCCATGGACGTGACGATCATCCGGCCGGTCCTGATCTATGGTCCCGGGGTGAAGGCCAATTTCCTGAGCATGATGCGTTGGGTGCGAAAAGGGATACCGCTGCCGCTGGGTGCGGTAACGCATAACCGACGCAGCATCGTGGCCCTCGACAACCTGGTTGACCTGATCACCGTCTGCTTGCACCATCCGGCTGCGCGGAACCAGGTTTTCCTTGTCAGTGACGGGACTGATCTGTCAACTGCCGAGCTACTCACGCGCATCGCGCGGGCACTGGGTGTGCCATCACGTTTGCTGCCGGTACCGCTCTGCTGGCTGCAGTTCGCCGCAGCCGCCACCGGCAAGCGTAGTGTCATGCAGCGGCTGTGCGGATCACTGCAAGTCAACCAGGACAAGACGCTTCAGTTACTGCAATGGCACCCTCCCGCTTCCACTGACGCGGCGCTCAGAGCTCTGGCAGATGTATTCTCCTCAACAAACCAATCCAAATAACAATGACACCGCCTACCCTGTCGATTTTTGCCGTGCTGTTCCTGTCATCCACCATGGCACTCGCAAATGAACCTGCTGTGCATGCAGCACCGAAAAACCCGTCGAGTGCGGCAGCCAGCTTGCGCACGCCGGCCTTCGAGAAGAACCGGATCAGATACAAGGGCGCGGTCGCAGATGAATCCGCTGTCATGAATGCCTTCATCAGTTACGGGCAGTCCTGGCGCTCACAATCGGTGGCGATCAGTTCTTCCGGTCTGATACCGGACGATGGACCGGGATATGCATTCGCCCCGAAGGCCAAAAACACCAATACCCTGCTGCCAGCGATCAGCCTGCCATGGGTGGCCGAGCAGTACGGCGACCTCGAAGAGCTCAATTGGAACAATACGGTGACGGGAAGCAGCAACAATGCCACCGGGAACATCGGAAATATCGCCGCGCGATCGTTTGTCAAACTGAGCAAGAAAAACGGCTATTCGCCATTCAAGGTGGTCGATGCCGGGATGGCCTATCCAGGGTACACCTGGAAACAACTACAGCCAGGCACGCAGCCATGGGAGGTGATGGTCAAGGCCGTCAAGAAGGTCGCGGCAATCAATGAGGCCAATGGAAAACAGACCCGGTGGCTAGGCGTGGGCTGGACCCACGGCGTTTTTTCTCCCACTGACGATTTCGACTATTACGCTCAACTCAAGGAAATGGTCGCAGCATTCGACAAGCTGGCACTCAATGAGGGCAACGGCGGGACACACAAACCGCTCCACTATTTCACCGACATGTTCGGCGGCGTCTCCGACATGAACGTGCAGGCGGCCAATACGCTGCGACAGCTGGACTTTGCCGTGGCCCATGCGTCTCGCGTTCATCTTGTCAATCCACGTTACCCCTACCCGATTGCCGAAGGCGACAACGTGCACAATACCGGAATGGGCTATGCGCAATATGGTGAAGTCGAGGGCTTGGCCAAATATGTCACGCTCGTTGAAGGGAAGACCTGGGAGCCGTTCCGGATCCTCTCTGGAAAAATCGAGGGTTCGACCATCTCGCTGAAGGTATCGCAGCCCATGTCCGGCTTCGGCAAGCCGGAGATCGACGTGTCGCAGATCGAACAGGCGTCTCAGTATGGATTCCGCGTAAAAGCCAACGGCGCCGACATCCCGATCAAGAAGGTTTCCTTCCCCAACGCGACCACCATCGCACTGGAGCTCGCTCCACCCAAAAAGCTCGCGGCCAAGCTTGAAGTTTCTTATGCGTGGTACGGACCGGGCGCTCCGTTCGGCACCCACGTGGGCGTTTGGGGCAACATCAAACGCAAAGGTCCGCCTTCTGTGCTGTTCCAGGGCAAGACAATCGATCTCTGGTTATGCAACTACCTTGGCACCGTCGAGCGCACGCCAAGTAAATAATGTCTGCGGGCGCGGCCGAGGGGCGCCCGGGACCGCCCCTTGCCAGCGCTGCAAGCTCATCCCGACCGGATCAAACGGTACCGATCCGCCCATTGCATGGGCAAAAGGGAGAACTTCCCGACGAGGGGCTATGCAATAGCGTGTAAAATTTCGCATCTTTTTCATAACTACACACCATGAAATGCACAGTCTGCGGCGGAGAACATTTCGAAGCCCGTACAATTCTCTGGGATGAACTGACCAATGACTGGCAGTTGTCCGAATACGAAGCCGGCTATATCAACAGGCAACAGGGAGAGGCTTGCACGCAGTGCGGCGCCAATCTTCGGTCGATCGCATTGGCGGATGCCATCCGCCATCACATTGGTACCACCGATACGCTGCTGGCCTTTGCTTCCAGCAAGGACGCCGAAAAGTTTTCGATACTGGAAATCAATGAGGCCGGCAACCTCACTCAGGCGCTGCGTCGGTTTCCGCATCATGTGTTCGGGGAATATCTCCAGGTCGACATTCATGCTATTCCTTATCCGGACGCGTCCTTTGACCTGGTGGTTCACTCCGACACATTGGAGCACGTTCCCAATCCCGTCCACGCGCTGCAGGAATGCAGACGTGTATTGAACCCGGGCGGCGCGCTTTGCTTTACGGTTCCGGTCATCGTAGACAGGATGACCAGAAACAGGACCGGAATGAAAAAAAAGCTTTCACGGCGACTACAACACCGGCACAGATGACTTCATGGTGCAAACCGAGTTCGGGGCGGACGCATGGACCTACATCATGCGTGCAGGCTTCAAGACCCTCTCGATGCATGCGGTCGAATATCCGGTCTCCGTGGCGTTTCGTGCCCTGGCCTGAGGGCAGGAGCGGCACTCCCCATCTGAGAAGAGGCAGTCTGACGCCGCAGCGCCACCGGGGCGCCGGCGTAATGTCATATGCCGAAGGCCACCAAGAGGGCCCGGCTTGTTGCCAAAAAACACAAGAATTGGCGTTTCGTTTTGCCAGCGTCAGTATTTTCCACCCACGACTCTGCGCATGTCAGTTACGCTCCGGGCTCATCCGGACACACGAGGCGCGCTCAATGAATGGCAGTTCAGCCTCGTCCAGGCACTGATCTGGACAGAAATTGCGATGTGGCCGGTAAACATATGTAGAATTGCAAAATTTTATAAGTAGCGGAACTTTCTTGTGCAAAACAAGGTTGCAGAATTCAAGACACTCGTCAGATTCGGCGTGACAGGCGTACTGGTCACCACAACGGCGTACGTCCTGTATCTGATCGCCTTCTCTTTCACGGGAAATGATTTTGCCTCGGTGCTGGTTTCATACATTCTGGCCATCCCGCTGTCGTTCCACCTGAATTGCAAATTCGTCTTTCATAAAGAATACGCGCTCAAGTCGTTCGGCCAGTTCGCAGCCATGCAATTGGCGGCCATGTTATTGAATTACGCTATCTTGCATCAGCTAAATGCCTACTGTCCGCGGTACGTCTCAGCATTGCTCAGTTACGGTCTCGTACCGGTTATTGTTTTTGGCGTAAGTCGATTGGTTATTTTCAAAAAATGAAGTACTTAAAGCTGATTGCCGGCGGCGTTGCGTCACTGCTCATCATCACCTTCCTGGCCAAACTGAATTACGTGCGGGCGCTTCATCTGGCCGGGGATACTGCCGGTTACGTGGATTTGTTGAAACATATTTACCGTTTCAACGACATGCGCTCCAGCGTATTTGCCGCTGCCTATCCCGTCTTCGATCTCACCAAGACGGCAGCGGGCGTCTGCTCGAGTGCCTTGTTGAATACCTATGAGCAGGCCTCTTTTTTTCGCTGGCATTCCTACGGACTGGCCTTCCCCATCGCCTGGATAGGTGGACGGCTGACCAATGACTTCGCGGCAGTCGCGGCAGTGGTCAACGCCCTGAGCGTCTACGGGATCTTTGCCGCTGCCCTGCTCATTGCCAGGAAGCAAAAATTCAACCTGATCGAAATCGGCCTGTTTGCTCTTCTGCTGGTGAGCTTCACGCCACTGGTGGGCGCCATCTCCGGCCAATATTATTTTGATCGCCTGTTCATTCCGTTGGCGCTCTTCTATTACTACCTGCATCTGGAGAATGAACGGCGCGCATGCTGGATTGCCTCGGTGGCGGTCATCATCTGTGCTGCCCTGGTCAGTGAACGCTCTTCCTTGATGATTGGCGCACTGGCCATTTATCTTTCGGCTTTCGATACCAAGGACAAGAAAGCGTACCGTCTGCTCACCATTGGTGCCGGATTGCTTGCCATAGGATATTACGTGCTGTGGAGCAAGGTTTTTCAGAACAGCCTGTATGCAAGCACGACCAGCCTGAGCGCCATGATGGCGAATGTGCGGACCATCTTCGACCTCTCATCGCCGCTGTCGATGATGACGCGCGAATTGCTGGTGGTTCTGCTGCCGATGCTTGTCTTGCTGTTCGGGAACAAAAAATATCTGTTGCTGGCACTGGCGTTTCTCGCTCCCAATCTGCTGCTCACCGTCGGCGGAGCGGAAAAGACCGGGTATGCCACGCATTACCATAGCTACTACATCCCCATCATTCTGTTTGGCGCACTGATGGGCTATGCCAGGTATAAGCAATCGATCAGCAATATTGCGTTGCGCTACGCTCTGCTGGTCGTTCTCCTGGTATGCAATATCGCCAATATCCACAATCGCCAGTTCCCGGTTGGCCCCACGCTCACGCATACGCTCTCCGGTGATGCCGCCATGCTGGTGGAAGGAACGGCCCGCCAGCAAGCTGCGCAGGCCTGGGTCTCCGGACTCAATGAATTGTTGTCGCTGATCGATAAACCCGATCCGACGATTTCAGCCAATGAATTCGTCATGCCGATCATGGTCTCCCGGAACATTACCCGTATCAGGCTGTTCCCCATTGGCCTTTACGATTCGGACTACTTGCTCATCGAAAGCGCGGCAGGCGGGGACGATTCGCAAATCATCCTGCCGATCTACGGCGATCCTGCCGATCTCCAGGACATCGTGAAGTGCCTCTACCCCAAGATCGGAGAGCGCTTTACCGAGATTGGCAGCAAAGAGATCCTCGGAATCAAATACAGACTATTCAAAGCCAAGCAATGATGAAAGAGATCAATATCCTGTGTCCGGTCTATAACGAATCGGAGAACATTCATTTTTTCATTTCCGAGTTTGATCGGATCATTGGCAAATATTCGGAAAAATATAAATTCACGTTCTACTTCGCCGACAACTGTTCGACCGACGACACGCTTTCGATCCTGAAAGAAGTGGCAGCGACGCGAGGTGATGTCCGGGTCTTGGGATACGCAAAGAACTACGGCGTGATGAAGTCCATCTATACCGGCATCCTCAACAGCAAATGCGATGCGCTGGCCGTGTTCGATTGCGACCTGCAAGACCCGCCCGAACTTCTCGACAAGTACATCGCGCTGTGGGAGCAGGGATATTCATTCGTCTATGGCATCCGCGCATCACGGCAGGAAGTGCGCTTGCTGTCCTGGTTCCGCAAGGCCTACAAGAAAATCGAACGGATGGTCAATCCCAATCCGGTGCTGGTCGAAAGCGGCGCATGGTTCCTCGATAACGAGATCATCGACGTCATGCGCAGAAACAACAACTTCGACAGCTACCTGCCCGGCTTGTTATCACGGGTCGCGTACAACTCGATAGGCGTGCCCTACGCCCGTGTCAATCGGAAATTCGGCACGTCAAAATTCAATTTCTTCGGCTATCTCAATTACGCGAGAGACGGCCTGTTGAGTGGCACGATCACGCCGCTACGGATATCGGTAGCCATCGGCCTGTCGCTGTTCGTACTGTCGATGCTTTCTTCGCTTTATTTTCTGTTCGCCAAGTTCTACCTTCAGATCCAGTTCTCCAACGGCATTGCGGCGTTACTGGTTCTGACGCTGACCCTCTTCAGCTTCAATTTCCTCATCCTCGGGATCTTCGGCGAATATCTGGGCCGCTTGTATCTTGCGCGCAGCACGCAAGAACCTGCGATCATCCTGTACGACAGTGATCGCGCTGACAAAGCGAACTGACAACCGGTTCTTTCCCGTTACGATACACACCACCAGTCAATTATTCTGAAAGTCTTCAGTCATGAAAGCAGTGATCTTAGCCGGCGGTCTTGGCACGCGCATCTCGGAAGAAACAAGCTCACGTCCCAAACCGATGGTCGAAATCGGCGGCAAGCCGATACTCTGGCACATCATGAAGATGTACTCATCACATGGCGTCAATGACTTCATCATTTGCTGTGGGTACAAGGGCTACGTCATCAAGGAGTACTTTGCGAATTACTTCTTGCACATGTCCGATGTCACCTTCGACATGCAAAACAACAAAATGCAAGTGCACCAGCAATATGCAGAGCCATGGAAAGTCACGCTGGTCGACACCGGCGAGGGCACCATGACGGGCGGTCGCCTGGCGCGTGTGAAGCGCTATATCCAGGACGAAGAAGCGTTTTGCTTCACCTATGGTGACGGGCTGAGCGACGTCGATATTTCGAGCCTCATCAAGTTCCATCAGGCCCACGGGAAGAAGGCCACGCTGACTGCCGCGTCTCCTCCGGGCCGCTTCGGGGCGCTCAACATTGCGGAAAACCATCATGTCGCCATGTTCAACGAAAAGCCCAAGGGCGACGGCGCGATGATCAATGGCGGCTTCTTCGTACTGTCGCCGTCGGTCATCGATCTGGTTGCCGATGACACCACGACATGGGAAAAAGAGCCTCTGGAACGCCTCGCCGCGGCCAATGAACTGGTCGCCTACCAGCATCACGGTTTCTGGCAGCCCATGGATACCCTGCGCGACAAGAACCTGCTGGAAGAATTGTGGGCAGCCGGCAAAGCGCCCTGGAAATCGTGGACTTGAGGCCAGACCATGAATAGAGCATTTTGGAAGAACCGACGCGTCTTTGTCACCGGGCATACCGGCTTCAAAGGCAGCTGGCTGTGTTTGTGGCTGCAAAGCATGCAGGCTGAGGTGACCGGCTACGCGCTGCCGCCGCCGACCCAGCCGAGCTTGTTTGAAACCGCCAGGGTTGCGGACGGGATGACCTCCATCATCGGCAACGTCCAGGATCCCGTGGCCTTGAATGCCGCCATCCAGAAAGCTCAACCAGAAGTTGTCATTCATATGGCCGCCCAGCCCCTGGTGAGATATTCGTACGACAATCCGGTCGAGACCTATCTGACCAACGTCATGGGACCGGTCTATCTGTTCGAAGCCATCCGGCAGGTTTCCTCCGTACGCGCCATTGTCAACGTGACGACGGACAAATGTTATGAGAACAAGGAGTGGCTGTGGTCGTATCGGGAAAATGAACCGATGGGTGGCTACGATCCCTACAGCAACAGCAAGGGCTGCTCCGAGTTGGTCACGGCCGCGTATCGGAACTCCTATTTCAACCCGGCCCGATACGACGAGCATGGAGTTGCCCTGGCATCGGCACGGGCCGGCAATGTCATCGGCGGCGGTGATTGGGCGCTGGACCGTCTGATACCCGATATCATGCAAGCCATTGTTGAAAAGCGTTCTGTGCAAATCCGCAACCCGCATGCGATACGGCCGTGGCAACATGTGCTGGAACCGCTGTCCGGATATCTGACATTGGCCGAAAAGCTGGTCGAGGAAGGTGCACAGTTTGCACAGGGATGGAACTTCGGCCCGCGCGACGAAGATGCGCGACCGGTGCAATGGCTCGTGGAGAAGCTGACCGAGTACTGGGGCGAGGGCGCAAATTGGGCGCTGGACGCTCGTCCACAGCCCCATGAGGCCAATTACCTGAAGCTCGACATTTCCAAAGCCGGCGCCCTCTTGGGCTGGCAGCCTCGCTGGAAACTGGAGCATACGCTGCAAACTATCGTTGATTGGGGGAAAGCCTTCCGCGCGCATGAGGACATGCGTGCCCTTACCCTGAATCAGATCACAGCCTATGAGCGCTGGACACAATAATTGGACTGACGATTACATCATGAACAAAGAGCAACTTAAACAGCAGATTCTGGACCTGGTAAAACAATATGGTGAACTCGACAGTGCACCGAAGACGTTTTTCCCGGGAGTCACCGTGGTTCCTCCGTCAGGCAAGAAGGTCGGTCCTGAAGAGATGGTGTTGATGACGGAAGCATCACTGGATTGCTGGCTGACCACCGGACGCTTCAATGAGCAATTTGAAAAGAAACTGGCTGCGTTTATCGGCGTAGAGCACGCCATTACGGTGAACTCGGGCTCGTCCGCCAACCTGATTGCATTCTCCACACTCACCTCCCCCAAACTGGGTGAGCGCGCCATCAAAAAAGGCGATGAGGTGATCGGCGTTGCCGCCGGCTTCCCGACCACGGTCAACCCGATCCTGCAATTCGGTGCCATTCCGGTCTTCGTGGACATCGAAGAAAACAACCACAATATCGATGCGTCGAAGATCGAAGCTGCGATCAGCCCCAAGACGAAAGCGATCATGCTCGCGCATTCGCTGGGTAATCCTTTCAATCTTGCTGCCGTCACTGCCATCTGCAAAAAATACAATCTCTGGCTGGTGGAGGATTGCTGCGATGCCTTGGGCACGACCTATGATGGCAAGATGGTCGGCACCTTTGGCGATATCGGTACGCTCAGCTTCTATCCCGCGCACCATATTACGATGGGCGAAGGCGGCGCCGTATTCACCAATAACTACGAATTGAAGCAGATTGCTGAATCGTTCCGTGACTGGGGCCGTGATTGTTACTGCCCGCCGGGGAAAGACAATACCTGCGGCAAACGCTTCTGCTGGAAACTGGGCGACCTGCCCGAGGGCTACGATCACAAATACACGTACTCGCACCTCGGCTACAACCTCAAGATTACCGACATGCAAGCCGCGTGCGGCCTGGCTCAGCTCGAGAAGGCGCCAGAGTTCATCCAGGCGCGAAAAGACAACTTCGCCTTCCTCAAAGAGCTGCTGGCACCCTGCGAAGAGTTTCTGACCTTGCCGGAAGCCACTCCCAATTCCGACCCATCATGGTTCGGCTTCCCCATCACGTTAAAAGAAAACTGCCCCGTGACGCGGCTGGATCTGCTGACCTATCTGGATCAGAACAAAGTGGGCACCCGCCTCTTGTTCGCCGGCAATTTGGTTCGCCAGCCCTACATGGCCAATGCTCAGTATCGTGTCAGCGGTGATCTTAAAAATACCGACTGGGTGATGAACAATACGTTCTGGATCGGTGTGCAGCCATCTCTCACCAAGGAGATGATGGAATATGCTGCCGACAGAATCAAAACGTACCTGGGTCTGAATTTTGATTGAAGGGCGCCCCACCGTCATCCTGACCGGGGTCAATGGCTTCCTCGGGTCCTGGCTTGCCCGAGGATTGCTTGATGCCGGATACCAGGTAAAGGGAATACGGCGCCAGGCCTCGAACATGGATCGTGTTTCCGATATCGCCGGCCAGATCACCTGGCTCGATATCGACACCGCATCGGCTGCGGATCTGGCCACATTCTTCGAGGGCGGGAGTGTGGTGATCAATACCGTTGGCAATTATTGCCGCCAGGGCGAGAGGGTTTCAGCAGCTGTCGAGGCCAATCTCCTGTTCGGCCTCAAGATTCTGGAAGCTGCCATCAGCGCGAAGGTGGGGTGCTTCATCAATACGGCCACTTCGCTACCGAAGGCGACCAACACCTATACCCGATCGAAGGCACAGTTTTCCGAATGGGGTCGCACTCTGGCTGAGGCCAACAGCATCATGTTCATCGACGTTTTACTGGAACACATGTACGGCCCCGGCGACGATGTGATCAAGTTCGTCGAATACATCATCAAGGCATGTGTCGATAACCTGCCGCGGCTCGAACTGACCGCCGGCACTCAGCAACGTGACTTTATCTACATCGAGGACGTTGTTTCGGCCTACCTGACGCTCGTCAGGATGAGCGACAAACTGGGTCCGGTCGGCTACCACGATGTGGCCGTTGGTTCCGGAGAGACAATTTCGGTCAGATCCCTGGTTGAATCGGTCCACGCCATCGTCGGCTCAAGCACCGTGCTCGACTTCGGCGCGCGGCCAACCTCTCCGACCGAGGTGATGCATTCGTGTGCCGACCTGACGAAGATGCGCGCACTGGGCTGGTCGCCGCGCATGCCGCTACGCGAAGGCCTTGAGCACACTGTCGCCCGGCAGCGTGTGCGCTACGAGAGCAGATCGAACTGAGGCGATCCCGGCGGATGATCTACTTCAATGGCCAGCCTTGGCACCTCGACATATCGCCCGATAGGTCGAGGAACTGAAGAAACGCAGTGCGCTTCCGACGTGCCAGGCCAGGAAACGCAACTTGCGGTGGCTTGCCCGCTGGGCGTTGTGAATGACTGCAACCGACCTTGCCACCCTGACCTCATATCCGGCAAGACGTGCGCGGGCACACAGATCGACGTCTTCGTAATACAGGTGATAACCCAGGTCGAAACCACCCATACGCTCGAACAACGTCCGCGGCAACACAAGAAACATGCCTGCCACCCAGTCGGGATAGGCAACATCGCCCTCCACCCGAATAACGTCATTGGCCAACGATATCCCCAGCCTGCGCGCAAGGTAACGCTTGAATACCAGCGCCAGGGTCGGAAAATGCCGGGCACTGTCCTCTTCTTGCCGCTGGTCATTGACGATCAGGGGCGCGACGATAGCGGGCGGCTGCCTGCGTGCGGTATCGAGCAGCACGTCAAAGGGATCGGCCGGCAGACGGATATCGGGGTTGAGGACCACAAACCACTCTCCGCTGGCGTGTTCGAAGGCGGCGTTATGGTTGGCGCCAAACCCCTTGGGGATAGCATTGACGATGGTCTTGACCGGGAATGGCAGATGTTCCAGCACATCCTTGAAGTCTTCCGGCAGATTCAGCGTCAGGATCAGTTCAATATCCGTACGGCCCAGCGCCACCAGGTCCGCCAGCAACAGGACGACGTGGCTGCGGTGGCCGTGGCTGACCACGGAGATGGAGACGAGAGGCTGACTCATGACAAGGATCGCTATTGGCTGACTGGATACTGCTTAACGCTTGATGATGTCACGCAGCGCGCTGGCGCTTCCGCGCCCGAAACGCCGATAGTGACCAGTGAGCACGGCGCGCCTGAGCACTGCGACCATGCGGAGGACCGCGTTGTCGGGTAGCGTGGCGCCAAACTGGACGAAGCTGAACCAGTCCTGCAGCATGTCGGCCAAGTCCGCAGGCCACCCACCGACCTTATCCAGGCGAGCGCGCAGTTGCTCCACCCGCATCAGACGCTGCGCCTGATATTTTCCGCGCGGCAAATTCAGAATGAACTTGAGTCGCTTGATCAGCCTGGACACTCCCGGCGCTTCCATGCCGATGGCGTTGCGGCCATGCTGGCGATACAAGATCGTACTGCGCTCTTCAAGCTTGAGCTTGCCGGTGGCGGCGGCCAGCGCCGCAAGCCATTCATCGTGGACCCACCCCGGTGCAAACGGCAACGCCACATCCAGCAGCTCCCGGCGAAACGCCGCCGTGGCACCGGTGACGATATTGCGCCGGCACAGTACATCGAGGGCGCGGCCCTGCTCGATCCAGGCCCGCTCTTGCGAGCTGACGCCCAGCGACTGGAACAGCGAGGCTTGCATGTCATGACCACCGGAATCGACCAACCGGGCATCGGTATGAACCAGCGTGAGAGCGGGATCTTTTTCGAAATGCTCGCGCAGCAACCGCAACTTGAATGGCAACCATATGTCATCCTGATCGCACAAGAACACGATATCGGTATCGACAGCCTGAACCGCTGCTTCAAAATTGCGGACGACGCCCAACCTCGACTCGTTGCGCCGCAATCTGAGCGGGATCTGCTGATTCGCTGCCCATTGCTGCACATATTCCCATGTACCGTCATCGGAGGCGTCATCGAAGATGGCGATCTGGTCCGGCAACGTATCTTGCTGCAACAAGCTGTCAAGTTGCTGCGCAAGATAGGGCATGCCGTTGCACGTGCACATGACGATGCCGCAGCTCAAGGCCTGACCAGCAATGTCACCGAAGTTTGAATGCGATATCGACTGCATCAAGCATCCGGTTGATAACCATCAAGCATCCACTGCAAGGTCTGCCGCAGACCGGGATGGTCTGGCTTGCCAATGGCCGCCTCCAGCTTGGCCGGGCTGCCACTGAGCGTACGCAGCTCGGAGGCGCGCACAAAGGCTGGATTGACGCGTACATCCAGCTGATGGCCGGACAGCTCCTCAAGCAAGGTAATGACCGCGCGCAACGTGATGACATTGCCAGAGCAGATGTTGTAGCACTCGCCAGGAACACCATGCTGAAGCAGCTGCAGGTAGGCGGCACAAGTCGTGCGCACGTCGTTGAACTCGCGCTCAACATCCAGGTTGCCCAGATCGACCGCCTCTGCCCTGCGCGCGAAGTGCGACACCAGCTTGGGAATCACGAACGATTCGTCCTGCCCCAGACCGGTGTAGTTGAAGGGGCGCGCAACGATGATGGGCAAGCTATCCAGATAATTGCGCGCCATGTATTCCATGGCCAGCTTGCTCATCGCGTAGTGATTCAGAGGTGCCGGAGGCTGTTGCTCGGTGATCGGCGATGCATCGGCATTGCCATAGATATTGGCACTGCTCGCCAGCAGGACGGCCGAAGGCCGCTTGGCCAGGGACGCCGCCACGTCGAGCAGATTGGTGGTACCGACCACGTTGACATCGTAAAAGGCGCGGGCGTCCGCATGGGCGACAAACGCGATGGCGGCCAGATGCACGATGGCATCCGGCTCGGCGAGCGTCAATTGCTCGGCCATCGATTGCTTGTCATCCAGCTTTGCACGCATGGCGATGACTTCATGGCCATGCGCGCGGGCGGCGCTAACGAAATGCCGCCCTGTAAAACCGTCCGCGCCCGTGACGAAAATCCTCAAAATGACACTCCAGCCTCGGCGCGCCGCAAGTCAGCCTGGACCATCATTGCGCACAGTTCTTCGAGGGTCGTCTGCGGCTTCCAGCCCAGGACTTCGCGTGCCTTCGAAGGGTCGCCGATGAGCAATTCGACCTCTGCCGGACGATAGAATTTCGGATTCACACGCATGACCACCTTGCCGGTGGCGGTGTCAACTGCAGTCTCCTGCTCGGCCGCACCACGGAATTCGACCTCGATACCGGCGCCCTTGAACGCCATCGTGACGAAGTCGCGTACCGTCTCGGTGCGGTTGGTGGCCAATACGAAAGTGTCGGGCTCGTTGGCCTGCAACATGCGCCACATACCTTCCACGTATTCCTTGGCAAAGCCCCAGTCACGCTTGGCGTCGATGTTGCCCAGCTCCAGGCAGTCCAGTTGACCCAGTTTGATGCGCGCGACTGCATCAGTGATCTTGCGAGTCACAAACTCGCGGCCTCGCAGCGGGCTTTCGTGGTTGAACAGGATGCCGCTGGAGCCGAAGATGTCATAACTTTCGCGATAGTTGATCGTGATCCAGTGGGCATAGAGCTTGGCGACGCCATAAGGGCTGCGCGGATAGAACGGGGTGCTTTCACGCTGCGGGATTTCCTGCACCTTGCCGAACATTTCGGACGTCGATGCCTGGTAAAAACGGATCTTGGGATTGACCAGGCGGATCGCTTCCAGCACGTTGAGCGCACCGACGCCGGTAATGTGTGCGGTGGTGGAAGGCTGTTCGAAACTGACACCAACGAAACTCTGCGCCGCGAGATTATAAATTTCATCGGGCTGGACCTTCTGTACCAGTGCGATCGTGGCACCCAGGTCAGTCAGGTCGTATTCGACCAGATGCAGGTTCGGATGGGACTGGATGCCGAGCTCATTGATACGCCAGAAATTGACTGAACTGGTCCGGCGGTAGGTGCCGTAGACGGTATAGTTCTTTTCCAGCAATAGCTGCGCCAGATAAGCGCCGTCTTGTCCTGTAATGCCGGTAATGATCGCAGTTTTCATATTTGCAGTAAGGGTAGGTTGAGGTTTAGAGAACTATCACCGCGATGTGCGGAGGGAAATTTTTTGGATGATGACTATGTTTTCGTCCTGAGAACTGCCATAAACCACTCCGGCACTGACACCCGCCGGCACCTGCACAAGTCTTTTGATTATAGTGTTATTACCCTGACATTTATGTATCTGGATGTCTGTGGCCACCATTTTTTGTGCGGCGTCCTGCCAATTAATCTGGGAACGGAAAAAACCACCTGGTTTACAGGAGACGACCATCTCGATCTCACCTCGCACAATGGCCATCGGGGGCACGGTAATCAGTTGCATGATCGGATGAGACACGGTGACCGCCACGCCTTCCGGCGATACCGGGGCACCATTGAGTTGCCATGCCGGGTCGGGCTGCCGCAGATCCGTCCCCTTGATCTTTTCCAGTGGGAAAAAGCCGGTGGTGTCGACTTCTGCGACGCGTACGCCGAATGTCGTAAACAATTCTTTCGAGTGGGCAAATACCGATTCGCCATAAAGGAAGTTATCGGTCGCGGGGGTAACGACAAGCTCCACGCCGTAATCACGTATCTGATTCTCGATCAATGCGCCTTTGCTGACCGGATAAAAGAACGACCAGAAATGCCACGAAAATCCGATGGTGTTCAGCGGGTAGTGGGCATAAGGCGGATTGAGCCCCATGATCAATATTTTTTTATCCCTCAGGGACTCCATGTTCCGTATGAGGTCACCAACGAGCGCTACAGGAAGATCCTTTTCAAGCAGGCGCTTGTGTGCGTCACCGTCGTAGAGAAGCTCAGGTGAAAACTGGGCCAGCGGCCAGAACGCCACAGGATATCGGGCGACACCCACAATGCTCAGCAGAAACACCAGCAAGACCGCAGTGAACCGTGCCAATGGAAGTCGCGAAAGTGCCCATACACCGAAGACGATAAACCACGGTATGACCTGATACACATAGCGCAGGTAGGCTTGCGACTCGAATACCAGCGTGCAATATGCCAAACTGGCCAACATGCCTGCGCACACCCACCACTTCCGGTACAACACTGCGCCAATGGCCGCCAGCGGAATCAGCACCAACAAGGTGATGCCCAGTGCGCCATTACCGGCGAATTCGCCATATGAATGCGAGCGGATGCTGGAATCCCAGAACATCTTGAAACTAAGCGGATGCAGATAGGCCGGATTGGCGAAGTTTCTGCCATTCTCGAAAACACTTCCCGTGATGAAATCAGGCGACCTGAAAACGGAGTTATAGAATGGGAACAGCGGGTTCCCCGTTTTCAGATACGCAACGAGATAGGGCTGCATGGCGATGACCATGCATACCAGAACCGCCGTGGTGACCACGCCGATGCTGGGTCGCTCGAACTTGCCCTGCCAGGAGCGAATACACACCGCCAGCAACAATATGGGCAACAGCGGCGCACCAAGCAGCTTGCTGGCGCAGAGATAACCGGCGAATGCGCCGAGTACGATCCAGCTCCCCTTCTGCTGTTCCGAAGTACCTGTTACCTCTGCCAGGCAGATCAGGAACAGGAAAGCGATGATCGGCTCGACGAAGGTCGACGCCGAAACAGTAAAGCTCAGGGGAAGCGTAAACAGCAGCACGGGCGCCGCCAGCGCCAGGGGCTTCTCCACTCTGTCCTGAAGCATTCGATAGCACACCCAGGCAGTGGCCATGAGAAACGAGGTGCTCATCAATCTCGCAGCATGTTCTCCGGCGAGAAAATACGGAGGAAGCATCAGCCAGTTTGCTCCCAGCGGCATCACCGCCCAGATGAACTGCTTCACGTCGAAGGGCCAGGACCTCAATTCCAGTATGCGGGCAAGGATCGCAAGATGCATGGTCACCGCATCGTGGCCGATCTCGGGCAGCATCGTTACAAAGAGCAGGATGGATATGCCCACGCATATCAGCGAAAGCAACACGACCTCCGCTGCACCTCGTCGACGCCACTTCAAAAGGTGGGTAATGCCGAAGGAATCAAAAACCAGAGGGTCAGCCCGCCGCAAACGCCAGCCGGCCAGCAGCGCAGCACCGGAGATCAGGCCAGACACCAGAAATGGAGTCATGATGGGGAAATGGGCCAGCACAGCGGTCAATGAACCGCTCACGACAAAACCGGCAGTCGCATTCCTGACATTCCAGACCGTTCCCGAAACAACCGTCACACGCGCAAGCAGCCACCTTCCGATCACTGCCGCACAGCCCCAGTACCACAACACTGCGATGACCGGCCCAATGCCGCGCACGCCGGCAAACATGGCCACGGGTACCAGCAACAGCAGCAACAATGGCACCCTCAGGGCAAGACAGACCAGCGAGACCACCAGGACGCCAGCGACGCAGGTAAAGAACGACGAGCCCGCACTCGCAGGCATCCACAGATGCCCAGGCCACCAGCCCTGGCTACGGGTGCCCCAGAGACCCGAACAAAACAGCAACACCACCAGCACCAGCAGAAGCCGGGATTTCAATGGCGAATCGGAAGCACGCCTGCTCAATTGTTCAATCATGAAAAACTCTTTGTATAGGTTGGCGCTGCATGCGACGCACTGCCGCGTTCGCAATCCGGTCGGCGTTGGCCATGATCGTCAGGGTGTGCGATTTCTCGGACAATGAAGGCAGGCTCGCACCGTCGACTACATACAGTCCGGAAAGTCCATGCAACTGCCCGTCGGCATCGGTCTGGCCACGCACGGGCTGACTGCGCATAGGTAGCGAACCGGCATAGTGGATATCACCGCCAGGTGGTCCCGGCGTAAAACTCGTCGGCAACATGAAGGCGCCAAGCCGCGCATAGGCCCGACGAAGGCGGCTGGCAGCGAGTTTGAGCAGGTCAGCCACATCACCATGATGGCCCCCTGTGATACGCAGGCTACCATCCGGCGTGAGCATCGCCTGGTTATCGGACAGATGCCCCGGCAAGAACATGTTGCCGACCACGCACGAACTCATCAATGCACGCAGAAAATCTACCGCATAACGCCGGCGCAACGGTAAATGCCGTGCGAACTCGCTCATCGGCAAACCCGTTGTGGAGAAAGTAGAACCGAGCGCGGTGACATCCTCCCGAAGCTTTTGCACGAACGCCAGTTGTGCGGAACCAAATGCGTTGGTGCGATGCGCCCCCAGAAATGTCGGCAGCCACAAAATGAACGCTGCCGTAGGGCAAGACAACATCCGCACAGGCGCTGCAAGTTGCAGGGCATTGAGCGCCAGGCGGGTCGAAGCGATGGTGCCCGCCGCAAGGTACACCTGGCCCGCACGGAATGCGCCGGGACTGCCATCCCGTGGTTGCGTTCCGCGTACCAACCAGCCCTGCCCCTGCTGCTCAAGATCTTCCACCACCAGCTCGGCATGATGAAAATTATCGAAACGCTTCAACAGCAGCAGATCTTCCGTAGCCGAATACAATGAGCGCCGCTCGCAACCAAACAGGCAATTGCCGGACTGGTTGCAACCGAGACGCTCGCCCCGATCCTCGCTCAGCGCTGCCAAGCGAAAACGCCCCATGCGGAAACCCTCTGCGGCCAGGCCATCACGCCGTGCCAGATATTTGCGTTGCATCGCGGCGTGTATGGTATCAAGCGGAATTTCGCGCTGGCCCCAGCCATCCAGCGCGAAATAGTCCGACAATTCGTCGCTGGCCGGGCCACTGATGCCGATACGCCGGGCCACACGCTGGTAAGAGCTGGCCAGTTCATCCGGATCACATGGATAATCGTCCAGCTCGGCCCCGGTCAATCGGGCTACGCCGCACCCCCAGGCATTGGACAGCCCGCCGGGAGCCAATGAACCGAGCGCGACGAAACGGTCGGTGTCAATGCGGTTTCCTTCGCGAAAGCCATCGAACACATGCGCATGACCGGGCACCCGCAGCTTGGGTGAAAGGGCGTCACGCATTTGCAGCGGGTGGAAATGCTCACCGACCATCCACTGCCACTGATCGTCTTGAGTGGCGCGCTCCTGAATAAAATTTTCGGCTGGCCGAGGTGCAGATGCCTGCTTGCCACCATCGAGCATCAACACGCGCAAACCGGCCTCGACCAAGGGAAAGGCCGCCGATACGCCAGCCGGACCGCTGCCGATGATCACCACGTCGAAATCGGTACTCACTTGAAACTCCGATCGATTGCAGCACGCAAGAACAAGGGCATTGATATCGCGCGCGCCAGGCGCCAGAAAATTTCCATGCTTACGCTACCCGCCAGTTGCAGCCCATATCTGAAAAAACCAGCTGGGCGGCCGATGCCCAGATAATGACTGGCCCCCGCCGGAGTCGCCTCAGCCAGCAGCGTTGCCGCGTCCAGGCGCCATGCAAAATCAGCGCCGCGGGGGCTGGCCAGAAAAGCGCGGTCATCCAGCAGCGCGAGCAACGCCGGGCGGCGCAGTACAAAACCTGGGAGAGCAAGGGCCCGGCTGTCACGGCACTGCTTGATCGCGCGCACATAGCGGTCGAGCAAGGCAGCGTCCGGAGAACG
Organism: Herbaspirillum sp. DW155; assembly: GCF_037076565.1. NCBI lineage: Bacteria > Pseudomonadati > Pseudomonadota > Betaproteobacteria > Burkholderiales > Oxalobacteraceae > Herbaspirillum > Herbaspirillum sp. DW155. The sequence continues at coordinate 527,502 of NZ_AP029028.1, read as the reverse complement.
TTTGAGCAGATAGGTGAGCATCACACGGCCTTCCGTCAGCAATGCAGAATCGGTGGCATCGGTTGCCTCCGGATCGGTACGCATGCCTTCTTGCAAAGGTCGCAGTACCAATCCCAGCGTGGCCAGGTCGTCCCGGGACGACATCAATGGCAGACCAAACAGCGACAATAGCCGGGACAGCCCAAGACGGTCGCTGCGCTCCTGTCCCAATACGGCAACTGCAGCACGCACCAGCAGTACCGGCACCGGGACAAACAAACGCCTCATCCCCAGACGGTGGGTGCCGATGGTCTTGAGAAAAGCAGTGAAAGACAAAGGGTCAGGTGCAGCCACGGCAAGCGCGCGCCCGGACAGATCATGCCGTTGCGCCACCTGCAACAAGGCCTCGGCAAGATCGTCGACATGCACAGGCTGGACCTGGGGCGCCGGCACGAAGGCTGGCAACACGGGCAGGCGCGCCACGACATTGACGAGCAAACCAAACAGTCCCTTTTCATCGCCACCATAGACCTGCCCCGGACGCACGCTGCAACCAGCGCGTGCAGCCACCAGCACTTCGATCTGTGCTTTGGTCCGTCCATACAGGGTGGGTGCGTTTTCACGGGCAGTCTGACTGGAGACGAATACCACGCGGGCGCCAACTGCTTCGGCCGCGTCGATCAGCGAACCGGCCGCCCGAACTTCATTGGCGCTGTCGGTGGCGCTGGCCGCGCCCGGGTTGATGGCAAGGTGGATCACTGCATCCACATCCGGCGGCAGCGTCACGCACGCCGGCCGGGTGAGATCAAACGGCAACCACTGCTCTGTGGCCTCCAGTGCGGGGGCGTTACGGGTCAGGTGAACCACGCTGATACGGCGTCGCCGCGCCAGGGCCACCAGGTGGCTGCCGATGTACCCATTCGATCCGGTGATAGCAATCTTCATGGTGCCGATCCGCTGTTATCGAAATGAGTGCGGATGAAGGGTCGAGCCTGCCGGAAGACACTTCCCTGACGATAAAAGCCGCACCTATCGTACATGGGGCAGCCATGCTGAAATTTTATGGCCTGCGAAAAACAGGCCGGATACAGCTTGATGTAATCAGCCTGCCGCGAGACGTTGGATTCAATCAGTTCAATGTCCATTGATGCCCCGTCAGATTTCATAGATCGCCACCGGCGCTGATACCGTTTTTCTTGCGTGTAAAAGTGAATTTGGAAGTGATCCAGAAAGTCACGATGAAGAGCAGCACATCGGAAATGGCCTTTGCGGTCACCGGATGCGGAATCACCAGCATCAGCAGGTAAAGCACCAGGGAAGACAGCGGCGTATACAGGAGCGCCGTACCGAAGTACTTGGCGGCCTGCCCCATTTTCCCGTCGGCTTCGACTATCTGGTAGGTAAAACGACGATGCATGAAAAAGCCGCAAATGGCGGCAATCACCTTGACCACGACATTGGATACGATCGGGTTCATGCCGGCTTGAATCAGGCAATAATAGCCGCCCATGTCGATGACATAGGCGAGCACCGCCACGATGAGATACCTGACCAAGGTGCTCATGCGCTGGTCCGCTTGCGAATCTGTCGGGCCGGCGCGCCAACCATCACCGCATACTCTTCCGTATCCTTGGTGACGACCGAGTTGGCACCGATCACCGTACCACGCGCAATGGTGACGCCGGGCATGATGACGGCACCGGCGCCGATCCACACATCGTCGCCGATGACGATCTTGCGGGGCAGCGTCTCGCGGGCGAACACGGGGGGCTCGGCACCTTCGATGGGATGCTGTCCTGAAGAGATGGTGACGTTGCTTCCGATGAGTACATACGAACCAAATTCGATGCCGCCGACCCCATTGATGTAACTCCCCGAGTTCACGCCAAAGTTCGACCCGACGGTGATACGGTCCGAGTGCACAATGATGACCCTCGGCTGAATCCAGGCAAACCCCTTGCAGCTCTTGAAGAACAGCTTGCTGACCAGCGCGCGCAGGATCACGCCACCGGTGGTAGGCACCAGCGAGAACAGACCAAAGAACAGTGACTCGAACTCCAGCCGCAGCATTTGTCCGAGCGAATAACCCTTGGTCTTTTCCTTGAGAAACTGCAGATATTTCATGATCTCACCTACCCTGTACGCGTAGGGCGGTCAACGCGGCGCACGGGGCTTGGCGCCAAACCGGCGCAGCCGACCGAGATGCCGTGCCCGGCGCGGCACCGCTGCGATATCGTGTCCGAGAAAAGCCAGCACCAGCTGCAAACCGGTGAGGATAGGCAGCGCCGCCATCATGACGGTGCCGGCGGGCGTCGGCAATCCGCTGCCGGCTGCCGCGATCCAGTGATAACCGCCATATCCGATCCCAAAGCCCAGCAACAGCAAACCGATCGGTAATTCCAGGGACGCCAGGGTCAGGTCGCGCAGATAGTAATTGTAGAAAATCCGTTTGACGAAATTACGGGCATGCTTGACCAGGAACTCGCCAACGATCTTGGATATCTTCAATCCGCTGACCTCATCGCCATATTTGGCGGCCATCGGGATATCGACCACCGCCGCACGCAAGATGTTGAGGCGGAACAGCATATCGGTTTCGAAGAAATACCGACGACTGATCTTGTCATAAGGAAGATGGCGAGCCACGTCGGCGTGGATCGCCGTAAATCCGTTGGTCGGGTCGAACAGATCCCAATAACCCGTAGAGAACTTCGCCATCAGCGAGAGCACCGTGTTGCCGAACAGGCGCATCGGCGGCATGGCGCCAATTTCTTCGAGGTCATAGAAACGATTGCCCTTGGTGTAATCGGCCACTCCATCGAGGATGGGGCGCACGAAATGCGGGATCAGCTCCGGGTCCATCTGACCATCGCCATCGACCTTGACGATCACGTCGGCACCGTCGGCCACCGCAGCCTTGTATCCGCTCATGACAGCCCCGCCGACACCCTGGTTAACCTCATGGCGCACGATGCGCACCCGCGGATCATTGCAATGCTGCGCCACGAAATCGCCCGAACCATCGGGACACTTGTCGTCGACCACGTAGATCAGCGAGATTTCCTCGCCCATCGCTTCGATGACGCCAAGAATGTGCCGGGTGACCTTGTAGCTGGGTATGACAACCGCGATGACCGGCGCGTCTTCGCCTGAGCCGGTATCGGCGTCGCGGTTGGGCATCCGACTCTGAGCCTGTCGATCGGTCATGCTTTCTCCAGATTTTCTGTACGTTTCTTCTTGAGACCAGCCAGTGGCTTGTCCACCAGGCGGACAACAAGCCACGACACCACCAGCGTGATCACGAAAGCGAGCGCGAAGAACGAGAAGGTCCTCATCTCGACGCCGAGGGGCAGCAGCCAGATGGCTGCGGTCGTGTGAAACAGGTAGACGGGATAAGAGAGATCGCCCAGGACGGTGTCCAGGTGGCCCGTCTTGCGCGGCGCCAGCGACAGGACGACCCAACCGGACAACACCAGCGAGAAATACACTCCATAGGTCCAGGGCCATGGGTCATACTTGAGCCAGACCAGGCCATGCAGAAGCCACACCAGCGTGCTCAGCACAGGCGCGCGGAACCTGGCCAGCGGTTCGCGATAATGGGACAGCAACGCGCCACATGCAAAGGCCATGAAACAGGTCAGGAAACCGGAGTAGCGATCACCGAAGGTCTCCAGGGCAAAGCCCAGCCTGAAATTGAACGCGATACTCAAGATCAGGCCCAGCCATGTGGCCGAACGACTGAAGGCCATCAGCGGCATGAGCACGTAGGCACCCACCTCGACGGCCAGGGCACCCGCGACCGGCACGAACAAACCAGGGGTAGGTACGGGGAGCAGGAAGATATTGCTCAACCATTCAAACGCCCCATGCGGTCGCACGAACTGCGGATTGAGCGCAGAGGGCAGAATCCCCATGCGCGGCAGGAAATACAGCGATAGCGCACCGACAGCCATGGCGATGGCGTAGGCCGGGTAGATCCGCAGGAAGCGGTTGATGGCGTAATCACGCAGGCCGGCTTTTTCTTGCCCGTACTTGAAACGCAGCACATGCGCCATCAGGAAGCCGCTCAGGATGTAAAAACCCCAAACGGCATAGGCCGCCGGGCCACCGATCATGTCCTTCCACAAATGGGAAATCACGACCACAAAGGCGAGAAAAAATCGCCACGTCCCCAATCCTAATTTCACGAGTTCCCCTTCGATTGATTCAGGCAGCTTTTGGTCGCCACAAGGACAATGGCCGCTCTGATTTTGTCACCGACAAGTCCACCGATGCCAGAATGCCGGCCAGCGCATCGAAAGCGGCGTGTGCTCCCCAGGCGTGTTCGGCAAACTGCACACCGGATGCGCTGAGCTTGCGCCACAGCGCCTCGTCGGTATAAAGCCGACAGATCGCGTCGGCCATCGACTGCGCCTGATCGGCCACCAGCACATGCTCACCGGCCTTCAGACCCATACCTTCCGTGGCCATGGTGGTGGCTACGGAGGGCAAACCCACGGCCATCGCACTGCCGATCTTGCCCTTGATGCCCGCACCGTAGCGCAGCGGCGCCACGTTCACGCGCACCTTATCCTGCAAGGGTTGCAACTCGTCGACGAATCCGGCGATGACGACGTGCTCGCTGGCCAGCGCCTCGATTTCGGGAGGAACCTTGCTGCCGACCACGATGAAACGTACTTCCGGCAGCTTCTCGCGAACCAGCGGCAACACTTCATTGACGAAATACAGGACGGCGTCCACATTGGGCGCATGCTGGTAGCCACCGACGAACATGATGTCACGACGATCGGCAAAGTCCGCCTTCGTCCCCGGAATCTCCATGATCAGGGGCAACACGTGCACATTCTGGTCCGGCAGTTCCTTGTTCAACAAGGTCAGCTCGGCGGTGCTGACGACGATGCTGGCATCGGCGGCACGGATCGATTCAAACTCGAGCGATTTCATTTCTTCCACCGCGCCCGACGCTGTTGTCTCGCCACGCACACCGGCTTCGCGCTGCATGCGCAAATAGTGAAGATCGACGGTGTGATAGATAATCTTGGCTGCGGGGCAGTACTGGCGCACGGCCGCGAGATGCTGCTCGACCACGCCCGGCCGGATCATGAACATGAGGTCATAGCGCGGGCCGCACTCTTTCAGATGCTGCTCCACCGAACTGCAATAGGGGTCGTACAGGACTTCTATACCCGCTCCTTGCAAGGCTTCGGTATAGCCGGGCATATAGAGGAAGTTATGCTCCGGGATGAAAGTAACCTGGAAGCCCATCTCCCGCATCAGCAGCATGATGTTGAAGACGATGATCGAACCGGCATCCTGGTCGGGAGTCGGGGTGCAATGATCCAGCACCAGCACGCGGCGAGTGGCGGCGCGATCCTTGGCACTGTCCACGTCTACACCGTTCTCCTGATAGCCGGCCAGCATATGCTGCCAGCGCTCGTACTGCTTCTTCAGGTTCTCGACCTGGTACGCCTTCACGCCGGCTCCGGTGTCGGTACCGTTGCTCACACCTTCGTAATGCACCACCACCGACAAGGGCTGATAAATGACGCGATAACCGCGATCGCGAATACGCAACGCAAGGTCCGAATCTTCGCAGTAAGCCGGTACGTAGAGCTCGTCAAAACCATTGAGCTCGTTAAACAGTGCGGTCGGCACCATGATCGATGCGCCCGAGCAATAATCGGTCTCGCGTGCATAGTTGTAGGTCGGGTCCAACTGGTCCTGATAGCGGCCAAAGTTCCAGGCGCTGCCGTCTTTCCAGATGATGCCACCGGCTTCCTGCAACACGCCGTCGGGCCAGACCAGCTTGGAGCCCACCAGGCCGGTGCCGGGAAACTGGTCGAAAGTACGCGCCAGCGCATCCAGCCAGTCCGGAGTCACTTCAGTGTCGTTATTGAGGAAGTAGAGGTACTGTCCCCGGGCCTGGGCAGCAGCGAGATTGCAGGAGCGCAGGAAGCCCTGGTTGCTTGCATTGCATACCAGTCGGATGCCATCGACCTTCGAGAGGATCTTGCGCGAATCGTCGGGAGAACAATCGTCGACGACAATCACCTCGAAAGGCAAGCCAGGTGGGTGCTGCACAATCGATGCCAGGCAGCGCAGCGTGTAGTTGACCTTGCCATAGATGGGGATGATCACCGACACCAGCGGCTGCTCCGAAGTGGGCAGTGCCAGGTGGGTGGTCTCCCATGGAAAGTCCACCAATGGCGTACCCTTGACCATACGTGCATTCTCCCGCAACTGTACCGAGACCGTCTGATTGAGACGACGCCAGAGGGCAGGGAAATTCTTTTGCACGAACCGTCTTTGTGCCGAGCGCTGCTTGGCGGTAAAAGGCATCTTGCGATAGACCACACGCATGATGGATACGCCGCGCCGCAAATACAGCCTCACCTGCGCCGAGGGCGTCAATGTCCAGCGGCGTATTTCTCGCAATGGCCAGGATGCCCGCCAAGAAATGCTTCGGATCAGGCTCGCGTAGAGCTTGTTGGCTTCTTCAAGCTGTGCTCGTGTGGCCAACAGTTGAACATCCGATGCATGCAAGTACTGCTGTGACTGCTTGAACTCTTTCTGCGACTGCTTGAGCTCGTTATGCATCTGCCTGAACGCCTTCTCCAGCTGCCTGATCTTGTCAGCGCGCTCATTGGCCAGGCCTGCTTGCGCATGCACTGCATGCTTCCAGTCTTGCAGCACTTCTGAAGTCAGGACGTCTTGTTCAAATATCCCTGCGGGCAGCTCAGGCAGCGCCACATCCGACGCCAGGGCCACCCAGTACAGCGGACGAGGCAAGCCCTGGCTGGTCTGGATCTGTTGGTCAACCATTTCGTAGTGAACCGATCCGGCCTGCCCCGATTCAGGCAGGATGACCGATCCGTAGATCAATCGCTGTCCGAAATAGCGCGTGTTCTTGTACCACGTCGAGAGCATCTGCTTGAACTCGCCTTCGTAGAGTTCCTTGACGTGGTATTCGTTGTGATAGTTGGGCACTTCCGAATAGAAATGCTTGTCCGGATTGGAAATCAGGAGCAGTCCGTCAGGACGCAGCACGCGCTTGAATTCGCGCATCATCTCCTCGTGCTGGTCGTGGTGCTCAATGGTCTCGAAGCTGACGATCAGATCGACGCTGTGATCCGGCAGCGGAATGGCGGCACAGTTGCCCACCAGATAGCGCAAGTTGTCGCGCTGGTAGCGCTGGCTGGCGTGCTGGACGGCTTCGGGCGCAATATCGACGCCGGTGACATGCTGGGCCACCTTGGCCATCATGGCCGATCCATAGCCTTCGCCACTGGCAATGTCGAGCACGACCTTGCCTGCGGCAAGCTCGGTGGCCTGCAGGTAACGGTGCCAGTGTTCGAGCTCGATGTTGCCATGTTCCTCGGGGACAAAACGTTCCCCCGTAAACTCCATGACTGGCTTGGTTTCGTTGCTTGCTTGGTCGCTCATTTTAATATTAGTGATGGCTCGCCATTGCCTGGGAAGAGACCGTTTATCAGGAGATAACCGATGAAGACCGAATGATCTACATGGTCAGATGCGCTTGAGTTCGATCGACTGCATCGGCACGCCGACCAACCCGCTCAACAAGCTGGAAGACTCGGATTTGAAAATCAGGGCGTCGTGAATCCAGTGCAATTGTACATGCTCGCTTTGCGTGCCATCCGCTACGGCCGCGTTGATCGAGTATTGACCATTGGGTAGCGTCGGCATGCGGAAATCGAATCGTCCGACCAGTTGCTGCCCTGCGCTGCAGGCTATGGGATCAGATTCGTAGACCAGATAGGTATTGTCGCCAAACAATGTCTGGCCCAGCTTGTCCCGGATGTAGAACCCGACAATAGGCGACACCAGGTCAGTCAGCACATCGACGGTAATGGCCAGCGTCACTGCCTCACCGCCGACGACCCAACCCAGGCGCTCGCCATCCTCCCCCATGAAGGCGACGTCGGTGATACGCGCGCCACCGGTCCCCAGCGCCGCAGCATCAGGGTCGAAGGAAAACACCTGCAGATCATTGCGCAGGTTGCTGGCATTGATCTTCTCGCGACGACAATCGATCACCGGCGCTGACGTGACCGGTTTGCTTCGTGCACTGGGCGCGATGGCGCTCTTGCCTTGTTGCGCTTCGTAGAACTCTTGCAGGTAAAGATCGCATACCTCTCGCGGCTCTCCCGTGGCTCGCATCTGGCCGCGATCTATCCAGACAGCGTGAGTACAAAGGTTCTTGATCGATGCGGTATCGTGGCTGACAAACAGCACCGTGCCGGTCTTCATGAAGCTGCGCAGGAAACGCATGCACTTTTGCGTAAAGAACGCATCGCCCACCGCCAGTGCCTCGTCGATGACCAGGATGTCGGCATCGACGTGCGCGATCACGGCAAAGGCCAGCCGCACATACATACCGCTTGAGTAGGACTTGACCGGCTGGTTGATGAAGTCGCCAATATCGGCGAAGGCCTCAATATCTGCCAGGCGCTGGTCGATCTGCTGGCGCGTCAAGCCCAGCAGTTGGCCATTCATGTACACGTTCTCGCGGCCGCTGTATTCGGGATTGAAACCCGAGCCGAGCTCAAGCAGGGCCGCCACACGCCCGCTGACCTCCACCTCGCCGCCAGTGGGATTGAGGGTGCCGCAGATGATCTGCAGCAAGGTGCTCTTGCCCGACCCATTGCGACCAATGATGCCCACCGTTTCCCCCTTCTTCAGCTCAAGGGAAATGTCGGACAGGGCATGATGCTTGCGTGCCAGCGCCGCAGCACGGCTGGCCAGTCGTGCGCGCAGTCCGGCGAACGGCATCAGACGCGCCAGGGCGGAGAGCAGCGCCTGATTCAGGCGGTCCGAAGGCTTGTCGTAGGTATTGAAGCTCTTGCTGACACCTCGTACCCGAATGGCGATATCAGAGGACATCGGCGAAACCCTTCCTTGCCTTCTGGAAATAGTAGAAACCGGACCATGCAATCACCACTGCCACGCCACTGTAGAGAGCCCATTGGCGCCATTCGAACCACTGCCCGTACACAAGCACCTGCCGCGCCTGCTCGATGGGCGTGGCCAGGGGGTTCAAATGCGCCAGGGACTGCCATTGCGCAGGCAATGCAGAGGTCGGGAAGAAGATGGGAGACAGGAACATCAGTCCCGTCAGGAGGATGCCGATGGTCTGACCGATGTCGCGCAGGTAGACGCCCGTGGCCGCCAGCCACCAGCTGGCGCCCATGATGAGCAGTCCCAGCGGCAGCAATACCAGCGGTATCAGCAGAGCCGTGACCGGCAGGCGATCGGCCACGCACCACTGAAACACCAGCAGTACCAGCAGACTGACGCTTGCATGGAACACCGCCGAGAGCAAATTCACGACCGGCAGAATCTCGAGCGGGAACACCACTTTCTTGACGAAGTTGACGTTGCTCAATACCAACCCGGGCGCGCGCCCGATGCATTCGGAAAACATGTTGAATACGATCAGGCCCGCAAACAGCACGATGGCAAATTGCGACTGTGACTCATCGCCGGTCCCGCCCCATTTGGCCTTGAAGACGTGGCTGAACACCAGCGTGTAGATGGTCAGCATGAACAAAGGCGTCACCAGGCTCCAGAACACACCCAGCAATGAGCCCTTGTAACGGCCGACGGCCTCCCGGCGCGCCAGGTCCAACATCAGTGCGCGATGGGTCCATAGGGAACGGCACATCGCCAACGGCGAGGTCTTATGCAGGATCATGTTGTCCCAACAGTTCCACCAGGCAACGATCAACATCGTCCTGCCACTGCGCCACCGGCAGTCCGAAGGTGCGCACGAATTTATCGACCGAGAGACTGGAATTGGCCGGGCGCGGTGCCGGCACGGGATAAGCCGAGGCTGGAATGGCCTCGATATCGGCAGCCTTCACTTGCAGAACCTGACCGGCCTGTTCGGCGCGCATGATCACGTGCTGAGCGTAACCGTGCCAGCTGGTGCGACCGCCCGCACTGAAGTGATAGATACCGGCACTGCCGCGCACGGCGTCGGCCAGGTTGTCTGCGCCCCGCGCGCGCAACGCATCGCGGGTGGCATCGGCAATGGCGCGCGCAAACGTCGGCGCACCAAACTGGTCGGCAACCACACGCAAGCTGGGCCGTTCGGCCGCCAGGCGCAACATGGTCTTCAGAAAATTACCGCCATGTACGCCGTAGACCCAGCTGGTCCGCCAGATCCAATGAGCGTCGCACAGCGCCGCCACAGCCTGCTCGCCAGCCAACTTCGTCTGACCGTATACGCTTTGCGGATTGGTCACGTCGGTTTCGCTGTAAGCCCCTTCCTTGCTGCCATCAAAAACGTAATCGGTCGAATAATGGATGAGGGCCGCACCCAGCTTCTGCGCTTCCTCAGCCATGATTGCCGGCGCGTCTGCATTGATGGCCCGGGCCAGATCGGGTTCAGACTGGGCCCGGTCGACCGCCGTATAGGCAGCCGGATTGACGATGAGTTGCGGGCGCAACTGGCGGATCACGCTGCGCAACCGGGCGGCATCGCCCAGATCAAGCGTCTGGCGATCAAAAGCGACCACCTCGCCCAGACCTGCCAGCGAACGGGTCAGCTCGCCACCCACCTGGCCGTTGATGCCGGTCAACATGATCTTCATGCAAATACCTCGGCATCTGCCAGCAATACCCCGGCCTGGTCCTTCGCGGATAAGGTCGGCGCCTCTGACAGCGGCCACTGGATACCCAGCGCAGGATCATTCCACAGCACGCAGCGCTCGTGCTGCGGCGCCCAGTAGTCGGTGGTCTTGTACAGGAATTCGGCGTGCTCGCTGGTCACCACGAAACCATGGCCGAAACCGGGCGGGATCCACAGCTGGCGACGGTTTTCGGCAGACAGGTACACACCGGTCCAGCGCCCGAAGTGCGGCGAACTTTTCCGCAGATCAACGGCAACATCATAGACCTCGCCGGAAATCACCCGAACCAGCTTGCCCTGCGCCTGCTCGATCTGGTAGTGCAAGCCGCGCAGCACATTCCTGGCAGAGCGCGAATGATTGTCCTGGACGAAGCTGACCCGCTCTCCGGTCAGCTCGGCAAAGCGCTTTTCATTGAAGCTCTCGTAGAAAAAGCCCCGTTCATCTCCGAACACCTTGGGTTCGATGATCAATACGCCGGGCAGCTCAGTCGTCTGGATTTGCATGATGGGGTCAGGATGGACAAGATAAAAATCAAAGCGGACCCGCTCGGGATCCGCCTGCGCTTGGCTTGACTTGCGCGAGGACTAGACGATATCTCCCTTGAGCAATCTGAACAGGTACTGGCCATAGGCATTCTTCTTGAGCACTTCTGCCTGGCGTTCCAGCATTTCCGCAGTGATATAGCCCTTGCGGAAGGCGATTTCCTCAGGGCAGGCCACTTTCAGTCCCTGCCGGTGCTCCAGCGTGGCGATGAACTGCCCTGCTTCGAGCAAAGAATCCTGGGTCCCGGTATCGAGCCATGCCATGCCGCGTCCCATCAGCTCGACGTTCAGTGCCCCAGCTTCGAGGTAGGCGCGGTTAACGTCGGTAATCTCTAGCTCGCCGCGCGGCGATGGCTTGATCGAGGCGGCGATGTCGCATACCTGCTCGTCATAGAAATACAAACCGGTAACGGCATAGTTGGAACGCGGCTTGGCCGGCTTTTCCTCGATGCTCACGGCGCGGCGCTGGGCATCGAAGTCAACCACGCCGTAGCGTTCCGGGTCCTGCACGTGATAGGCAAAAACGGTGGCGCCGCTTTCGCGTGCTGCAGCGTGCGTCAGGTTGCGCTCGAAATCCTGACCATGGTAGATGTTGTCGCCCAGGATCAAGGCCGAGCGCTGGCCGTCGATGAAATCGCGACCGATGATGAAGGCCTGAGCCAGTCCATCCGGAGTCGGCTGTACTGCATAGCTCAGCGCCAGCCCCCATTTGCTGCCGTCGCCCAGCAGGTCACGGAAGCGTGGCAGATCTTGCGGTGTGGAGATGATCAGGATGTCGCGAATGCCGGCCAGCATCAGCGTGCTGAGCGGATAATAGATCATCGGCTTGTCGTAGACCGGCAACAACTGCTTCGACACGACGGTGGTCACCGGATAAAGCCGTGTGCCAGAGCCGCCGGCGAGAATGATGCCCTTCTGGGTTCCGCGTGAGGCCTGCATCACGCACCCCGCCCAAGCTGTTCTCGTCCCACGTAATTGCCTTCGATCCAGGTGCGGTATTCACCCGATCTGACGTTGGCCACCCAATCCTGGTTCTCCAGATACCACTGCACGGTCTTGCGCATGCCGGTCTCGAAGGTCTCCCGGGGCGTCCAGCCGAGCTCTCTGGCGATCTTGTCGGCATTGATCGCGTAGCGCCGGTCATGACCAGGGCGGTCGGCCACAAAGATAGCCTGGTCAAAATACTTGCCATCCTGCTTGGGTGACAACTCGTCGAGCAGTGCACACAGCACCTTGACGACTTCGATGTTGGCTTTTTCGTTGCGACCGCCGACGTTGTACTCCTGGCCGGGAACGCCCGCTTCCAGCACACGGCGAATCGCCGCACAATGATCGGCAACATACAGCCAGTCACGCACCTGCATCCCATCACCATAGATGGGCAGGGGCTGACCGGCCAATGCATTGGAAATCACCAGGGGTACCAGTTTCTCCGGGAAGTGGTAGGGCCCGTAGTTGTTGGAACAATTGGTCACCAGGGTCGGCAAGCCGTAGGTGTGGTGATAAGAACGCACCAGGTGGTCGGATGCCGCCTTGGACGCGGAATAGGGGCTGTTGGGGGCGTACGGCGTGGTCTCGGTGAACGCCGGGTCTTCCGGGTTCAGCGAGCCGTAGACCTCATCCGTGGAAACGTGCAGGAAGCGGAACGCCTCGCGCTCGGCCGCGTCCAGTGTCCCCCAATACGCACGCGCCGCTTCGAGCAGCGAGAAAGTACCGTTGATATTGGTTTCGATGAAGGCGCCGGGCCCGAGTATGGAACGATCGACGTGGCTCTCGGCGGCGAAATGCACAATGGCGCGCGGCTTGTGCTCGAGAAACAGCGCATGCACCCGTTCACGGTCGACGATGTCGCCCCGTACAAAAAGGTGTCGTGCATCCTCCGCAACGCTCTTGAGGTTCTCAAGATTGCCGGCGTAGGTAAGCTTATCGAAATTAACGACAGGCTCATCAGAGGTTTTCAGCCAGTCCAATACGAAATTGGAACCAATGAAACCTGCGCCTCCAGTGACAAAAATCATCTCACGACCTTAATAGATTCAGCTTTTTTACAATGCGAATCTCGAATAATTACAAAATGGCAATGGTACAGCGGAAACGGGAGATTATCTCAGAAGTTAAGAGTGAAGGCGAGATTGAATGGCTGCCAAATTTACCCGAATTGCAACATGTAAAGACAGCCATGATGGTCCAAAAGCTAGATGCCGAGGCCATCACCGGTCAGCGCTGCACGGGCAACAACACTTGCAGCAGCGCCAGTGTCTTTCGGGTTGCGCCGCGATGCTGTTGCGCAAATCGGGATGCATTGCGTCCCATGGCGAACAGGCGAGCGGGGGCGTCCAGCAAGGCGGCGGCCTCTGCCAGCATCCTGCCGGCCGAATCGATACGCGATGCCGCCTGCATATCGATTGCCGACTCCGTAATGGATTTGAAATTGAAAGTATGCGTTCCGACCAGCACGGGCTTGCCGATTGCAAAGGCCTCAATCGGGTTCTGCCCGCCCAACGGCAACAGGCTGCCGCCGATGAATGCGAGTTCGCAGGCCGCAAAATAGGCGGACATTTCGCCCATCGAGTCGCCCAAGACAGCATCGATGCCGGTCATGTCCACACCGTCGCCCCATTGTGATCGCCGCTGCACCGCCAGGCCGTAGGAGCGCATCAATGCGGCCACCTCCTCGAAGCGCTGCGGATGACGCGGCACAATCATCAGGAGCCAATCCCGTCGCCCAAAATCGCGCAAGGCATCCAGGATCAGGACTTCTTCACCCTCTCTGGTGCTGGCGCATAACAACACCTGGCGCTTGCCGATAGCCCGCTTCCATTCGTGTCCGAGCGCGACCAGTTCGGGCGGCACCTGCACGTCGAACTTGAGACTGCCAGTCACCTCCACATGACGCGCGCCAAAAGCGCGCAAGCGCTCGGCATCCGCCTCGGACTGGGCCGCCACCACATCGATCGCCTCGGCCGCGGGGCGCAGCAACGCGGCAAAACGCAATCCACGCCGCAACGAACGTTCCGAAAGACGCGCATTGGCCAGCATCACCGGCACACCATGGCGACGGCATTGCTCAATCAGGTTGGGCCAGACTTCGGTTTCCATCAGCACGCACACGGACGGACGGAAATGACGCAGGAAGCGCGCGCACATCCATCCCGTGTCGTAAGGCAGGAAGCTCTGCACCACTCGCTGGCCATGCTTGCCATAGACCTGGGCGCCGGTGTCGCGGCCGGTGGCCGTCATGCAGGTGAGCAAAATAGAATGCTGCGGATACTGCTGCAACAAGGCGTCGATGAGCGGTTCGGCGGCACGGGTCTCACCCACCGATACCGCGTGCACCCAGATGAAACGCGCCTGTGGATCAGACAGGCGCGCATCGTGCGGATAAAAGCCCAGGCGTTCAGCCAGGTGCGCCCGATAACCCGGCTCCTTGCGACCACGCCGCCACAGGCGCAGCAGGACCAGCGGCAGCAGCAGCCACCAGAGGAAGGAATACAGCAGCCGCATCTCAGACCAGCGGGTGGCCGACCAGGCGCGTGAGAATGGCCAGCGGGCTCGACTGCGGATCGTATTGCAGTTCCGGCGCCAGGTGCAGGGTCTGTTCCATCATGTACTGGCCCGACATGACCGCATGCGAGGCCTGGTCCGAGAAGCAGATCCAGACCGAACCGGCGGCAAATGGCATGGTGACTTGCTGGGCGTCCTGCTGGTATTGCATGTCGCCTTTCATGCCGTCGTGCAGTTGCAGCATGAGGTGGTCGTATTCACTGCGGAAGGATTTGGTCACGTGCAGGGCCTTGAGCGCACTGGCCTGCCAGCGTACATAAGGCTTGGCACGCGGCAGGAAACGCCGTGCCACAGTCTCGAAGGGCTCGCCCACGCGCCAGACGCGCGGCACCCCGTCCGGATTCACATTGGTAAAGACGCGCAGGATGCGCTCACCATAGTTGGGGCGTGAGGGGAAGGCATCAACGTGCATACGCCGGTCATCGGCGCGCCAGGACTGGGAGCGCGTTTCCACTTGCATCGGACGATAGCTGGTGGGTGCGATGCGCAAGGCGTCACGGTATTTGGGCAGCAGCGTATGCACCAGGGACAGTGCCTGCTCGCGGAAGCGACCGACCATGGCGGCCAGAGCCAGTTGCTGCTCGGTGCCGCCAGCGGCGCCCTTGATATGGCCACGCGCGTCCAGGCTGATGTTGCGCGACTTGGGGGCGCGCACGGATGGATCCAGCAGCGCGCGCTCGGACTCCAGCAACTGAAAAGCCAGTTGCGGGAAGTACAGCACCTTGCCCGCTTCCAGCGCGGTAATCCATTCCGGATTGGGGTGGTCGACCTGCCATTCGGTCAGGCCAATCTCGATAATTTGCGATTCCATGGCGCGTATTATGCCCGCAAGCGCCCTGCCCGTGTGACCGGAACACCTGCCCTGTCTTGCCTGAAAGTCGCGTCGCACGGGGCTTCTACGGCAAAGTTGGCGCTTTGAGCGGGGCTTTTGATCTGCTTCAACATATGCCCAAGTGGTCCCCCGCCGCGTCAGATCAGTCCAGCAAGTCCAGTGCGGCCCGCAACACGTCCTCCTCGGGAGGCGGGTTGCCCAGGTCGCCCAGATTGAAGATGGAGGGAGACCAATTGCCTTCGGTCTTCCAGCGCGGGGAATCGCAGTAGAGCTCGACCGTGGGCTTGCCATAGGCGGCGGCGATATGGGTCAGCCCGGTATCGAGCCCGATCACCAGGCGCGCCTGCTGCACCAGCGCCACGGCCTGCATCATCGGCAGCGCCGGCAGCACGGTCGCGCCGGGGATACCGGCGGCGAGTTGGCGGGCAGCTTCCTGCTCGCTGACGCTCCCCCATGGCAACAGGACCGGCAAGCCGCGCGCGGCCAGGGCCTGGCCCAGCTTGACCCAGCGCTCCTGCGGCCATTGCTTGGCCGCACGCGCGGTGCCGTGGAAGAAGACGACATAAGGCTGCTCCGGCATCCAGTCAAATCGCGCCGGCTCCGGCGGCTGCAAGGCGAAGTCGGGCAATCCCTCGATCTGGTAGCCCAGCGCCCCCGCCGCTACCAGCCTGGCGCGCATGACCGCATGGGTGCGAATGCCGACCGGAATGCTCTGATCGTGAAAGATGCGCGATACCGGCTCATACCCCGAACCTTCGGTCGCATTGGCCAGGCCGATGCGGCGCCCCTGCGGCGCCAGGCGCGCCATGCGCATGACCACGCTGGTCTTGAGCAAGCCCTGGGTATCGAACACCACGTCATAGCACTCGGCCCGCAACTGCCGGCGGAACGCGCCGATCTCGGCGCGCGTGGCCGACGAGAACAGGGTCTTGCGCCAGCGGCGCAAGGCGATGGGGATGATCTTGTGCACGTGCCGATTGAGGCCGACCAGGCTGGTGTAGCCCTCTTCGACTACCCAATCGATCTGTGCGCCGGGGAAATGCCGATGGATGTCCGCCACCATCGGCATGTTATGAACGACGTCTCCGAGCGAAGAGACACGGACGATAAGAATTTTCAAGGCTGACCCACGTTGGCTGACTGAATGGTGGGCCAGCATCTTACCTCATCGGCTGCTCAGAACGGCAGCGTCACATCAGGACGGGCGGCCAGGATGACCTTGCGGAATTCGCCCTGGATGCGTTCCAGCGCCTGTGGCGTCTCGGCCTCGAAGCGCAGCACCACTACCGGCGTGGTGTTGGAGGAACGGGCCAGGCCGAAGCCGTCGGCGTATTCCACACGCAGGCCGTCGATGGTGATGATGTCCTGGGCGCCTTCGAATTTGGCATAGCTTTGCAGCTTGCCGATGAGCGCGAAGTTCTCGCCTTCCTGCAGTTTGAGCTGCAGTTCCGGGGTGCTCACCGATTGCGGCAGGGCATTGAGCACGGCCGACGGATCACTCTGGCGGGCCATCAGTTCCAGCATGCGCACGCCGGCATAGAGGCCGTCGTCGAAGCCGAACCAGCGATCCTTGAAGAAGATGTGGCCGCTCATCTCGCCGCCCAGCGGGGCGCCGGTTTCACGCAGCTTGGCCTTGACCAGGGAGTGGCCGGTCTTCCACATCAGCGGCTGACCACCGCGCGCGGTGATCCACGGGGCCAGGTGGCGGGTGCACTTGACGTCGTAGAGGATTTCCTTGCCCGGGTTACGGGTCAGCACGTCTTCGGCGAAGAGCATCAGCTGGCGGTCCGGATAGATGATCTGGCCATCCTTGGTGACCAGGCCGAGGCGGTCGCCATCGCCATCAAAGGCCAGGCCGAGTTCGTTGTCGGTTTCCTGCAGGCAGCGGATGAGATCCTGCAGGTTTTCCGGATGCGCCGGATCGGGATGGTGGTTGGGGAAGTTACCGTCCACTTCGCAGAACAGCTCGGTGACTTCGCAGCCCAGGGCCCGGTAGATCTCGCCGGCGAAGGCACCGGCCACACCATTGCCGCAGTCGACGGCGATCTTCAGGGGACGCGCCAGCTTCACATCCGAGATCATCCGCGCGATGTAGGCCGCCTTGATGTCATGGGTGCTGTAGCTGCCGGCGCCCTGAGGGAATTCGCCCTTGACGATGGCCTGGTACAGGCCCTGGATGGTCTCCCCATGGATGGCTTCACCCGCCAGCACCATCTTGAAGCCGTTGTAGTCCGGCGGATTGTGGCTGCCGGTGACCATGATGCCCGATTGCGTATCCAGCACGTGGGTGCCGAAGTAGACCATGGGGGTAGCCACCATGCCCAGATCGATCACGTCCACGCCGACGGCCTGCAAGCCCTTGGCCAGCGCAGCAGAAAGCGAGGGACCGGAGAGGCGGCCATCCCGACCGATCACGACCTTCTTCTGGCCCTTGGCCAAGGCCGCGGCACCGAAGGCCTGACCGATCTGGAAGGCGACCTGGTCGTCCAGGGTTTTGTCGATGATGCCGCGGATGTCGTAGGCTTTGAAGATGGAATTGGAGATCATGGAAAGGTGGTCCTCAAGGTACGGGTTGGATGGAATGCGCAATCAGAGTAAGCCGTCATGATTTGCTGACGACTTCGAAACGAGGGGCCTCCTGCCGCTGCGCGCCCTGGCGGCGCTTCTCGACAAAGGCCCAGTCCACGATCTCAGCCGCCGGCTGATAACCGCTGACCAACTTGTGCAGCAGGGCGCGGATCGCGCCGACATCATTGGCCTGCAAGGCATCGTGCAGATGGCGAAGCTCCTCCGCCAGACGATCCCAGGGGATGAAATCTTCATGCGCGGTCATGATGCGCGGATGTGCGGTTGGCTCAGGCTGTTCGCCGATGAGCAACTCTTCATAAAGCTTTTCACCCGGGCGCAACCCGACCGTCTGGATTTCTATGTCGCCCTCCGGGTTGTGCTCGTCGCGAATAGTCAGACCGGACAACTCCACCATGCGCCGCGCCAGGTCCAGGATGCGGACCGGCTCACCCATGTCGAGTACGAAGACGTCACCGCCTTCGGTCATGGCACCGGCCTGCAGGACCAGTTGCACCGCCTCCGGAATGAGCATGAAGTAACGCGTCACCTCCGGATCGGTCAGGGTGATGGGGCCTCCGGCCTTGATTTGTTCACGGAACAGCGGCACGACGGAGCCGGAAGAACCGAGCACGTTGCCGAAACGCACCATCGAGAATCGGGTCAGATTGCGCGTACCGGGGCCATTGGCCTCCTGACCGAGAAAACGCGGCACCACGTCGACATCGGACAGCGACTGCAAGACCATTTCCGCCATGCGCTTGCTGGCGCCCATGATATTGGTCGGCCGGACCGCCTTGTCGGTACTGATGAGTACGTAGTCACTGACCTGGTTCTCGATGGCCGCCCGCGCCACGCAATACGTCCCGAAGACGTTGTTGGTCACTCCCTCCACGGGGTTGTGCTCGACCAGCGGCACATGCTTGTAGGCCGCTGCGTGGTAGATGGTGCGCGGTTGCCAGGTACGGCAGACCTGGTTGATCCGCTCGAAATTGCAGACGTCGCCCAGCAGCGGAATCAGTTCGGTGCCGGGCGAGGTGCTAGCCTGCCGTTGCTGCAGATCACGATGGATCGTGTAGAGGTTGAATTCGTTTTGCTCGAACAGCAAGAGCTTGGATGGCCTGGAACTGAGGATCTGGCGGCAAAGCTCGCTGCCGATGCTGCCACCGGCGCCAGTCACCAGGACGACCTTGTTGCTGACGTTGCGACCGACCAGTGCCGGATTGGGAAGGACCGGCTCCCGCCCCAGCAGGTCGAGAATATCCAGCTCGTGAGCCTCCGTGACGGCCACTTTTCCTTGTGCCAGGTCCGCAAGATCCGGGACCGAACGGATGTGTACGTGGAAAGGACGAAGCTTCTCGATGATTTCCTTGCGGCGGGCACGACTGATGGAAGGCAGGGCGAGCAGGATATCGGTAATGGCAAACGTGTCGATGAGCCGTTCTGCCTCGCTGGCCGGATAGACCCGGCGGCCATTGATGGTCTTGCCGTAAAGCTCGCGGTTGTCTTCGAGGAAGCCGAAGAGGACCAGTTGGTGCTGGCGTTCCATGGCTTCGGCAATCTGTGCCCCCACCTGCCCGGCACCGTAGACCAGCAGTCGCGACTGGCGCAGGTGCTTGCGTTTGGAATCGGCCTGGCTCAGCCACAGCCGTGCAAAAGCGCGACTCCCTCCCACCATCACCAGCAACAGCAGCGGCTGCAGAACGCCGAGCGAACGCGGGATGCCGGGCAGGGCCAGCCACACCAGCAACGTGAAGAGCAGCAGGCCATAAAGGGCGACGGCCTTGGCGATGGTCACGATCGCGGCGATGCCCGTATAGCGGAATACCGAGCGATACAGCCCCATGCGGATGAAGATGGGCAACATCAGCACGGGGGCGATCTGGTAGACGTGCCATTGGTAGCCCTGCGGCCAGTGCAGGCTGTCCAGACGCAAGGAGAAAGCGATCCAGGTCGCCAGCAGGGAAATCAGGACGTCGATCGTGGCGACAATGGCTTGCTTGTTCAGCCGCGGCAAATCCAGCACATGGCGTCTCATGACTGCCTATCCTTCATTGTTGTTGGTTCCTTGCAAGATTGTCAGTGGGAGATGCCATCGCGCCCGAGCACCTTGACCACCGTCATCCACAGGATGCGCAGGTCGAAGAAAAAGGAGCGCATCCGCAGGTATTGCTCATCGAACTGCACCTTGACCGGGATGGGCAACTCGTCGCGGCCGTTGACCTGGGCCCAGCCGGTCAGCCCCGGTTTGAGCCTGCTGACGCCCAGCTCAGTACGCAGAGCAATCAGGTCATGCTGATTGTAAAGGGCTGGCCGAGGACCGACCAGCGACATGTCTCCCCGCAGAATGCTCCACAGTTGCGGCAGCTCATCCAGGCTGGTCTTGCGCAGCAGACCGCCGATGGGGGTCAGGTGCGATCCGGAGTCGGTCAGCAGATGCGTGGCCACCGCCGGGGTGCCCGTTTTCATCGAGCGGAATTTGGGCATGCTGAATATCCGGTTATCCTGCCCCACGCGATCCGACCAGTACAGGACAGGCCCCCTGGAGGTCACCTTGACCAGGATAGCCACCAGCAGCATGGGCAGCGCCAGTATCACGCCAGCCACGAGCACAACGAGAATGTCAAAGAAACGTTTCATCATGAAAATAGGCACAGACGTGCAAATACCGTCGTATGATAACTTTTATGTATGACGGCCGCTAACATTTCCTTGCCCAATCTTGCAGGCCAAGCAAGCTCTTTACTTCGTATGCACTCCTCTTCCACGACTTATATCATCGGCGATCTCCAGGGTTGCGCCGGTTCCCTGGAGCAACTCCTGACTCGCCTCAGTAACGCATCCAGTTCGCTCATCTTCGCCGGCGACCTCATCAACCGCGGCCCCCAATCCCTGCAAACCCTGCGCACCGTAATGCAGATGGGCGAGCGCGCCCGGTCAGTGCTGGGCAACCACGACCTGCACCTGCTGGCCGTGGCCTGCGGTATCCGTCCGGCACACCGCGACGACACCCTGGACGAGATCCTCAATGCCCCCGATCGCGAAGAACTGATCCACTGGCTGCGCCACCGGCCGCTGGCCATCCATGAACAGGGTCACCTGATCGTGCACGCCGGCGTGCTACCGCAATGGGATCTGCAACAGGCGCTGACGCTGGCCGGAGAAGCGGAAAGCATGCTGCGCAGCGACCAGTGGATCGACTTCCTGCGCCACATGTACGGCAACCAGCCCGACCGCTGGAGCGATGACCTGGCCGGCCACGAACGCCTGCGCTGCATCATCAATGCCTTCACCCGCCTGCGTTTCTGCCAGGCCGATGGCACGATGGATTTCGCCGTGAAGGAAGGCGCCGCAGCGGCGCCGGAGGGATTGATGCCCTGGTTCGACGTGCCAGGGCGGTGCACACAGGATGTGACCGTGGTCTTCGGTCACTGGTCTACGCTGGGGCTGGTGATGCGCCCCAACCTGATCGCTCTGGATACGGGTTGCGTGTGGGGCGGAAAGCTCAGCGCGGTGCGACTTGAGGATCGGGCACTGTTCCAGGTGCAGTGTCCGCAGGCACGCCGGCCGGGTTGAGCGACTCCGGCGAATAACCCAGCCCGATGGCAATCGCTTCACGTGCGGCGCGCGCGAGGTCGCGGCGATGCGCCCCCTCCGTGCTGATGAGTGACAATTGCTTCAGCTCGGCCGTCATCCCGCGTGCCTTGAGGATGGTGAGGATGCTCTCGGCAATGGACATGTCGCCGATGAAGTCAGCCGCCGCATGCAGTTTGCCCTCGGCATCCACATAGCGAAGCGCATAGGGTTGCACCGGCGCCTTTGCATCGATGGCGGCCTCGAACAGGTTCGCGTGAAATGGCAACAGGGTGCCTTGCGGCGCGGTGGTGCCCTCGGGGAAGAAGGCCACGTGTTCATCCTTCTCGATACTTTCCACCAGTCCCTTGAAGATGCGGCGCACGTCGCTGGCCTTGCCGCGCGAGATGAAGATGGTGCCGGTCTTGGCACACAGCCAGCCGATCAGCGGCCAGCTGCGGATTTCCGATTTGGCCACGAAGCGGCAGGGCTGCAGCGAATTGACCACGAAGATATCCAGCCAGCTCACGTGATTGGACACCAGCAGCGAACGCGGAATCGGCAGGGGGCTGTCGATCTTGATGGCGATGCCGCAGATGCGCAGCAGCTTGCGCGACCAGCGCCGGATATGCGCCTGCCTGCCCTTCTCGGAAGTGAACGGGAACAGGAAGGCACACACCGCCATGCCCTTGAAGAGATGCGCAATCAGGCGCAACAAACGAAAAACGAACATGGCGTATCGGCTTGTGATCGGGTCGTGAAGGGCAAATTCGACGTAAGCAAAAATCAAGACCGAGGTTACCCGAAAGTAACCATCGATCAAGCAGGAATCAAGCTGCAGCGGACATCAGCGTTCGAAAGCGATATGCCCCGACACGATGGTGGCCTTGACCACGCCCGGCAGCTCGTAGCCCAGGAAGGGCGTGTGCTTGCCCTGGCTGGCCAGCGCCGCCCCCTGCACCTTCCACATGGTGTTCGGGTCGAACAGGCAGAGGTCAGCCACGCTGCCCACGGCCAGGTTGCCGGCCTTCAGGCCCGCGACCCTGGCGGCGCGGTGCGTCACCTTGGAGATCGCCTTGGACAGCACTTCCTTGCCCTGGCCTTCGCTCTCCAGCGCCCATTTCAGCGACAGCGACAGCAGCAGTTCCAGGCCGGTGGCGCCTGGCGAGGCTTCGCCAAAAGGCAGCAGCTTCTCGTCATCATCCACCGGGGTGTGGTCGGAGCAGACCGCATCGATGGTGCCGTCCAGCAAGGCGGTGCGGATCGCTTCGCGGTCGCGCTGCGAGCGCAGCGGCGGCGTCAGGCGGGCGTTGGAATCGAAGAAACCGATATCCAGATCACACAGGTGGATGTGGTGCACACCCACGTCGCAGGTCACCGGCAGGCCTTCGCTCTTGGCCTGGCGCACCAGCTCCAGCCCTGCAGCGGAGGACATGCGGCAGAGGTGGACACGGGCGCCGGTGGCGCGCATCAGTTCGAAGAGGGTGTAGAGCGCAATGGTCTCCGACATCACCGGCACGCCCGACAAACCCAGGCGCGAGGCAGCCGGGCCGCTGTGGGCGATGCCGGAACGGCCCAGGTGCGGGTCCTGCGGGCGCAGCCAGACGGTGTAGTTGAAGGTCTTGGCATATTGCAGCGCCGACAGCAGCACGGTGGTATCGGTGATCGGCTCTTCGGCTTGCGAGAAGCCGATGCAACCTGCCTCGGTCAGCTCGGCCATCTCGGTCAATGCCTTACCCTTCAAGCCGGCGGTCAGTGCGCCCAGCGGATAGACGTGGGCCTGATTGAGCGAACGGGCGCGGTGCTTGAGCATTTCCACGAGGCCCGGTTCGTCCAGCACCGGATCGGTATCGGGCGGACAGACCAGGCTGGTCACGCCGCCCTGGATGGCGGCCTGCATCTCGGATTCCAGCGTGGCCTTGTATTCGTAGCCGGGCTCGCGCAGGCGCGCCGACAGGTCCACCAGGCCGGGGGCCACGATCAGGCCGGTGGCATCGATGGTCTTGTTGGCCACGAAGTCGGCCGGGGCCTGGCCCACACCGGCGATCTTGCCGGCGGCCACATACACATCCTGCTGGGCGTCGATGCCGTTGGCCGGGTCGATCAGGCGGCCGTTCTTGATATGCAGTTTCATCAGTTGAATGTCTTTTTAGCGAGTCGTCTTAATTCTTCAAAATTTCCTGCGAGCCAGGCTTCTTTTTTCCTGCGAGTCCAGCCCTTCAATTGTTGCTCCGCCGCCAGAGCCTCATCTCTGGTATCGAAGCTTTCAGTCTTCAGCAGCTGCACCGGTCGCCGCGTCGATGTATAGCACTTCAATGCAGCAGACTGATGCTGTGCCATCCGCGTCTCGATATTGTCCGTATGGCCTACGTAATAGCTTCCATCCGAACAGCGTAAAAGATAAACATAAAACGCCATGCTCACCTCTACTTCTGATCGCGCACACCGTGCGCTGGCTTCGATACGGCCCTGCGGACCTACTCAGCCCGAACGGGCTCAGATGGAACGGAATCGTCAAACATCGACTCCGTTCGCCCTGAGTAGCCGCGCAGCGGCGTATCGAAGGGCAGATTCAGGACATCTTGCTCAATTCAATTGCCAGCCACGATGCTCATGACCGCCATGCGCACCGCGATGCCGAAGGTCACCTGCGGCAGGATCACGGCTTGTGCGCCATCGGCCACGGCCGAGTCGATTTCCACGCCGCGGTTCATCGGGCCGGGGTGCATGACGATGGCGTCCGGCCTGGCCAGGGCCAGGCGTTCCGGGGTCAGGCCGTAGCTCTTGAAGAACTCCTGCGCCGAGGGCAGCAAGGCGCCGCTCATGCGCTCGTTCTGCAGGCGCAGCATGATGATGACGTCCACATCCTTCAAGCCCTCTTCCATGTTGTGGAAGACGCGCACGCCCATCTGCTCCAGGCCGCTGGGCAGTAGCGTGCGCGGGCCGATGGCGCGTACTTCCGGCACGCCCAGAGTGGTCAGCGCATGGATGTCCGAGCGCGCCACGCGGCTGTGCAGGATGTCGCCCACGATGGCCACCCGCAGGTTGGTAAAGTCCTTCTTGTAGTGGCGGATGGTGTACATGTCCAAGAGACCCTGGGTCGGATGCGCGTGGCGGCCGTCACCGGCATTGACCACGTGGACGTGCGACTGCTTCGTATCGATCAGGTGCTTGGCGATCAGGAAAGGCGCGCCCGATTGCGCATGGCGGACCACGAACATGTCGGCATGCATGGCCGCCAGGTTGTCGATGGTGTCCAGCAGCGACTCGCCCTTGCTGGTGCTGGAAGCCTGGATGTTGAGGTTGATCACGTCCGCCGAGAGACGCTTGGAGGCGATCTCGAAGGTGGTGCGGGTGCGCGTGGAATTCTCGAAGAACAGGTTGAAGACGCTCTTGCCGCGCATCAGCGGCACCTTCTTGACTTCGCGGTCGCCGATGCTGACGAAGGAGGATGCGGTATCGAGGATGTGCGTCAGGATCGAGCGCGGCAGGCCCTCGATGGTCAGCAGGTGTTGCAGTTCGCCGTTTTTGTTGAGTTGGGGATTAAGCATGGACCACCGTAAGGGAGAAGCGGCCGTCGTCGGCGCGTTGCAGTTGCAGGTTTTCTTGTTTGCTCAGGGTGACCGTGGCCGCTACGAAGTCGGCGGCAATCGGCAGCTCACGGCCGCCACGATCCACCAGCGCCGCCAGCAGCACGCGCGCCGGACGGCCATAGTCGAACAGTTCGTTGATGGCCGCGCGCGTGGTGCGGCCGGTGTAGAGCACGTCATCGACCAGCAGGAGGGTGGCGCCTTCGACATCGAAGGGCACCTGGCTGGGTTTCACATCGGCGCGCAATCCCTTTTCGGAAAAGTCGTCGCGATAGAAGGACACGTCGACAAAGCCCAGGCGGTCCGTCAGGCCCAGTTCCGCGGCCAGGCGTTCGGCCAGCCAGGCACCGCCCGAGTGGATGCCCACCAGCGCAAGCTCGGTTGCGCCCTGCAGGCCGGCTTTGATCTGCTGCACCAGGGTCTGGTACAGCGCTTCTGCATCAAGCTGGGAAGGTGTTGTGCTCATGAATGTGCGTCGTCAAAGTATTGCTGCAAAATGATGGCGGCGGCCTGGTCATCGATCTGTTCGCCGCGCTGGTGCCGGATCACCGCCGAACTGTAGCGTTCATCCACCAGCGTGACCTCGACGCCGTAGCGGCCGTGCAACTGGTTGGCAAAACGCCGGCAGCGCACGCTCATCTCGTGCTCGGCGCCGTCCGGATGCAGGGGCAGGCCGACCACGCAGCGCGCCGGTTGCCACTCTGCGATCAGGCGCGCGATCGCCGCGAACTTGCCGTCGTTGGTCGCTTCGCTAATCACCGCCAGCGGCTGCGCCTGCTTCAGGCCCGTATTGCCCACGGCCACGCCGATGCGCTTCAGGCCGAAGTCGAAGGCCAGGATGGTGTCCAAGTGCCCGTGCTCCTTCAGGCCCGTCCGGCATCGCCGGAGAGCATCACCGGATCGATGCCCAAAAGGGCCAGTGCCGCCGTGAAGCGTTGCTCCACCGGCAACTCAAAAATGATGGCCGGATCGGCCTTGACGGTCAGCCAGCCATTGCGGCCGATCTCGCCTTCCAGCTGACCCGGACTCCAGCCCGAGCAGCCCAGCGTGACCAGCACGCGTTCCGGGCCGTTACCGTGTGCCACTGCTTCGAGCACATCCTTGGAGGTGGTCAGCGCCACCTCATCGGTGACCTGCAGGGTGGAGGAATATTTTTCCGAGGTCGAATGCAACACGAAACCGCGCTCCACCTGCACCGGGCCGCCGAACATGACCGGGCGGCGATACAGTTCCGGCATGGCGTCGGGCGTATCGGGGCGGATCTCCAGCTTGAGGTTGATGCGGTCGAACAGCACGTCCATGGTCATGTCGGTGGGCTTGTTGATGACCACGCCCAGCGCGCCGTTGTGGTTGTGCTCGCAGAGATAGACCACGGTGCCGCCGAAGATCGGGTCCAGCATGGACGGCATGGCGATGAGGAAATGATTGGTCAGGTCCAGTTCCAGCGGTGGACGGACTTCCTCGGCGGAGTCATCCCCGCCCTCGGCGCGCTTGCCGTCACCGGCCGCGCTCGCCTGGCGCAAGGATGAGTCGGAATGGAATGGGTCGAAAGCGCCAAAGGAATCCATGGATTCATCGAAATCCTCGGCTGAGAAACTGAAGGGAGAATTGCGTCTCTTGATCATCCCGGCATTTTAGCAGTTTTGGCCGGGATCCCATGTGGCTCATGGGGAAGCGCCCGAAAAGCCGGCTCCTGCGAGCCGGTTTTACCGAGGCTTGCCCCACTTCAATTGCCGGCCAGCATGGTCTTGACGGCCTGCCGCGCCTGCGCCCCCAGCTCGGCCAGGTCCACACCGGGGATGGCGTCATCGCGCACCACTGCGCGGCCACCGACCCACATTGCCTTCAGGAAAGGCCGACCACCCGAAGCCACCGGACCGATGGCCGGATCATGCAAGCCAAAGTAGCGCGGATCGTCCAGCCGGTACAGCGCGATGTCAGCTTGCTGACCCACCTGCAAGCCATCCAGCGCCTTAAGTCCCAGCACGCGTGCGCCACCGGTGGTCCCCCAGCGCACCACATCCTCCACCGTCGCCTCGTCGGCCCCGCCTTCGAAGTGACCGCCCCGGAACGTGGGAGTCGCTTCCTGGCCGCGCCGGGCGCGCTGCATCAGCCAGGCGGCATGGGTTTCGGAGATCATGTCGGCCGCCTCGTTGGAGGCCGCGCCATCCACGCCGATGGAGACCGGCACACCGGCCGCCTCCAGCGCACGGATCGGCGCGATGCCACTGCCCAGCCGACCGTTGCTTTGCGGGCAATGGGCGATGCCCGTTTTGGTGCTTCCCAGCAATGCAATTTCCTCGGCATCGAGCTTGACCAGATGCGCAAACCACACGTCCGGCCCCAGCCAGCCGACGCGCTCGCAGAATTCCACCGGCCGGCAGCCGTGCATGGCATGCGCGCTGTCCTGGTAGCCGACCGTCTCGGAGAGATGGCTGTGCAGCCGCAGGCCCATGACACGCGCGGCCTGGGCGATCTCGCGCAGTTCACCGGGTGCGGCCGAATAGAGCGGCGTGGTCGGCGCCATCACCACGCGCCGCATCGACGCCGGTGATGGATCGTGGAAGCGGCTGGCCAGACCTTGCATGTCGGCAAGAAAGCCATCGAGCGTCTCCGGCCGCAAGGCGCTGGGCAATTCCGCTTCCAGCTGCCGCGTGCGCGTGGCCGTGCCCCGGCACAGCACGAAGCGCAGGCCCAGCCGCCCGGCTTCCTCGAAGAGGATTTCCGACGTATCGAAGGGCATGCCGGGGTAATACAGGTAGTTGTGATCGGCAATCGTGCCGCAGCCCGAGCGCATCAGATCGACCATGCCGATACGCGCGGCCAGGCGGAACAGCCCGGCATCGAAGCGGGCACGATAGCGATAGGGTGTGGCCGCCAGCCACGGTGTGAGCGTGGCATTGATGCCCAGCGGATCGCCCTTGAGCAGCGACTGGAACAGATGGTGATGGGTATTGACCCATGCCGGATAAGCAACGCAATCGCTGGCATCGATGACGCTTTCGCCGGGCAGCGCGTCGAGCTTTCCGATGGCGGCAATCACGCCGTCGGCCACGCGGATGTCGGGACCGGGATGGCGCGCGGCCGCGCCGGGCAAGCCGGTCATGATGGCCTGCAGGTTGCGGATCAGGAAGGTGTTCATGGAAATGCGGCTCCTCGGATAAACGTCGTCATGCCATCTCGCTCTCATGCCAGCCGGCCAGCACGGCGCGCGACAGCGCGCTCATCAGCCAGAACAGCAGGATGCCGGTCAGCGTGATCAGCAGCAAGGCCGCAAACAGGCGCGGAATGTTGAGCTGGAAGCCCGCCTGCAGGATCTGGTAAGCCAGTCCCGAACCGGTGCCGCCCGTGCCGGCCACGAACTCGGCCACCACCGCGCCGATCAACGCCAGTCCGCTGGAGATGCGCAGGCCGCCGAAAAAATAAGGCAAGGCGCTGGGAATGCGCAAGCGCCGCAGGGTCTGCCAGCGCGTCGCCTTGTTCAGCCGGAACAGGTTGAGCAGGCCCGGATTGACGCTGCGCAGTCCCAGCGTGGTGTTGGAGATGATGGGAAAGAGCGCCATGATGGTCGCACACACCGTCAGCGCCGCCGTCGTGTCCTTGACCCAGATGATGATCAGCGGGGCGATGGCCACGATGGGCGTGACCTGCAGGATGATCGCATAAGGAAAGAGACTGATCTCGATGAAGCGGCTCTGCACGAACACGAAGGCAATCGCCACCCCCAGGATCACCGCCAGCGCAAAGGCCAGGAAGGTGATCTTCAAGGTCACCAGCAGCGACTCCATCAGCATGCCCCAATCGGCCACCAGGGTCCTGGCGATCAGCACGGGACTGGGCACCAGGTAAGGCGGCACCTCCAGCAGCGTGCAGACGATCTGCCAGGTCAGCAGCAGGGCCATGCCGATGCCCAGCGGTGCGGCCACGCGCCAGAAACCGGGACGATTGACCAGCGGATTAGTGTTGGGCTGCATGGCCGTCTCCCTGCTGGTTGGCCAGCGTCAGGTAATCCGAAAGGGTCTTGCAATATTGCATGAAGGGCGCGGAAATGCGGAAAGCTTCATCGCGCGGCCCCGCTGCATCGATGGCCACATCCGCAATCACCCGCCCCGGGCGGGCCGCCATCACGATCACGCGCGAGGACAGGAAGACCGCTTCATAGATGCTGTGGGTCACGAAGACCACCGTCAGATCCTGCCTGCTCCAGATGTCGCGCAGGTCGGCGTCGAGCTTGTTGCGGGTGAATTCATCGAGCGCGCCGAAGGGTTCGTCCATCAGCAGCAGGTTGGGTGAAGTGGCCAGCGCGCGCGCAATCGAAGCGCGCATCTGCATGCCGCCCGAGAGTTCGCGCGGCAGCACCTTGTGGAATTTTTCCAGGCCCACCAGCTTCAAAGCCTCGGCCACGCGCGCATCGGCCTGCGTACGCGGTACGTGGCGCAGGTCCAGCGGCAGCCGTGCATTCTGCTCCACCGTGGCCCAAGGCATCAGGGTGGCCTCCTGGAACACCATCGCCAGGGTGCGCTCGGGCGTGCCCACCGTGGCCAGGTTGCCGCCCCACCAGCGGATGTGGCCGTGAGACGGTTCTTCCAGCCCGGCGAACATCTTCAGCAGGGTGCTCTTGCCGCATCCTGAGGGGCCCAGCAGCGAAACGAACTCGCCACGACCGATATCGAGCCTGACTTCATCGAGCGCACGGGTGCCGTTGCGATAGGTCTTCTCCACCCGCTGCGCCGACAGCACCGGCGGCGGACCGGCGGCTGCACCTTCCTGCTCTCTCACTTCCCATGCCGCAGCCTGCGACATGGCGTGTTCATCTCTGTCCATGGAATCTCCTGGCGCGTTCATGCAGCGGGGTGGATGCGGAACACTTCGGATTCGCCGTGCTCTTCCAGCAATTGCAGCAGCATGCGGCGCATGATGAGGCCGGGACGATCCGAGGCCATGTGGAATTCCTGGCGGCGGCGCACGTCGATGCAGGCATCGGGATCGGTGGCTTCCAGGATCTCGCGGTCTTCCACCAGGATGGGTGCATCCCAGGCGATCAGCTCGGCTTCGGAACACTCTTCTTCGGTGTCGTTGCGATACAGCCATTGCGACAGCATGATGGAACCATCATCGATGGGCGTGGCGCAGTTGTAGATGATGTGATGCCGCCCGCTCTCCGGATAGGTGCAGCCGAAGCGACGCACGAAGGGCAGGTACCAGCGGTTGAACATGTGGCGCACCGTGGTGTCGGCGGTGCTGCCGGTCACGCGATGGCTGGCCGGCACGTTCTTGATGGGCACGCGGGTTTCTGCTTCGAAGCCGTAGTCGGTTTCGGTGATCTCGTATTTCTCCGGCTTGGGCTGGTCGTACAGACCGAAGGTGGCGCGGTGCACGTAGCTGAAGTGGGAATTGTCGAAAGAATTTTCCATCATGCGCAGGGCACTGGTCTCCCAGCGCTCGTAGAACTGGAAGATGCGCCGATAGCCCGGCGCGCCCTCTTCGGGGAAATCCGGGATGTCGCGCAGCGGTTCTTCCAGCGCGACCCACACGTAACCGTAGCGCTCCTTGCAGAAATACGACTTCACGCAGGCGCCGGAGGGCACGCTGCCATCCACGCTCTGCGGCACGCGCACGCAGGCGCCCTCGCCGTTGAAGGTCCAGCCGTGATAGCCGCAGACGATGTTGCCGTTTTCAACGAAGCCCTTGGACAACTTCGCCGTGCGATGGCAGCAGCGATCCTGCAGGGCGGCGGGAGAACCATCCTCCCTGAGCCAGAGCACCAGCTTCTCGCCCAGCAGCGTAAAGGGTTGCGGACCATCCTTGAGATGCGAGACGGGCATGAGCGCGTACCAGAACTTGCGCAAGACTTTTTGTTGGGTGACCAGCATGTCGACTCCTTCTGCTTGGACTGCGAACGCCAGGGTCCGCAGTGGTCCGGCCGGCGTGCCAACACGGTCGCCTTCGCCGGAAAATCTGTTCAGGCCGCAGCCACCGCCCCGAAGGTCTGCCGCACCTTCATCTCCAGGTAGTCACCGATGGTGCAGGGCGCATAACGCGCCGGGTGCTCGGCGCTGCAGCAGCTGGGCAGGCAGGCCACCACGGCGGCCTGGTCGCCATCCTGGAAGAACGGCAGTGAATAGCGCGGCGCGCTGCCGGCATTGAGTACGCGATGCGCATTGCTGTGATACAGGTCATTGCTCCAGCGCTGCAGCAGGTCGCCGATGTTGACCACGAAGCTGCCGGCAACCGGCGGTGCGCTCACCCACTCGCCATCGGCATTGCAAATCTCCAGTCCGCCGATGGCATCCTGCGCGAGGATGGTGACCAGGCCCCAGTCGGTATGCGCGCCCGCGCCGATCTGGTTGCGCTGCGCCCCTGCCGGCTGCGGCGGATAGTGCAGCATGCGCTGGGTGGCAATGGGCGTCTGCAAGACCGGCTCGAAGAAATCCTCGGGCATCTCCAGCGACAGCGCGATCACGCCCAGCAGACGATGGGAAAGCGTGCGCACCGCTTCGTAATACCGCCGCGCATGTGCCTCGAATCCCGGCAGGTCCTGCGGCCACAGGTTGTGGCCATAGCGCAGCAGGCCGCGCTGCACGTAAGGATGATCGGGCGCGATGTCGAAACCGAACTGGAAGCCCTCCTTCAGGTCGGCCGGCGAACCTTCATCGAGCGCCTGAGCGCCCATGCGCTCATAGCCATAGCCGGAGGGAGAATGGCGCATGTCGATGGCCGATTTGCTGGCCTGCGGCAGCGCGAAGAAACGCCGCGCCCAGTCGAACTGCCCGTCGATGAGCGCCTGCGGCACGCCGTGGTTGACGAGGTAGAAGAAGCCGACGTCACGCGAGATCTTGTGGATCTCCCACGCCAGCGCCTCGCGGCGGGCCAGCTCGGGAGAAAACGCGTCAGCGAAATCGATCACCGGGATACGGCGCGCGGTCATCGGTGGAGTGTAGGGAATCATGGCGTCCTCACGCTAAGAAAGATGGCTGCCCGAACCTGCACAGCAGCAGCCATCCAGACCATCATCAGGCTCAGGGCATGACCTTCATGTCCTTGACGAACTGGGTGGTGTAGGCCTTGTGATAATCGGTCCCGGCCTTGAGCAGGCCGGTCGAGACCATGACGTCATAAGTCTGTTTCCAGCGCTCGTCGGTCATCACGCCGATGCCCAGCCTGGCCGCATCGCCACCGGTGACCACCTTCAGCTCCTTGAGTTTGCCCACGGCATAGGCCAGCTGTTCGTCGCTCATGTTCTTGTTGTCCGCCTTGATGAGGGCATTGGCCGGTGCCGGATCTTCCAGATAGCTCTTCCAGCCCTCGGCGGTGGCCTTGACGAAGCGCTGTACCAGATCGGGCCTGGTCGCCACTGTCTTCTGCAAGGTCACGATGGTGGTGCCATACGGCGGATAGCCTTCGCTGGCGAAGAGGAAGAACTTGCTCTTCACGCCTGCCTTGTCGGCCTGGAACAGTTCGGAGGACGGATAGGCCTGCTGCGCGATATTCGGATCGGCAAAGAATGGCTGCAGGTTGAAGGTATAGGCCTTGGACTGCGCATCGGTATAGCCGTACTTGGCCTTGAGCCACGGCCACCAGCTCGACTGGCCGGAACCGGCGACCAGGATGGTCTTGTTCTTCAGACCGCCCAGGCTGGTGACGTCCTCATGAGTCATCATGCCCTGCAGGTCGGACTGGAAGGAGGTGCCCACGGTCACCAGCGGCAGGCCCTGCTCGATTCCCTTCATCACCGCGAAGTCATAGCCCATGCTGAAGTCGGCCTGCCCCGCCACCAGGATCTGCATGTTGTTGACCTGCGGCCCGCCCATCTTGATGGTCACGTCCATGCCATATTTTTTATAGATACCTTTGGCCACGGCCTGATAGAAGCCGCCGTGCTCGGCCTGCGCATACCAGTTCGACAGCAGCGTCACCTTGTCTTCGGCGTGAGCCAGGCCCGTCATCGCCAGGGTCGCCGCGCCCAGCCACAGCGCGGCCATACGCCGCATGAACGTCCGCTTTTGCATCGCTTGCTTCTTCATAGCCTTCCTCTCCAGGTGGGTTGAACTTGCACTGACAAAACACAGACCGACATCACAGATCCAGCACCAGCCGCGCGCCCGCGCAGCGCGACACGCACGGCAGGATGCGGCGTCCGCTGGCACGCTCGGCCGCCGAGAGCACGCTGTCGCGATGCCAGGGCTGGCCTTCCAGCACGGTGCTCTCGCAACTGCCGCAGAAACCCTCGCCGCAGGAGGTGCCGATCACCACGCCCAGCTGCGCCGCTGCGGCGACGATGCTCTGGCCCGGCTGCACCTCGCAGCGCAGGCCGGAACGCTGCAGCACCAGCTCGAAGGGATGCTCTTGCATCGGCTCCGTTGATGGGGTATCCGCAGCGTCCTTCGCGGACGCGGCAAACAATTCGAAGTGGATGTCCTGCTCGCGCCACCCTGCCTGCTGCGCATGGCTGCGCGCGGCTCCGATGAAGGGCGCAGGTCCGCAGACATACAGCGGCGAGGAACGCGGCACCGCCGCCAGCGCCGCCGCAATGGCGCCTGCGGTCTGGGCGTCATCCAGGCCCAGATGCAGGGACATGCCTTGCGAGCAAGCGGCCAGTTCGTGGAAGAAAGCCGCATGCGCCAGAGTGCGTGCGAAGTAATGCAGGCGATGCCGGATGCCTTGCGCGGCCAGCTCGGCGGCCATCGCATGCAGCGGCGTGATGCCGATGCCGGCCGCCAGCAGCAGCGGCGCGCGCGCATCGGCGAGCAAGGGGAAGGCGTTGACGGGCGGCGCTGCCGTGAGCGTGGCGCCCTCCTCCACCTGTTCATGCAGGAAGGCGGAACCGCCACGCGAAGCAGGCTCACGCTTGACTGCAATGACATAGCAATCACGCTGTTGCGGGGTATTGCAGAGCGAATAGGCGCGTACCAGTCCGTGCGGCAGATGCAGCCGCAGATGCGCGCCCGGCGACCAGGGCGGCAGTGCATTGCCATCGGCCGATACCAGTTCGAACAGACGGATGTCCGCAGCAGCCTTGCGCACGGCCCTCACCCGCAAGGCCAGGGTGGAGGCGGCTGTACGGCCATCGAAACGGTCGATGACGGCGTTCATGGCGCACCTCGCAGGGCAGTGCGCCGACGCAGACGGATCAAGGGGAATGCCGCAGAAAACGGCAACAAGGAAAGAGCAAGCGCGTGGGCAATAGGCATGGTCTCGTGTCCTGTCCAAAGAGAGGGACCATCGGCGCATGCCGATGGCGTCACGAGCAATGCCCCGCAAGAAGGTAAGTGTTTTCGTTACCGACTGCTAGCCGCTTCTACTCAAAAGCTTGATTAGCAAACCGCGTGCCAAGGCCGGATCGCCTCTGATCGACTGGCTTTCACGTGGTATACCCATGTGTTTTTTTCCGCGTGCCAATGAAAAAGGGACGGCCATCACCGTCCCCTGCCTCATCGCGCTGCACATCTTGGTGCGCCCTGCCTTGATCTGCATCAGAAGCGCACCAACAAGAAGCTCGGCCACACTATCGCATCACGCTACCCCGTGCTGCCTGAAGAAAGCCACGACCTTGCTCCAGGCATCCCTGGCATCGGCCTCCACGTAGCTGGGACGGTAATCGGCATTGAAGGCATGGCCTGAATTCATATAGACGTGGAATTCCGACTGGTTGCCCGCCTTCTGCAGCGCTTCCTTCATCTGCTCCACGGTAGAGACCGGGATACCCTGGTCTTTGCCGCCATAGAGTCCGATGACCGGCGTCTTCAGCACCGGCGCGATATCGATGGGCTGCACGGGGAACAGTGGGCTCTTCTCGCCCACCAGGCGGCCATACCAGGCCGCGCCGGCCTTGACCTTGGGATTGTAGGCACTGTAGAGCCAGACGATGCGGCCACCCCAGCAAAAGCCATTGATGCCCAGATGGTTCAGGTCGCCGCCGTTTTCGCCGGCCCACTTTACATAGGCATCGATGTCGCCCATCACCTGCGCATCCGGTACCTTGGAAATGATGTCCTTCTGCAGCTCGGCAATGGAGGTATAGGCCATGGGATTACCCTGACGCACGAAGAAGTCCGGCGCAATGGCCAGATAGCCCAGCTTGGCGAAGCGACGCGCGATATCGGCGATGTGCTCATGCACGCCGAAGATCTCGGACACCACGATCATGACCGGCAAGCCGGTCTTGCCCTCGGGCTGGGCGCGATAGGCCGGCACGCGCTGGCCGTTGATCTCGATGGACACCTCGCCTGCGCTCAGGCCTTGGGTATCGGTCTTGATCATGGTCTGCGCACACACCGGCAGGACGGCCGCAGCAAAGCCGGTGCCCAGTGCGGTCTTGAGGAAGGTGCGGCGATCAGCGTTGCCGGACAGCTTGCTCTGCCCCAGCAGGCTGTTGAAATCATTGCGAAGATCGTTCATCGGGTTCTCCATCGTGATGGCACTTGGCCTCGTTGTGGTGGACATGATGCGGGAAGCGAGGGCATCCAGAAAAAACGGCCCGTGCGGACCGCTTTCATCGGGATCACCGGAGGCAATCCGGCGCATCCCTGCCGGAGTCTAACCGCAATCCGCGCGACGCGCCGGGCGGGCTTCAGCCCTGCGCCGCCAGCGTCGCGCTGCCGGCCGGCAGGCCAGGTGCCGCGGGCGTTACATCGATGATGCGCGCGGCCGCCTCAGGCTGACCGTATGAGGCCGTAGCCACCCGCGCCTGCGCCGGGTCGATGCGGAACACGCTCACCAGCTGCTGCAAACCGGCCGCCTGTTCCTGCAGCTGGCGGGCAGCGGCGGCGGCCTGTTCGACCAGCGCGGCATTCTGCTGCGTCATGTCGTCGATTTGGATGATGGCTTCGTTGACCTGCTCGATGCCGCTGCTCTGCTCGCGGTTGGCATGGGTGATCTCGGTCATCACGTCGGTGACGCGGCGGATGCTGGTGACGATCTCGGTCATGGTGCTGCCGGCCTGCTCGACCAGCTTGCTGCCGTTTTCCACCTTGCCCACGGAGTCGCCGATGAGCACCTTGATTTCCTTGGCCGCCGAGGCCGAGCGCTGCGCCAGCGAACGTACTTCGGAGGCGACCACCGCAAAGCCGCGCCCCTGTTCGCCGGCACGCGCGGCTTCGACCGCCGCGTTGAGCGCGAGGATATTGGTCTGGAAGGCAATGCCATCGATCACGCTGACGATATCGGCCACCTTCTGCGAAGAGGCATTGATGGACTGCATGGTCTGAACCACCTGCGACACGATGCTGCCGCCCTGCACCGCCACGTCGGAAGCGGCCAGCGCCAGATCGTTGGCCTGATGCGCATTCTCGGCATTCTGCTTGACGGTGGAATTGAGCTGTTCCATCGAGGATGCGGTTTCCTCAAGTGCACCGGCCTGCTGCTCGGTGCGGGATGAGAGGTCGAGATTGCCGCGGGCGATCTCGGTAGAGGCCGCGGTGATGGTCTCCGAGCCACGCCGCACTTCAGAGACGATGGCGGCGAGCTTGTCGCGCATCACGCCCATGGCGGCCAGCAGGCTGTCCTTGTCGCCGGCGCGGGTATCGATCACGACGGCCAGGTCGCCTTCGGCAATCTGGCCGGCGATCTGCACGGCGTAATCCGGCTCGCCGCCCAGCTTGTGCAGGATCTGCCGCGTGATCCAGAACGCCGCCAGGATGGCGGTGACCACGCCGATGGCGCTAAGCACCAGCATCAGCAAACGCGCATGACCGTAGGCAATGGCACTGCTGTCGGCGGCTTCGCGGTTGAGCTTATCTTCCAGCGCGGCCAGGGCCTTCAACTCGACCTGCCAGGATTTCTGCACCGGCAGGTATTGCTCCTTCAGGAATTGCGCCAGTTCATAGGCTTCGCGCCGCTTGCCGAATTCGACGGCCTCGTTGATGAGTTTTTCGGCAGTAGCCGCCTGCGCCTGGATCTTCGGCAGGGCCGCCTTTTCTTCCTCGCTGGTATCGGCGGAGTCGGCAAAGAGCTGTTGCAGCTTCTGCGCGGCGGCCTGGTATTGGAGGGTCTGGGCTTCGATGTACTTGGCCTCGATGTCCACGTCGTCGGGCGCGGCAGGCAGCATCAGGTTGCGCAGCGAGATGGAGCGCTCGCCGACCGTCTCCAGCATTTCCTTGACCAGCGCGCTCTCGGGGTTCTTGACCTCGACCACGTGGGTGAAGCGCCCCTGCACCTGGTGCATGTTGTAGATACCAAAGCCGGTCACCAGCACCAGCAGCAAGACCACCCACGCAAACCCGAGTCCCAGGCGCGTGCCCACTTTCATTGCTGACTTCATGACGTCTCCTCCCATGTGTTCATCGGAGGCCGGGCGCAAAGACAGAGATGACGAGCACCACAGACCGCGCGAGCGGTCATGGCCAGTAACGAATGTGCGTGTCCCCTACCCTGCTGCTTCCCTGCCTCAGCCTCGGTTGCCCGGTCTTCGTCCGGTTTCACCCAGGGCACCGTCCCGTCCTGGTCTGGCTGCGGTGATGGCGCCGGTCTGCTTGTCCTGATCGTTCAGTGCTGACATCGGCTGACTTGCTTGCCTGTCAATCTTGTATTTTTGCCTAATCCTTCACGCCCCTGCACTGCCAAGCGGCGCAATACCGCTTGCCCGTGTAAGGGTAGTGAAGATTAATGCACTTCGTCCTTAATGCGCTTCGTCCCAATTCTTACCGATTCCGACCTCGGCAAGCAAGGGAACTTTCAGCTCCGCAACATTTTTCATCAGTTCGGGCAGCTTTTCACGCACTGTGGCCAGCTCCTCTTGCGGGACTTCCAACACCAGTTCATCGTGCACCTGCATGATCATGCGGCTTTGCATGCCGGTCGATTCCAGCCAGTCCTGCACGGCGATCATGGCCAGCTTGATGAGGTCGGCCGCGGTGCCCTGCATGGGCGCATTGATCGCCGCACGCTCGGCACCCTGTCTGCGCGGACCGTTGGGCGAATTGATCTCGGGCAGCCACAGGCGGCGACCGAACACGGTTTCCACATAGCCGCGCGCCTTGGCCTGCAAGCGCGTCTCATCCATGTAGCGCTTCACGCCCGAGAAGCGCATGAAGTACTTGTCGATGTACATCTGCGCGGCCGCACGTTCGATGCCCAGGTTGCCGGCCAGTCCGAAAGCGCTCATGCCGTAGATCAGGCCGAAGTTGATGACCTTGGCATAGCGGCGCTGCTCGGACTCGACCTGCTCGGGCGCGATGCCGAAGATTTCGGCGGCGGTGGCGCGGTGGATGTCTTCGTTGTTGGCGAAGGCTTTCAACATGTTCTCGTCTTCGGAGATATGCGCCATGATGCGCAGCTCGATCTGCGAATAGTCGGCCGAGACGATCACGCTGCCTTCGGGCGCGACGAAGGCTTCGCGGATGCGACGACCTTCGGCGGTGCGGATCGGGATGTTCTGCAGGTTGGGTTCATTGGAGGACAGGCGACCGGTGACTGCCACCGCCTGCGCATAGTTGGTATGCACGCGGCCGGTGGCCGGATTGATCATCTTGGGCAGCTTGTCGGTGTAGGTGGACTTGAGCTTGGCCAGGCCGCGATAGTCCAGCAGCACCTTGGGCAGCGGATAATCCTCGGCCAGTTTCTGCAGCACTTCTTCATCCGTGGAAGGCGCGCCCGAAGCGGTCTTCTTGACCACCGGCAGTTCCAGCTTGCCGAACAGGATTTCGCCCAGCTGCTTGGGCGAATTCAGGTTGAAGGGCTGGCCGGCCAGCTCATAGGCCTGCTGTTCGATTTCCAGCATGCGCTTTCCGAGGTCGTGCGATTGCTGGCCCAGGCGGTCGCTGTCGATGAGCACGCCATTGCGTTCGATCTTCTGCAGCACCACCGAGGTCGGGACTTCGATCTTCTCGTAGATGAAACGCAGCTTGTCGTCATGCTCGATCTGCGGCCACATGGCGTGATGCAGGGCCAGCGTGACTTCCGCATCTTCGGCGGCGTATTCGGTGGCGCGCTCGATGGCCACTTCATTGAAGCCGATCTGGGACGCACCCTTGCCGCACACTTCGGCATAGGTGATGGTCTTGCGCTCCAGGTGGCGCGCGGCCAGGCTGTCCATGTCGTGCGGACGATGGGATTCGAAGACGTAGGATTCCAGCAGCGTGTCGTGCTTTACGCCTGCGAGGCGCACGCCGTAGTTGGCGAAGATATGGCTGTCGTATTTCAGGTGCTGGCCGAGCTTGGGCTTGCCGGCGTCTTCCAGCCAGGGTTTCAGCTTGGCCAGCACGTGGTCGCGCGACAATTGTTCGGGTGCATCCTGGTAGTTGTGCGCCACCGGAATGTAGGCGGCACGGCCCGGCTCGCAGCACAGCGAGATGCCGACCAGCTCGGCCTGCATGGCTTCGAGCGACGTGGTTTCGGTATCGACGGCGGTGAGTTCAGCGGCATTGATGCGTGCGATCCACTGGTCGAGCTGGGCATCGGTAAGCACGGTCTCGTACTCGACCTTGGGCGCGGCTGCGAAGAGGCCAGCTTGCGCGGGAGCCTCCAGCGCGGCAGCGGCCGATGCTCCCACCATGGGAGCTTTCGATGCCCCCGTCTCGCTGCCATCGCTGAGCTCGCGCAGCCAGGTGCGGAAGTTGTAGCGCGTGAAGAGATCCTTGAGTACCTCCTTGTCCTGTGGCTGCATGGTCAGCGATTCGAGGATGGACTTCATGTGCGCCGACAGATCGCAATCGGTCTTGACCGTCACCAGCACGCGGCCTTGCGGCAGCCAGTCCAGCGCACGACGCAAGTTCTCGCCGACCACGCCGGTGATCTTGTCGGCATTGGCCATGACGCCATCGAGCGAGCCATAAGCGGAGAGCCACTTCACAGCCGTCTTGGGGCCGCACTTTTCGACACCGGGCACGTTGTCCACGGTGTCACCGATCAGGCTCAGATAATCGACGATGCGCTCGGGCGGCACGCCGAATTTTGCGGTCACGCCGGCAATGTCGAGAACTTCATTGCTCATCGTGTTGACCAAGGTAACGTGTTCGTTGACCAGTTGGGCCATGTCCTTGTCGCCGGTGGAGACGATGGTGTCGAGTCCGGCGGCGGTGGCTTGTACCGAGAGCGTGCCGATGACGTCATCGGCTTCGATACCTTCGACCATCAGGATCGGCCAGCCCAGTGCACGCACGGCGGCGTGGATGGGCTCGATCTGCAATGCCAGGTCTTCCGGCATGGATTTGCGGGTGGCCTTGTAGTCGGGATAGAGATCATCACGGAAAGTCTTGCCCTTGGCATCGAACACACAGGCCACGTAACTTGCGGGATAATCGTTGCGCAGTCGGCGCAGCATATTGATGATGCCGTACAGCGCACCGGTGGGCGCGCCTTCCGCGTTACGCATATCGGGCAGTGCATGGAATGCGCGATAGAGGTAACTGGAACCATCAACTAACAACAAGGTTTTTTGCATATGGAACAGAGAGGAAAAAATGTCCCGCGTCTGCGGGAGGTAGGGGACATCGAACGCGCGACGGCCAAGAAGGCGCGCGAGTCGTGGCATGTACTCACGATTATGGCAGAATTCATCGAATCGACCGAACGTCTCTCCGAGCTGCGTCCTGCCGTTTCCATCTTTGGTTCTGCCCGGATCAAGCCCGACAATCCCCATTATCAACTATGCGTGGAGATCGCCCGTCTGATCTCCGACGCGGGCTACGCCGTCATCTCCGGTGGCGGGCCCGGCATCATGGAGGCTGCCAACAAGGGCGCCTACGAAGGCGCATCGCCTTCGGTGGGCCTGAACATCGAATTGCCGCACGAACAACACGGCAATCCCTGGCAGGACATCTCGCTGTCCTTCCGTCATTTCTTCGCGCGCAAGGTGGCCTTCGTCAAGTATGCCGATGCGTATGTGGTCCTGCCGGGCGGCTTCGGCACGCTCGATGAACTGACCGAAGCGCTGACCCTGATGCAGACCGGCAAGTCGCGCATGATGCCAGTGATCCTGGTGGGTAGTGAATTCTGGGCGGGCCTGGTGGACTGGATCAAGACCCGCCTGGTGGACGACGGCATGATCTCGCCCAAGGACGTCAATCTGCTACAGGTGATCGACGAGCCTGCGCAAGTGCTGGCGGCGATCCAGAAATTCCACGCCGAAAAGGCCAGGCCGGCGGAGACCCAGCAGGAAGCGGAGCGGCAGAGCGGGATGTATCTGTAAGCGGCTGCGGTTGTAGTCTTGAACCATGCGGGCGGGACGTGAGAGCGTTTCGCCCGCTTTGTTTTTGATGAGCGTTACAGGAGCAAAGCGAGGTCAAGTACGATTTTCACCCAAGTTTTTCGAGATGTGCCTGCAGTTCGATGCTCTGAGCCGCCGAAACATTGACCCAAGGAAACATCGACACGTACCGTGGCGGACTCTTCTTTTGACTAGAGCATCGCCATGGCAACGCGCAAGCTTCCTTACTATCGGATGGAATCCTCGTCGGTGCCGTTTCGGCCGGTTCGCTGGCAGCACTATGCTGGATCGCGCGGGTGCGTACCACTGGCCACGCAGGGCGCCGTATCGCTGGAGCGACCGGCACCGGGCGCAACACCCTTGCCGCCTCCGCCACCACCCCCGCCTGAGAGCAGACAGGCGGCCAAGGCACGCAAAGCGCAGGAGCGCCTGCAGAAACGACTGGATGCAGCCGCAGTCAAAAAACAGGCCGACAGCAAACACCCGCAACGCGACGATGGACTGGTGCTCGAAGAGTGCAAGGATCCGCCGGTGTTTGATCTGCAGGATATTCCGGGGGCGATGGAGAAGATGGGGTGGCCGATATCGGCCAAGTTTGCGCGGATGTGGTTTAACGGGCAGAAGCATGTCTACGATAATGACCCGAACTCAGTACAGCCAATTGTGGAGTCTGTGGTAACGCTGGATTGGGTGCTTCAGTTTGGTAACGTTCACAAAAAACTAACCGAACTTCTCGGCAATCGCGTTTACTCCATTGCCGCCAAAACTGAGCTCAAGCGCATATTGCATCGCCATCTCAACAGCGTTTTTCTGGCGCAAAGAAATCTGAGCTTTACTAGAATTCATTTCATAAATAGGGTCTGTTAACTTTTTATCGTGCGTGTTAACTTCTTCGTATGGCACGAAGAGAAGAACTAACAGACGAACAATGGGCGATTCTGGAGCCGCTGATACCAGAAACACCTAGACGTGATGATGGGCGTGGACGCCCGGAATTGCACAGCAACCGCGCCGTCATGAACGGGATTCTCTGGGTGCTACGCACCGGTGCGGCCTGGTGTGATTTGCCAGATCGGTTCCCCTCTGGCACGACATGCTTCCGAAGATTTTCGCGCTGGGTCAAGAGTGGCGTGCTACGGCACATACTCGAAGCACTGGCGCAACACCTCGAAGAGGTTGGCCAAATCAATCTTTCCGAATGCTTTATTGACGGCACGTTTGTGTTGGCAAAAAAAGGGGCCCAAAGGTCGGAAAGACCAAGCGGGGCAAGGGTACGAAGCTCATGGTTATTGCAGACGCTAC
Source organism: Herbaspirillum sp. DW155 (assembly GCF_037076565.1). Lineage (NCBI taxonomy): Bacteria > Pseudomonadati > Pseudomonadota > Betaproteobacteria > Burkholderiales > Oxalobacteraceae > Herbaspirillum > Herbaspirillum sp. DW155. The sequence continues at coordinate 484,756 of NZ_AP029028.1, read as the reverse complement.
TGGTCTTCCACTCGGCGTGCACACGTCTTCTGCTAGCCCACATGAAGTCACCCTTGTCGAGGCTACCCTCGATGAGATTGTCACAGTGGGACGACCCGAACGAATTATTGGGGATCGCGCCTACGATAGTGATCCGCTCGATCAAAGACTTGCTGCCAAAGGCATTGAACTGATCGCACCACACAAGAGCAATCGAAAAAGAGCGGTCACTCAAGACGGCCGGGCGCTGCGCCGATACCGGCGCCGATGGAAGATCGAACGACTGTTTGCCTGGCTTAATGCCTTCAAGCGTGTACTTACCCGATGGGAGCGTTGCGCCGATCATTACACAGGCTTCGTTCATCTCGCTTTCTCCGTCATCCTCATGCGGCGCTATTTATGAAATGGGTTCTACAGAGAGATTTCTTTCCGATCTCCGGCAGTTTCATATCAATTGGCACTTTCAACATCTCACTGTTTCAGAAGAAGATACGCTGACAAAAGCTTGGGGGATTACCGACCTTACCGGAGCATTGGCGAACTTCAATCTCTACGCGGCGATTGCTGATGTAACGGTATCAGGTGAGAAATACTTTAAATATGACAATCTCAAGAAAACCAAAACACTTTGCCAAGATCCTCGTGTCGCCATCACGCATCTGTTCGTTTACGTCAAAGACAATTACTCATTCAACGAAGGCAAAGACTCCCGGAAATCCCAATATCTGGGCCATTGGAACAGCACTGGCGCCATTATTACCTCTGGAGGATTGGTGAGTCAGGTAATAGATGGACGTGAGCGTGGCCTTTATAAAAAAATGGGCTTCAGTCTTCCGCTTGCCATTCATACGGACCTAGGAAATTCACCGGAAGACCGAAGTAGACTACATTTTCCCTATCTCACCAACGATGGCTTGGAGTTGGTAGTAGATACCAGGGAAGGAATGTTATCGAAATATCGTAAAGCGGATGTCTATTTTCCGATCTTTAACAAGACCTATAACGAATGGAGAGAGAAGCATCAACGCGGTGGAGACTTCATGATTTACTCATCGCCGGTTCGAATGAAACTGAATCGCCCTATCTACGTTGAACTCGACACAATATGCCGACCACCCGAACCTATGTATTGAAACTGCTACTAGGCATCTTTCTCGTAACACTTTTCTTGGTCGTTACTCCGATCATCCTCGGATTAATTGTTCTCGCGTTGCCCCCTTCACTGGCAGAGTATGCGGCCCCATTTTTCATGCGGCCACGCGAAGAATTCGTGACTCATTTTTTCTACTCGCTATTTGGTGTCTTGCTTCTGACCGCCACCCTTCTTTTTTATCGCATGCTCAATAGAGCCATCCCAGCAGAAAATCCAGTTCACATTGTTTGGTATCGGGCATTTTCTCTTCTGGCAACCATCTTTATGGTCTATGGATTTTCAATCATTATCGCTACCGCTTTCGGACCGAGTTATGGAAACTGCGAAGCAGTAGGCGAGAAGCTCAAGGGAGGCGTTCATGAGTTCTTCGGCAAAAAATATCGCATCCAGTTATGCGGCACCGATCCGGACGACAGTCATTACGTGAATGTCAGATTGCGCGTCTTCAACGAAGACAATCGCCTTCTCGCAAGCCGCTATTTCAAGGCGGACTGGGATTTCCAGTATCCCCATGGATTGGAGTATGCAAGTGATCGCATCCGGTATTTCGACGTCGACGATCCGGACTATGAGAAGACACTCTTCATGCCGCCCTCATGGGGTGATCGCGTCCGGACGGTAATACCACTGTTGCGGTAGGTATTGCACCCTCGCATCTAAAACGGTTTCCACGCCCGACCCGGCCCGAATGCCTGATATTTCACATTCCGCTTGCGTCCTGACACCGCCCCCCCTGCCACACGCTGCTCTCACCAACCCCACCACCACCCATCAGTGTAAAAACCTTCACTTCCCTCCCCAACGTACGATTTGAAACAACCCCACAAGAATTCATGATGCAAGGCAGATACATGAAGATTCATCCCATTTTTGCCCTTGCACTTCCATGCCCGTCGCCCGCGCCTATTTCACGCAGCTGCTTCTGGGGACGCTCTACGCGGTGCTGTTCGTGTGCCTGATGCTCATGGTCGCAGGTGCCGCCATGCTGTTGCTGCCCTCCACTGTGCTGCGGCAATGGGGACTGAACAACGCCGGGCCGGCCCTGCAACAACACCGGGAAACCGTCTACTGGCTGGCCGCTGGCCTCATGGCCATCACCCTGGGCTGGTTCTACACCGGCGTCAGCCGTGTCATCGCCCTGGCCATGCCGCGCTGGCGACCGATCTACCAGACCACGACCGTGCTCTACATGCTGGCCCTGAGCTATGGCGCGGCCATCGCGGTAGTGGCCGCCCTCCGGCCACACTACCAGCAGTGCGACATGTACACCCAGCGACTCAACGGCGGCACCCGCCAATACCGGGGACAGCAGCTGCGCATCGAGCTGTGCGGCAGCGGAGTCGCCTCCGGCCTGCAGGATCCCATCCGCCTGAGGATCTTCGATGAGCAGGGACGCTGGCGCGCGGTACGTTACTTCACCGTGCAATGGGGCGGCCACTATCCGCTGCTGCTCGACTACGCCCACGATCACTTCGCCTACTTCGATGCCAGCGAAGACGAAGATGAAGATTTCGTCAAGATCGTCCCCATGCCGCCTACCCTGGCCGACTGGCTCAGTACCCGCATCCCCCTGCTGGACTAGCGCCCGCGCCCGGCATGGGACGAAAGACCCCGCCTGCGCTCGCGTTTGGATGTTGCCTTATTGATCATTCCTATGAAGAAACGCGAGGGCCAGCCCTTGATGGTTTGCTACAATGAAGAAAACGACACTCCCTTTTTCTTCATACGATCATGAAACCATCCCAACTCCGGTTCAAAGAGTCCCTGGCAGCGTTGCTGCTGTGCGCATCGGCTGGCCTGGCCGCGCCCCTGGCCCTGGCGCAGACGCCTGCAGGCGTGACCGCCCAGCCGGCGCCGCCCCCGCCCGAACTGGAGAAGCTGGAAGAGGGCGAGCCGCCCGCCGTGACCATCCGCAAGCCGGGCGAAGACAGCCGCACCCAGGGCAACAGCATCAAGGAACGGCGCGACCACGGCCAGACCAAGGAAATCGAAGTCAAGTCCGGTCCCAGCACCTATTACATCCGTCCCAACCCGCAACTGGGCGGCTCCACCCCGGGCGATGCACAAAGTCCGCCGCCGAGCTCGGCCCAATGGAAGGTCGGCGAATTCGACTGGGGCGTCAAGAAGCCACAGGATGGCAGCACCGACGACACCACCAAGAAGTGATCCAGTGATCTTGCCCATCGCCCCACGGTGATGGGTACGCCATCCCGAACCGATGGCGCGCATGACCCGGCTGCCGAGGCGGCCGGTCCAGGAACAGGTAGGGCGGCGCATCTGCCGTCCGTCTCGCGCGGCTGCAGGACTTGCCTGCGGCGCGCCTCAGTCAGCATCCTCTTTTCATTTTCGTCATGGCAGTCTTTACACCGGTCAGTCTGGAACAACTCTCGGACTGGATTGCACAATTCCCGCTCGGCCGCGCGACCTCGATCAAGGGCATCTCCTCGGGCATCGAAAACAGCAACTTCTTCATCGGCACGGAACGTGGCGAATACGTGCTGACCCTGTTCGAAAAACTGCATATCGAACAGTTGCCCTTCTATCTCGAACTGATGCGCCACCTGGCCCAGCGCGGCATTCCGGTGCCCGCGCCGGTGGCCAATGACCAGGGGGCCATCGTCAACCTGCTCAACGGCAAGCCTGCCGCCATCGTCAGCAAGCTCGAAGGCCAGTCCCAGCTCGATCCGCAACCGGTGCACTGCGCCGCCCTGGGCGATATGCTGGCGCGCATGCATCTGGCGGCCAAGGATTTCAAGATCCTGCAGCCCAACCTGCGCGGCCTGGCCTGGTGGCTGGAAACCACGCCCGCGGTGCTGCCCTTCCTGCCGGCCGAACTGGGCGCGCTGCTGGCCAGCGAAGTGCAGTACCAGAAGGACTTCGCCGCCACCGCCGAGTACCGCGCCCTGCCGCGCGGGCCGGTGCATGCCGACCTGTTCCGCAACAATGCGATGTTCCTGGGCGAGCAGCTCTCGGGCATCTTCGATTTCTATTTTGCCGGCGTCGATACCTGGCTCTTCGACCTGGCCGTGACCGTCAATGACTGGTGCGTGGACCTGCCCACGGGCGTGCTCGATACCGCCCGCAGCGACGCCATGCTGGCCGCTTATGCCGCCGTACGTCCGTTCTCGGACGCCGAGCGCACGGCCTGGCAGCCCATGCTGCGCGCCGCCGCGCTGCGCTTCTGGCTCTCGCGCCTGTATGACTTCTACCTGCCGCGCGAAGCCGAGATGCTTACGCCGCATGATCCCACGCACTTCGAACGCATCCTGCGTCTGCGCATCCAGGATGCGCCCCCGGCGCTGTAACCACTGGAGCTATGGAAAAGATCCCCGCACACACCGGCTGGACCTGGGTCAAACAGGGCTTTGTCCTGTTCAGAAAGCAACCGGCCGAGATCTCCACGCTGTTTCTGGCCTACATGTTCCTGATGCTGGCCCTGGGCATCATCCCGGTGCTCGGCCAGATGCTGCCGCTGATCCTGATCCCGCTGTTCTCGATGTCCTTCATGCAGGCCTGCGCCCAGATCGAGCGCGGTGAACGGGTGTTCCCCAACCTGCTGCTGGTGGGTTTCCGCAGTCCGGCGCGCAATACGCTGCTGAAACTGGGCCTGCTGTATCTGCTGATGGCGACCGTGGTGGTAGCGGCCTCAGCACTGGCCGATGGCGGCACCTTCTGGAAGGCCATGATGGGCGGTGGCCTGTCGGCCGATGAACTGCAAAGCGCCGCCGGCAGCATGCGTATGGCCATGCTGGTGGCGGCCGCCCTCTACGTGCCGGCGGCGATGGCCTTCTGGTATGCGGCACCGTTGATCATGTGGCAGCAGATGTCGCTGGGGAAGGCGCTGTTCTACAGCTTCTTCACGGTGCGCCGCGCCGGGGGGGCGTTCCTGGTCTATGGCTTTGCGTGGATCCTGATCGCCATCGTGGTGCCGACCGTGATCAGCATGGTCATCACGCTCCTGACCGGGAGCCTCACGGCGGTCTTCTTCATTCTGCTGCCGATCTCGATAATCCTGACAGTCATCATGTACTGTTCCTTCTATCCGACCTACACTAGCGTCTTCGGAAAGCCCCGCAGAGGATCCGACGGCCCGCCCAACGGAGACAATCCCGTCGCCTGACGTCTGATTCCCGTCAGGCAGGACCTGCGCCAGGCTGTCGTTGCCTGGCGCGTCGGGCAAGAAGCGTTTGCAAGGAAGGGGGGAACGCTGCCTGTCCTCCCGCCGCCCCGCCAGCTGGACTTTCCTTCACCACGCAGCTTCTCAGCACAGGGGATACAAGATGCGCATGAACATGCCCGTCACGGGGCAGGAACGCCTGCTCATCGATGGCAAGGCCATCGTTTCCAAGACCGATCTCAAGGGCAACATCACCTACGTCAATCCCTACTTCATCGAGATCAGCGGTTTCGAGGAAGCGGAATTGCTGGGCGCCCCGCAAAATCTCATCCGGCATCCCGACATGCCGGCTGAAGCCTTCGCCGACATGTGGGCCACCATCAAGGGCGGCCTGCCCTGGACCGGGCTGGTCAAGAATCGCAGCAAGAACGGCGACCATTACTGGGTACGCGCCAACGTCACGCCCATCCGCGAGAGCGGCCAGGTGGTCGGCTACATGTCGGTACGGACCAAGCCCGAGCGCGCGGCGGTAGAGGCCGCCGACAAGCTCTACGCCAGTATCCGCCGCGGCCAGGCCAAGGGCATTGCCCTGCATCGCGGGGAAGTGGTACGTACCGGGCTGGCGGGATGGCTGGGCAGGCTCGCGCGCATGCAGCTCAATACGCGGCTGAATCTGTCCATGGGCGTGATGCTGGCCATCCAGATCGCCGTGGTGCTGGCCGGCATGGTGGCGCTGCATCAATGGTGGATCAGTGCGCTGGCGGCAGTCGCAGCGCTGCTGTCCATCGTGCAGTGGATCGCCCTGCGCGCGGCCCTCATCAAGCCGTTGCAGCAGGCGCTGGACATCACCCACGCCATCACCGGTGGGGACCTCTCGGTGCGCATCGAGACCAGCCGCCATGATGAGCTGGGACGCCTGCTGGCCTCACTACGCCAGATGAACGTGAACCTGACGGCCATCATCGGCGACGTGCGCTCCAACGTCGAGACCATCAACCAGGCCACGCGCGAAATCGCCACCGGCAACACGGACCTCTCGCGCCGCACCGAACAGCAGGCGGCCAACCTGGAAGAAACCGCATCGAGCATGCACCAGCTCGCCTCTACCGTGCGCCAGAACGCCGACCACGCCGGCCAGGCCAATACGCTGGCGGGCACCGCCTCATCGATTGCCATGCGCGGTGGTGAGGCCGTGGCCAGCACGGGCAGGACGATGAACGAAATCAGTGAATCTTCCAACAAGATCGTGGACATCATCAGCCTGATCGACAGCATCGCCTTCCAGACCAACATCCTGGCGCTCAACGCCGCAGTGGAAGCGGCGCGCGCCGGGGAACAGGGACGCGGCTTTGCGGTGGTGGCTGCGGAAGTGCGCATGCTGGCGCAGCGCTCGGCGGCAGCGGCCAAGGAGATCAAGCAACTGATCGATGACTCGGTGGCCAAGGTGGAAGTGGGCAATCGCCAGGTCGAGCAGGCCAGCAGCACCATGCGCGACATCGTGGCCTCGGTGCAGCGGGTCTCGTCCATCATGGGCGAGATCAACGAAGCGACCCAGCAGCAGAGCGCCGGCATCAACCAGGTTCACGAAGCCATCACGCAGATGGATGCCAGTACCCAGCAGAATGCCTCGCTGGTGGAGGAAGCCGCCGCAACGGCCACCAGCCTGGAAGAGCAGACCATGCGGTTGTTGCAGGCGATCTCGGTGTTCAAGTTCCAGCGCAAATAAACGCGCAGGGGAAACCGCTCAACCGCCTTCGGCCTGCAATGGCGCAAACGGCGCATAGATGGCCCGATAACGTTGCAGGCGCACCTGCAAGGCCGTATGACGGGCCGCATCGGGCTGGTACTGCGCCTGCTGCGCCGGCTTGCGGCACACCTCGGCTTCCTCGCCGCCATCGGCCAGCCAGGCCAGGCGCGCGGCACCCAGCGCGCCACCGGCCTCGCTGCCGACATGGGTGACGATGCGCACCTGCAGCGCATCGGCCAGCAACTGTGCCCAATAGGGGCTGCGCGCCCCGCCGCCTACCAGCGACAGTTCGGCCACATCGGTGCCGGCCGCGCGCAAGGCATCCAGTCCATCGACCATGCCGAAGGCCACGCCTTCGAGTACGGCATAGCCGAGCGCGGCGCGCTGGTGCTCCGGCGTCAATCCATGGAAGACGCCGGTGGCATAAGGATCGTTGTGCGGCGTGCGCTCACCGGACAGGTAAGGCAGGAACAGCGGCGCATTGTTGCGCGCTTCCTCGTCGAGTTGTTCGATCTCGGCCAGCAGGCTCTTCTCATCGACCGAACACAAGCGGCAGAACCAGCGCAGGCAACTGGCCGCCGAGAGCATCACGCTCATCTGGTGCCAGCGCTGCGGCAGGGTATGACAGAAGGCGTGGATGGCCCGTCCCGGATTGGGACGGAAGCGGTCATTGACCACGAACAGCACACCGGAAGTGCCCAGCGAGAGGAAGCCATCCCCCGGCTTGACCGCACCGATGCCCACCGCACTGGCCGCGCCATCGCCGGCACCACCGGCCACGATCACATCCGCACGCAAGCCCCAGGCCTGCGCCACCGCAGGCAGCAGCGGGCCGGAGAGCGCACTGCCATCGACCAGCGCCGGCATCTGATCGCGCCGCATGCCGGACGCGGCCAGCAATTCGTCGGACCAGTTGCGGCCTTCCACATCCAGCCACAGCGTGCCAGCTGCATCCGAAGGGTCGGAGACCTTGCGCCCCGTCATCATGAAACGCAACCAGTCCTTGGGCAGCAGCACGGTGGCAATGCGCGCAAACAGCTGCGGCTCATGGCGCGCCACCCACATCAGCTTGGGCGCGGTGAAACCGGGCATGGCCAGGTTGCCGGCGATGCCGTGCAGACGCGGCGCACGACGTTCCAGCTCGGCGCATTCGGGCGCACTGCGCGAATCGCTCCAGAGGATGGCAGGACGCAATACCTCATCGTGCTCGTCCAGCAGCACGGCCCCATGCATCTGGCCCGACAGGCCGATGGCGCGGATGCTGCGGAATCGCTCGCTGCCGAGCTGCGCGCGCAGCTTGTCCACGGTCGCACAGGTGGCCTGCCACCAGTCGGCCGGGCTCTGCTCGGACCAGCGCGGATGCGGACGCGAGACGTTGAGCGTGCTGCCGGCCAATGCCACCAGCGCGCCCGCTTCATCGATCACCACCGCCTTGACCTCGGACGTACCCAGGTCGATCCCAAGATACATGGTGCTCCTCGTTATTCGTTATTGAACGGCAATTCTATGATGCCTGGGCCACAAACGCAGCCTCACTGCGGCTGCGCCAGCCACTGCTGCACGCGCCCATAGGCCGCGCGCACCAGCGCCACCAGCCGCGCATCGCCAGCCAGTTCGCCCCACAGCACGGCATCCGCGCAGAAGGCCTGCACCACGTCATCGGCGCCCAGCATGCGGCGCGCAGCGGCGGCGTCGAAGATGCCGTCCTGGTATTCGTAAGGCAGCTGACCAGCGGCCCAGCGCTGCAGGAACACCAGGAACAAGGCCGGCAGCATGGCAGTGGCTTGCGGATCGCGGCCGGCGGCCAGGCTCTCCTGCAAGGTCGGACGGATGAAGCCGGGGATCTTGGAATAGCCATCGGCGGCCACGCGCTGGTTGGTATCCTGGATGGCCGGATTGGAGAAGCGCGCCAGCGTCGTATCGCGGTAGGCCGCCAGATCGATGGGGCTGGGCGTGAGGCAGGGGATCACATCCTGCGTTACATAGTCATGCGCCATCTGGCGGATGTCGTCGCGCAGCGTGCCTTCGTGGATGTATTGCAGCCCGGCCAGCGTACCGGCCCAGGCGATGCAGCTGTGGCTGGCGTTGAGGATGCGGATCTTGGCTTCTTCATAGGGCAACACCGATTGCACCATCTCCACGCCGGCCGCTTCCAGGCGCGGGCGACCGGCCTTGAAGTCGTCTTCGATCACCCATTGGATGAAGGACTCGCCCATCAGGGCGCAGGGATCGTCGATACCTGTCTTTTCTTTCACACGGGCCGCAACCGCCGCTGTGGGGCGGGGGGTGATGCGGTCCACCATCGCATTGGGACTGCTGGTGTACGCCTCCATCCAGGCCACCAGTGCGCTCTCGCCGCGCAGCGTCAGGAACTGGCGCAGGCCGTCCCGGAAACGCTCGCCGTTGTGGCGCAGGTTGTCGCAGTTCAGCAGGGTCAGTGCCGCCTGCGGATGGGCCTGGCTGCGCGCGCGCAGGATGGCGGCGATGGCGCCGTAGATGGTGCGCGGCGCGCCGCTGCCATCGAGGGCACAGCGCAGGTCGTCGGCCAGGTCGGCGTTGCTGGTGTCTAGCTGGTAGTGGTGATCGAGGTAGTAGCCGCCTTCGGTCACGGTGAAGGAGATGATGCGGGTGCGTTCTTCGGCACCGGCGGCGATCAGTTGCGTGAGCCGTTCATCCCACGGCAGGATGCGGCCGATGGCGGCGATGCGCTGATAGCTGCGCTCGCCCTGGGGCGTGACGGTCTCCAGCGTGTACTGGCCCTGCTGGCGGGCCAGCGCTTCGAGCAGCGGACTCATGTCGGCGCGGATGTTGGCCAGCGCCAGTTGCCAGCGGCGGTCGACGCCGCTCTCGCGCAGCGCATTCAGGTAGACCGCCTGGTGGGCGCGGTGGAAAGAGCCGGCGCCGATGTGCAGCCAGGTCAGGCTGTCGGCGGCGTCCTGGTCGATGGAGGTGGCGGTGCGGGTCATGCCTGGTCCTTGTCGATGAGGTGAAGATGCGGAGGAATCAATGCGGGCGCTGTGCCGCCACGCCCGACGCCAGGCGCGGCAAGGCCTGACCGTCGGCACCGAACAGATGGCAGCGCGCCGGATCGGCGGCCAGCGGCAAGACGCTGCCGTGCGGCGGATCCAGACTGTCGGGCACGCGCAGGATCAGCGCATCCTCGCTGCCTTCGCAGGCGGCATACAGGTAAGAGAAATCCCCCAGCAGCTCCAGTGCCGTACAACGCGCCTGCAATGCGGCCTGCCCTTGCGCGATGTTGAGATGTTCGGGCCGCACGCCCAGCGTGACCTTCTGGCCGACCTGCAACGCACTGCCATCAACGGCAGCCCATTGAAGACCGCCACCGGGCAATTGCACCTGCACGCCATCGGCCTGCACGGCGGCCACGGTGCCGTCGATGAAGTTCATCTTGGGCGAACCGATGAAGCCGGCCACGAAGCGATTGGCCGGATGGTGATAGAGCTGCTGGGGCGAGCCGACCTGTTCGATGCGGCCCTCGGAGAGCACCACGATCTTGTCGGCCAGGGTCATGGCTTCGATCTGGTCGTGGGTGACGTAGATCATGGTGGTCTTGAGCTCATCATGCAGCTTGGCGAATTCCAGCCGCATCTTCACGCGCAGCGCGGCATCGAGATTCGACAGCGGCTCGTCGAAGAGGAACACGCTGGGCTGGCGCGTGATGGCGCGGCCGATGGCCACGCGCTGGCGCTGGCCGCCGGAGAGCGCACGGGGCTTGCGGTCCAGCAGGTGATCGATGTGCAGGATTTTCGCGGCATGCTGAACGGCGGCATCGATCTCGGCCTTGGACTTGCCGGCGATCTTGAGGCCAAAGGCCATATTGTCGTACAGGCTCATGTGCGGATACAGCGCATAGGACTGGAACACCATCGCCACGCCGCGCTTGGAAGCGGGCACCTCGTTCATGCGGCGCGCGCCGATGTCGAGATCGCCATCGCTGATCTCTTCCAGCCCGGCGATCATGCGCAGCAAGGTCGACTTGCCGCAGCCCGAGGGGCCGACAAAGACGACGAATTCGCCGTCTTCGATTTCCAGATTAATGTCGCGCATGACTTCGTTGTCGTCATAACGCTTGGCCAGGTTCCTGATGCTCACGGCTGCCATGGGGTTCTCCTCGTTCTCTTGTAGGGGGACTGCGCGCTGCCTGCTCAGCGCAGCCAGATCAATTCACTCACCAGTTGCGGAAACTGCTGCATGTCCTCGAAGACGTGGTGCGCGCCGGCGTCCTTGAGCTTGCGCGCCATCGCCTTGCGGTCATGCGCCACGCCGGTGAAGCCCAGCACATGCATGCCAGCCGCCACGGCTGCGCGCACGCCGGTCACGCTGTCATCCACCGCCACGCAGCGCGCCGGATCGACACCGAAGCCGGCAGCGGCGGCGAGATACACATCCGGGGCCGGCTTGGGATGGGCCACGTCATGACCGCTGTAGATGCGGCCGGCGAATTGCGGATACAGGCCGCAGCGGCGCAGACCGGCTTCGATGCGCGGCACGTCGCTGTTGCTGGCCACTGCGCGCGGCAGGCGGATCGCCTGCAAGGCTTCGGCGATACCCGGCACCGGCTGCGCCTGCTCGCCGCAGGCCAGGGCCACGGTCTGGTGGATGCGCTCGGCCTGGGCCGCATCCAGCCCCAGTTCGAATTCCATATCGACTTCGCCCAGCAGGATGTCGGTGTACATCCCGAGACGATGGGCGATGGCGCTATGCAGGGCGTGGCTGCGCTGCGCTTCCTGCGCTTCATCGTCGGCCCCGCTCCAGGCGGGCAGCAGCGGCAAAAGTTCACGATGCAACACGCGCAGGGCGATGCTTTCGCTGTCGAGCAGCACGCCGTCGCAGTCGCAGATCAGATGGGTAATCGCGGGCCGCGCCGTCATCACTTCACCGCCCCGAAGGTCAGGCCCCGCACCAGCTGCTTCTGCGCCAGCCAGCCCAGCGCCATGATGGGCGCGATCGCCAGCAGCGACGCGGCCGACAGCTTGGCCCAGAACAGGCCTTCCGGATTGGAGTACGAAGCGATGAAGACCGTCAGCGGCGCGGCATTCACGCTGGTGAGGTTCAGGCTCCAGAAGGCCTCGTTCCAGGACAGGATGATCAGCAGCAAGGCGGTCGATGCCAGGCCCGGCATGGCGGTGGGCAGCAGCAGGTACAGCATTTCCTGCCAGGCGTTGGCGCCATCGATGCGCGCCGCTTCGAGGATTTCCTTGGGCACGTCATTGAAGTAGGTGAAGGCCATCCACACCGCGATGGGCAGGTTGATGAGCGTATAGATGATGGTCAAGCCGGTGACCGTATCGAGCATGCCGGTGTTCTTGGCCAGCAGATAGATGGGGATCAGCACGCCCACGGCCGGCATCATCTTGGTGGAGAGCATCCACAGCAGCAGCTTCTGCGTGCGGCCGGTCGGGAAGAAGGCCATCGAGTAAGCAGCCGGCACCGCCAACAGCAATGAGAGCAGCGTCGAGCCCAGCGAGACGATCAGCGAATTCTGCACATAGCCCAGGTAATGGCTGCGACTGAAGACTTCGCGGAAGGTGTCCAGCGTCGGCAGGAAGATCAGCGAGGGCGTATAGGCCTGGGATTCGGTCTTGAAGGCCGTCACCGCCACCCAGAAGATGGGGAAGAACAGCACGATGGCGCAGGCCCAGCCCAGCAGCGCCACCCACAGGGGGCTTTTCTTTGGATCGCTCATTTTTCGTTGACTCCCTTGAGGTTCCTGGCCAGCATGCGCACCAGGAAGAACGAGACGATGTTGGCCAGCACCACCGCAAAGATGCCGCCCGCCGACGCGATGCCGATATCGAACTGTTGCAGGCCAATCGAATAGACCAGGAAGGTCAGGTTGGTGGTGGCCGTGCCGGGACCGCCTGCCGTGGTCGTGAAGATTTCAGCGAACACCGACAGCAGGAAGATGGTCTCGATCATGATGACCACCGTGATGGCGCGCTTCAGGTGCGGCAGCACGATGTAGAAGAAGATGCGCACCGGCCCTGCGCCATCGAGCTGGGCGGCTTCCTTCTGGTCGGTATCGAGCGACTGCAGCGCGGTCAGCAGAATCAGGAAGGCGAACGGAATCCACTGCCACGCGACAATGATGATGACCGACAGCATCGGATACTCGGCCAGCCAGTCGATGGGTTCCAGTCCGAGATGGCGCATCACGTAGGCGAGGATGCCGTAGACCGGATGCATGATCATGTTCTTCCAGATCAGCGCGGCTACCGTCGGCATCACGAAGAAGGGACCGATGACCAGCAGGCGCGCAATGCCGCGTCCGCGGAAAGGCTGGTCGAACAGCACCGCCAGCAGGGTGCCGCCGATCACGCTGATGGCCAGCACCGAACCGATCAGGAGCGCCGTGTTGCCGATGGAGGGCCAGAAGGCCGGGTCCTGCAGCAGGAAGACATAATTTTCCAGACCGACGAAACCGGTCTGGTCGGGCGCCATCAGGTTGTAGCGATTGACCGAAAAATAGATGGTCATCGCCAGCGGTACGATCATCCAGGCCAGCAGGATCAGTACCGAAGGCGTCTGCATCAGGCGGATGGGATTGAAGCGCTCCTTGCGCGGCGCACTGTTGCGCTGCGTTCGCGCAGCGGGCTGGGAGGAACTCTGCATCATCGGTGAGGTGGACGACACCTGGGTGGAGTGGAGCGTGGACATGGCGGCCTCGGCATATCTGTGCGGCCGCCGCGCCAACAAATTGCGGGCGGCCGGGAGGACGGCGCGGATGAAGATCGACATGCAGGCATGCCGATCACATCGCGCAGGGGGCATGCATCGCTATGCATGCCAGGGATAGACAGCGCTTACTTGATGTAGCGGCCCTGACGCATCATCCGCACCGCCTGTGCCTGGGCGGCATCCAGCGCCGCATCCGCACTGGTCTTGCCAGCCAGCGCACCGGCGATGGCCTGGCCGGTCACGGTGCCGATCGACTGGAACTCGGGGATGGTGGCGAACTGCACGCCGGTATAGGGCACCGGTTTCAGAGTCGGCTTGTTGGCGTCGGCAGTCTGGATCGCATCGAGCACGAAGTCGGAGAAGGGCGAGACCTTCTTGTACTCGGCCGAAGCATAGGTCGAATTGCGCGTACCCGGCGGCACCAGCGCCCAGCCCGAATCCTTTGCCACCAGGTTGATGTATTCCTTGGAGGTGGCCCAGGCGGCGAACTTCTTGGCGGCTTCCTGCGACTTGGAGGACTTCGGCACGGCCAGCGACCAGATCCACAACCAGTGCGAACCCTTGTCGGTCACCTGCTGCGGCGCGGGCGCGAAGGCGGTCTTGTCGGCCACCTTGGAATCCTTGCCGTGATAGAGCATGCCGGCGGCCACCGTGGCATCGACCCACATGCCGCACTTGCCGCTGGAGAACAGCACCAGGTTTTCATTGAAGCCGTTGGAGCTGGCTCCCGGCGGGCCGTATTTGCGCATCAGGTCGACATAGAAGTTGACCGATTTCTTCCACTCCGGCGAAGACAGCTGCGGCTGCCACTGCTCATCGAACCAGCGGCCACCCCAGGCATTGGCCATGGTGGTGATGATGGCCATGTTCTCGCCCCAGCCGGCGCGGCCGCGCAGGCAGATGCCGTAGACACCCTTGGCCGGGTCATGCAGTTGCGCGGCCAGCCTGGCGACTTCGTCCCAGGTCGGATGCTGCGGCATGGTCAGCTTCTTCTGCTCGAAGAGATCCTTGCGGTAGTAGGTCATCGAGCTTTCGGCGTAGAACGGCAGCGCATAGAGCTTGCCGTCGACCGTCAGTCCTTCGCGCACCGGCTTGATGAGGTCGGCTTCATCATAGTCCGCCGGCAGGCCGCTCATCGGTGCCAGCCAGCCCTTCTTGGCCCAGATCGGCGCTTCATACGCACCGATGGTCATCAGGTCGAACTGGCCGCTGTTGGTGGCGATGTCGGTGGTCAGGCGCTGGCGCAGCACGCTCTCTTCCATGGTCACCCAGCGCAGCTTGATGTCGGGATTGGCCTTCTCGAACGCCGGTGCCAGCTTCTGCAGTTCGATCATGTCGGGATTGTTGATGGACGCGATGTTCAGCGTCACCGGCTCGGCTTGCGCCAGGCCGGCCGCAAACAGGGCCGAGACGGCCGCAGCGGCCAGGGTGAAGCGAAGGCGGGTGAAGCCGGACGCACGGGTGCGCACGAGTTTGGACATGCTGGTCTCCGAATGTTATGTGCCCTCCTGCACGTTCTTCCTGGGTGGCAACGGCCGGTGAGGCCCGTGCACACATGCAGGGGAAGGCGGTTTTCGTGAACGACTTTTTGAGCAAATATTATTTTATGGGCAAATATTCATCGATTCTCGAATTTGTGTCAAGCATTTGCTTTTTGATTGAGCAATTGCCCAAGCTTGGCAATAATGAAGTGGGCAACAAGCCGTAAAATGTCGACCCATCGGGGATTGACGACCATCAGCCACAATCAACCACAATCAATTTCAAGGACAGCACAAGCCCGCGCCCGCCAGCGCGGCCGGGCCGGCTGGCAAGGAGAACATGTCTAGCAGCGCCTCCAAACTGGACCTGGCCGCCCGCGCCGCGTGGATGTACTACGTGGCCGGCAACACCCAGAACGAAATCGCCGAACGGCTAGGTATCTCGCGCCAGATGGCGCAACGCATGGTGGCCTATGCGGCCGATGCCAACCTGGTCAGGGTGCAGATCACCCATCCGGTCTCGTCCTGCCTGGAACTGGCGCAGGGCCTGCAGGAGCGTTACGGGCTGGAAGTCTGCCGGGTAGTGCCGGGCGCTGGCGGTGCGGACAATCCCAACGAATCGCAGGAAGTGCAGCAGATGCTGGCCGTGGCCGGCGCCGAAGTGATGGAGCAATACCTCAGTTCGGAGGCACCGCTGGTGGTCAACGTCGGCTCGGGCCGCACGCTCAAGGCGGCCATCGAGCGCCTGTCGGAACTGGAGCGCCCGCAACACCAGATCGTCTCGATGATTGGCGCCTTCGCCTCCGACGGTTCGGCCAACCGCTACGATGTAGCCCTGCAGGCGGCCGAAAAACTGGGCGCGCGCTTCTACCTGCTGCCCGCCCCGCGCGTGGCCGAAAGCGAACGCGACCGCCAGCAATGGTGCAACCACCGCGCCTACAAGATCGTGACCGGCCTGGCCGAGCGCGCCGATGTGACCTTCCTCGGCATCGGCACCATCGCCCTGCAGGGTGCGATGCACGAAGACGGTTTCATCGACGATGAGGAAGTGGCCGACCTGCAGCGCCAGGGTGCCATCGGTGAAATGATCTGCCACGCCTTTGACGTCGACGGTGCCATGCTGCCCTCGTCGCTGGCGGCCCGTGTGACCACGCCGCCGCTGGCACAGCAGCCGCAGCGGCCGGTGATCGCCTTTTCCGGCGGCAGCAAGAAGGCCGATGCCGTGCGCGCAGCCCTGCGCGGCGGCTGGCTGACCGGCCTGGTCACCGATGAAACCTGCGCACGCCACGCCTTGCAGGATTGAACCGATTACGCCTTCCCTCCCTCACACAACGACAAACCCACGGAGACCAGCATGACCCAGAGCGCCGCATTCGTCGTCTTCGGCGAAGCCCTGACCGATTTCATCCGCCAGCCTGACGGCCAGTGGCGCGCCATTCCCGGCGGCGCCTGCTGGAACGTGGCGCGCGCCGCCGCCCGCCTGGGCGTGCCCACCGGCTATGCCGGCAGCGTCAGCACCGATGTCTTCGGCGCCGAGCTGTACGCCCTCACCGAAGCGGCCGGGCTGGACATGCGCTTCACCCAGCAGCACGCCAAGGCACCGCTGCTGGCCATGGTGACCTCGACCACGCCGCCCGATTATTTCTTCATCGGCGACGACAGCGCCGACCTGCATTTCGACCCGCAACGCCTGCCGGCCGGCTGGATGGACGAGGCCCGCGTGCTGCACTTCGGCTGCATCAGCCTGGCCCGCGAACCGCTGGCCTCGCGCCTCTTGCAGATCGCACAGGAAGCCGCGCTGCGCAACAAGAAGATCGCCTTCGATCCCAACTGGCGCAAGCTCATGGACAGCCCGTCCTATCGCATCCTGTTGCAGCAGTTGCTGTCGCTGTCGCATTACGTGAAGGTGTCCGACGAAGACCTGGAGCGTCTCTTCCCCGGTGACGGCAATGCGCTGGCCACCTTGCAATCGCTGGCCCCGCAGGCGGAGATCCTCTACACCCTGGGTGCCAGGGGCATGCAGTGGATCAAGGGGCAGCAGTTCATCGACCAGCCGGCCTATCGCGTCGATGTCGTCGATACGGTCGGCTGCGGCGACGCCTCCATGGGCGGCTGGATCGCAAGCCAGCTGCGCCAGCCGGAGGCACCGGCGCAGGTCCACCTGCAATGCGCGGCAGCCGGCGCGGCCATTGCGGCCTCCAAGGCCGGTGCCTATGCCGCCACCTGGGACGAAGTGCAGGCCATGATCGAACACGGCTGAATCGGCAAGAGCGCGACGGCGCTTGTCGGCGCGTCGTCCACTGCCTAGAATGCGGCATGCACTCCGTCCCCTCAGTCCATGAAAAAATCCACCGAACAAGCTGTCACGATCTCCGACTCGCAACAGAGCGCCCCCCTGTCGCCCGCGCAACGACGCTTCAACGATCTCATCGCCAAGATCAAAACACGGCGCGCACGACTCCTGGAATGGGACAAAAGCTCCTCGGACTTTCATAAGAAGTATGCAGAGCAATTCATTCCACTAGACCAGGAATTGCGTGAACTCCACATCCAGTCCATCCATCGCCTGCATGAAGCTTGGTCGCAAAAAGGGCTGACCAAGGGTGAGCGGGTGACGCTCTCGGAGATCATTGCCGATATGGCTTTCGCCACGCTTCGCCATACCGACGATATCGAATTGAAACTGATCTATAACCAGCACAGCGGCTCGGACTACGATGGCGAAGCAAGAGCCGACCTCGACGATATGAAGCAAGCGATGGAGGAAGCGCTGGATATGGATCTGGGGGACGAACTCGACGGCGCCTCGCCAGAGGAGATGATGGAAAAGCTGCAAGCCGTCCTCGATGAAAAGGAGCGCCAATATCTCGCTGCCGAGCAGGCCCGGGAAGAAGCCAGGCGCGCCAGCCGCAAGAAGTCGGCCCGCCAGCAGGCAGCAGAAACAAAGAAGGAAGCCGAACGCACCGAATTGAGCAAGTCCATCCGCGAGGTCTATCGCAAGCTCGCCAGCGCCTTGCACCCTGACCGCGAGCCCGACGCCAGCGAGCGTGAGCGCAAGACCATGCTGATGCAGCAAGTCAATCAGGCCTACGAGAAAAACGATCTGCTCAGATTGCTCGAACTACAGCTCGAACTGGAGCACATCGATCAGCATGCCCTCAACGGCATCCACGAAGAACGTCTGGTCCACTACAACCAGATCCTGAAGGAGCAACTGGGCGAGCTCGATCAGGAAATTCGTCATGTCGAAATGCACTTCAAACAGTCGTTCGGCCTCTCACCCCATGCGCGCGTCAATCCAGCCATGATCGTGCGCAACCTGAACAAGGACCTGACCGTGATGCGAGAGGAGCGACAGCATGTGCGAAGCCAGCTGGCTGACTTCGGCGATGTCCAGCACATCAAGCTGTGGCTCAAGCATGCCAAACGTCAACGCGCCCGCCTGTGGGATGAGGACGGGCTTTATTGACGCTCTCTGCGGCACTTGCTCAGATCTTGTCCAGCTTGGCCACCGACAGATCGAGCAACTTCATGCCGAACTTGCCGAAGTTGATCTGCGCCCGCGCCGCGCCGCCACCACCTTCGATGTTGACGATGACACCCTCGCCGAACTTGGCGTGCGACACGTTCTGGCCGATGCGCCAGCCGGAATCGGTCTGGCGCGTGAAGCTCTGGGCGATCCTGTTGTTGCCCGCTTCCGGCACTTCATCCCAGGCCGACTTGGGGTTGGCGAACCAGTGATGCTGGGCGATCTTGGGTGAGAGCCACTTGATCGACTGCTCCGGCATTTCATCGAAGAAGCGTGAGCGCATGTTGTAGCGCGTCTGGCCGTGCAGCATGCGGGTCTGCGAGAAGGTCATGAAGAGGCGCTTCCTCGCGCGCGTGATGGCCACGTACATCAGGCGGCGCTCTTCTTCCACACCGCCTTCTTCCTTGGCGCTGTTTTCATGCGGGAACAATCCCTCTTCCATGCCGGTGATGAAGACCGCATCGAACTCCAGCCCCTTGGCCGAGTGCACCGTCATCAATTGCAAGGCATCCTGGCCGGCCTGCGCCTGGTTGTCGCCCGCCTCCAGCGAGGCATGCGAGAGGAAGGCCGACAGCGGCGACATGATGGTCACCAGCGGCGCATCGGCATCGAGCACTTCCACGCCATCGGCGGTGGTGATGGCCGTGCCGGCCGAGGCCTGCGCCTGCGGGCCGAGGAAGGCCGGCGCATCGAGGCCATAGCCCTCTTCCGAGACGAAGAGCGTGGCCGCACTGACCAGCTGCTCCAGGTTCTCGATGCGGTCTGCGCCTTCCTTTTCGTTGCGGTAGTGGGTCATCAGGCCGGACAGGTCCAGCACCACCTTGACCATCTCCGGCAGCGGCAGATGCTGGGTCTCGAAGCGCGCGCCTTCGATCAGCTTGATGAAGGCGTTCAGCGACGAACCGGCCTTGCCCGCCACGTAAGGAACGGCTGCATAGAGCGAGCAACCGTACTGGCGCGCCGCATCCTGCAAGGATTCCATGGCCTTGGCGCCAATGCCGCGCGTGGGGAAATTGACCACGCGCAGGAAGGCCGAATCATTGTGCAGGTTGTCCATCAACTGCAGGTACGCAATCGCGTGCTTGATTTCGGCGCGCTCGAAGAAGCGCTGGCCGCCATAGACGCGATAGGGAATGGCCGAGCTGAACAGCGCATGTTCCAGCACCCGCGACTGCGCATTGGAACGATAGAGGATGGCGATCTCGCTGCGCGCCCAGCCTTCGGCGATCAGATCCTTGACCTGCTCAATGATCCACTGCGCTTCCTGCAGATCGCTGGTGGCTTCATAGACGCGCACCTGCTCGCCGTGGCCGGCATCGGTGCGCAGGTTCTTGCCCAGGCGCTTGCTGTTGTTGGCGATCAGTTCGTTGGCGGTGTCGAGGATGTGGCCGTGCGAACGATAGTTCTGCTCCAGCTTGATCAGGTTCTGGACATGGAATTCCTGCTCGAAGGCCTGCATGTTACCCACGTTGGCGCCACGGAAGGCGTAGATGCTCTGGTCATCGTCGCCCACCGCAAAGACGGCATTGTGCTGGCCGGCCATGAGTTTCAACCATTTGTATTGCAGGTCGTTGGTGTCCTGGAACTCATCGACCAGGATGTGACGGAAGCGGCTCTGGTAGTGCTCGCGCAGCGGCTGGTTGCGCGAGAGCAATTCATAGGTGCGCAAGAGCAGCTCGGCAAAATCCACCACGCCTTCGCGCTGGCACTGCTGGTCGTAGAGCTCGTAGAGTTCGACGAACTTGCGGTTGTAGTCGTCGTAGGCATCCACATCCTTGGCGCGCAGACCCTGGTCCTTGGCGCTGTTGATGAAGTACATCAGGTTGCGCGGCGGGTATTTCTCATCGTCCACGTTCATCTGCTTCAACAGGCGCTTGATGGCCGAGAGCTGGTCTTGCGTATCCAGGATCTGGAAGGTCTGCGGCAGGCCGGCATCCTTGTGATGCGCGCGCAGCAGGCGATTGCACAGTCCGTGGAAAGTCCCGATCCACATGCCGCGCGTATTGATGGGCAGCATGCCCGAGAGGCGCGCGGTCATTTCCTTGGCGGCCTTGTTGGTGAAGGTCACCGCGAGGATGCCCGCAGGCGAGACCTGCCCGGTCTGGATCAGCCAGGCGATGCGGGTAGTCAGCACACGGGTCTTGCCGGAACCGGCACCGGCCAGGATCAGCGCCGATTGCGCGGGCAGCGTCACGGCGGCGAGCTGCTCTTCGTTGAGGTTGTGGAGAAGATTTTGCATCCCGCGATTATAAAGGGCGCGTGCCATGACCGGGCGAGCAGGCGCAGCGCTATACTGCGGGGGCTTTGATTTATCCACAGCCGTTTTCAGCCCACGACTCTTTCACCCATGCGCCACCTGCCTTCCGCCGCCCTCCCCGCTCTCATCGCCCTGCTGCTCACCGCCTGCGCCACGCCGCCACCGGCCACGCGCAGCGACGTCGAACAATTGCTGACGCTGCAAAAGGCCCGCCTGGACGTGGCGGCCCCGGTGGCGCGCAGCAAGTGGAACTCGCATGCGCCCATCGATGACCCGGCGCGTGAAGGCGTGATCCTGGACGACGTATCCGCCCGTGCGCAGAAACTGGGCCTCGATGCCACGTGGACGCGCCGCTTCTTCCAGGACCAGTTCGAGGCTGGCAAGATCGTGCAGCGCGACCTGCATCGCCAGTGGCGCGTCGAGCAACGCCCGCCCTTCGCCAATCCGCCCGACCTGGCCCTGCAGGTGCGCCCGGTGCTGGACCGCCTCACGCCTGACCTGCTCAACGCCCTGGCCCGCCTCAACGGACACTGGTGCGAACCCGGCGTGCAGCGCGACCTGGCCGAGCTGGAACCGGAAATCCTCGGCGCCGACTATGCACCGGCCGTGCGCGAGCGGGCTGTCGAGGCCCTGCGTTGCGAGCGCTGAGTTGAAGCATTAGGGCAACATTACGTCGCACAAATACGACTAAGTTGCTGAATTGACAGGCAAAAATCTTTTGCTGTCCTGCAGCAATTTTAGGGCGGGAGTAAAATTCGGTCTGGCTGTTCACGTGCACATCCGCGCGCGCGGCCTCCCATGCCGGCCTGCGGTTCAGTTTCGCACTCCGGCTTCACATTCCGATTTCCCCGCCATGTCCGACGATTCCTGTAGTCCCAGTTCATCCGGCACGCCCGTGCCGCGCGCCCCATCACGTCCGCTCACGCCGGTCAAGGTGACCCGGCAGATCATCGCCACCGCCCTGTTCACCTTCCTGGTCTATCTGGCCATCGGCATCCCGATGGCGGTGCTGCCGGGCTACATCCACCTGGACCTGGGCTATAGCTCGGTGATCGCCGGACTGGGCATCAGCGTGCAGTACTTCGCCACCTTCGTCAGCCGCGCCAATGCCGGCCGCATGATCGACACCATGGGTGCCAAGCACACCGTCATGCGCGGCATGCTGCTGTGCTCGGCCAGCGGCGGCATGCTGCTGCTCTCGGCGCTGGCGCAGCCGCTGCCCTTGCTCTCGCTGGTGCTGCTGTTTGCCAGTCGCGGCTTGCTGGGCCTGGGCGAGAGCCTGGTCGGTACCGGCGCCATCATGTGGGGCGTGGGCCGCGTAGGTTCGGAAAACACCGCCAAGATGATTTCCTGGAACGGCATCGCCACCTATGCCGCGCTGGCCATCGGCGCCCCGCTGGGCGTGGTGCTGGACCGCTCGCTGGGCTTTGCCATGATCGGCCTGACGGGCATGCTGCTGACCGTGCTGGGTTACGTACTGGCCCGCGGCGGTCCGGTCACGCCGGTGGTGCAGGGCGAGCAGCTGTCCTTCAAGCTGGTGCTGCGCAAGGTCTTCGCCTATGGCATGGGCCTGGCGTTCGGCACCATCGGTTTTGGTTCGATCGCCACCTTCATCACCCTGTATTACGCCGACCTGCACTGGAGCGGCGCGGCCTTCGCGCTGACCGCCTTCTCCAGCGCCTTCGTCGGGGCGCGCCTGCTGTTTGCCGATTCGATTACGCGCTTCGGTGGCTATCGCGTGGCCGTGATCTGCTTCCTGACCGAGGCCGTCGGCCTGCTGCTGCTGTGGAGCGCCACCACGCCCGCACTGGCGTTGCTGGGTGCGGGCCTGGCCGGTTTCGGCTTTGCGCTGGTGTTCCCCTCGCTGGGGGTGGAAGCGGTCAATCTGGTATCGCCAGCCAATCGCGGTGCGGCGCTGGCGGCGTACTCCGTGTTCCTCGACCTGGCGCTGGGCATCACGGGCCCGCTGGCCGGTGCCATTGCAGGACAGCTCGGGTATGCGCAGGTATTCCTGTTCGCGGCCATTGCCGCTATCGGTGGGGTGGCCTTGTCGCTGTCCTTGTATCGCAGCGCGCAGCAGGCCGCAAAGCCTTGATCTGCTTACGTCAGAAGCGCACGAACATGGGGCCGATAGATTTTTGTCTATCGGCCCCATTGATTTATAACTGTGCATTTATCGGAAAAATCGATTGAAATACGGAACGCAGTCCTCACTCTCTTAACAATAATTGCGTAGTCGCAGTTTGTCCGTTTGCGATTTGCAATAGAATCGCGGAGTTGCGCAGTGTTATGTACCCCGCTTACGAACAACCGAACAGCTAAGGAGCGAATGATGGCAAAGAAGAATGTGGCAGCCCCCTCGATCAACATCGGCATCAACGACAAGGACCGCAAGAAGATTGCCGACGGCCTGTCCAAGCTGCTGGCCGACACCTACACCCTGTACCTGAAGACCCACAACTTCCACTGGAACGTGACCGGTCCGATGTTCAACACCCTGCATCTGATGTTTGAAGGCCAGTACAACGAACTGGCGCTGGCAGTGGACCTGATCGCTGAACGCATCCGCGCGCTGGGTTATCCGGCACCGGGTTCGTACAAGGAATTCGCCAAGCTGTCCTCGATCCCCGAAGCCGATGGCGTGCCCAACGCGCAAGAGATGATCGCCCAGCTGGTGGCCGGCCAGGAAGCCGTGACCCGCACCGCACGTTCGATCTTCCCGACCGTGGATGCGGCGGCCGATGAACCGACCGCCGACCTGCTGACCCAGCGCATGCAGCTGCATGAAAAGAATGCGTGGATGCTGCGCAGCCTGCTGGAAGGCTGATGATCGCCGGGCCTTGGCCCAATCAAAAATGCCGTTCACTCGAACGGCATTTTTTTTGCGAGCCGTTCGGATTGCCTGCCTCAGCGATAGAGATCAGCCAACTCCCGCGTCTTGCGCTCAGCCACGGGCACCAGATACACACTGCTGATGACGGCCACCATGTCCGCCCCCTGCTCCACCAGCGGCGGCGCGTTCTCCAGCGTGATGCCGCCGATCACCACCACCGGCAAGGGGATCTCGCGCTTGGATTGGGCGATGATTTCCGGTGCGGTCCGGAAATCATATTTTTTGACGCGCGAGGGATAGAAGCCGCCGAAGGCCACATAGCTTGCGCCGTCGCGATGCGCCGCATGCGCCAGTTCCAGCGTGCCGTAGCAGGAGGCACCGACGATGCGGTCCGGCCCGACCGCTTTGCGCACTTCAGCGATGGACGCATCGGTACCACCCACATGGACGCCATCGGCGCCAATCTCCAGGCACAGGTCCACGTGATCGTTGATGATCAGCGGCACATCATATTGGTGGCACAGCGCCAGCAGCGCCGAAGCCTGCGCAAGTCGCTGCCCGGCACTGGCGCTCTTGTGTCGGTACTGCACCAGCGCGGCACCATTTTTCAGCGCCAGCTCAGTCGCAGCCATCAATTGGGACAGATCATCCCAATCGGGTGTGACGATATAAAGGCCGCGCAGATGCTTTGCATACTCGGGTTTCATGTCATGCTCCTGCCGCAACGGCGGCATCTATAACGGGTTCAAAGGCAGGCACGCGATTGGGGATGCGCTGCCCTTCGGCAATCGCATAGGACGTCGACAGCGCATGCTGCGTGTACTGCTGCGCCAGCTCGATGGCCTCGCGCATGGGCAGGCCGCGTGCCAGGCAGGCCGACAGGGCGGCCGCCAGCGTGCAACCGCTGCCGTGGAATTCATCGCTCAGGCGGGGCCAGCACCAGCGCGCGCTTTCGATGGCCTCTTCGGCAAACTCGGAACGGAGCAATTGTCCGTACCAGCGATTGATCACATCCTGCTCCTGCGGACCATGGCCGCCCTTGAGCAGCACATGCGCACATCCGCGCTTCATCAGCAGGGCCGCCTGCCGCGCCGGTTCCACATCACCGCAGAGGCGCCGCGCCTCGTTGAGGTTGGGAGTGATGACGGTAGCCAGTTCGTAGAGCGGTTCGATCACGCGCGCGGCATCGTCGCGCGAGAGCTGGTCGCCCTTGCCATTGGCCAGCACGGGATCGAGTACCACCGGCAATTGCGGATCACGTGCGCGCAACTGACGAATCAATCCGGCGATCACTTCAGCATTCTCGTGACTGCCGGCGATGCCCAGCTTGACCGCAGCGATGTCGAAGCGATCGATCAGAACCTGGGCCTGATGCCGCACCAGTTCCGGATCGAGCGCATGCACGGCGAAGACGCTGACGTTATCCTGCACGGTCAATGCAGTGGGCACCGACAAGGGATGGCAGCCCAGCGCCGTGATGGCAGGGATATCAGCCTGCATGCCGGCCCCGCCGCTGGGGTCGGAGCCGGAGAAGACCAGCACGCAGGGTGGCGTGGCGCGATAGGCGGCCTGCATCGTCACGCCACGCGCCCGGCCATCGGCGAGGACGGCGAGGCAGCAAACTTGCGCGCGATGCGCCCGGCCAGGAAAGCTTCGCGGCCCGCTTCCACCGCCAGCTTCATGGCACGTGCCATGCGAATCGGATCGCGTGCACCAGCGATGGCGGTGTTCATCAGCACGCCATCACAGCCCAGTTCCATCGCAATGGCTGCATCGGATGCGGTGCCCACGCCGGCATCGACCAGCACCGGCACGCGCGCCTGTTCGATGATGAGCGAGAGATTCCAGGGGTTCAGAATGCCCATGCCCGAGCCGATCAGCGAGGCCAGCGGCATGACGGCGGCCACACCCAGGTCTTCCAGCATGCGCGCCTGAATCGGATCGTCGCTGCAATAGACCATCACGTCGAAGCCATCCTTGACCAGGGTCTCGGCGGCTTTGAGCGTTTCGGGCATGTTGGGGAAGAGCGTCTTTTCATCGCCCAGCACTTCCAGCTTGACCAGCTTGTGACCACCCAGCAGTTCGCGCGCCAGTTGCAGCGTGTAGACCGCATCGGCGGCGTTGTAGCAGCCGGCGGTGTTGGGCAGGATGGTGAATTCGGAAGGCGGCACCGCATCCAGCAGGCTGGGTGCATTCGGGTCCTGGCCGATGTTGACGCGGCGGATCGCCACCGTGATGATCTCGGCGCCGCTGGCGACAGTCGCCGCGCGGGTTTCGTCGAGGTCCTTGTACTTGCCGCTGCCCACCAGCAGGCGCGAGCGATAGGTCTTGCCGGCGATGGTCAGGCCCTTGTCGTCATTGACGAGCGGGGCGTCGTTCATGTTCATGTCGATTCCTTGTCTTTGAGAGCTGCGTGCCATGGGGTGCGGCCGCTGGCGGCACTCGCGCGCCGCAGCGGAACACTCTTTCATCCGCCCCCGATGGCGCGCACTACGTCTACCTTGTCGGCCTCGGCCAGCGCGCGCGAGGGCCATTGCGCACTGGGCACCACCTGGCGGTTGACCGCCACGGCCACTGCCTTGCCGGCCAATGACAGGCCGGCAATGAGCTGGTCCAGCGTGGCGCCGTCAGGCAGCGGATGCGGCTTGCCGTTCAGTTCGATCTGCATGGCGCTTACTGCTTCGAATAGATCTCGGCGCCCATCTTGACGAACTCGACCGATTTCACCTGCATGCCCTGCTTCAAGGCGTCGATCTCGGAGATGCCTTCCTTGGCCGCGTAATCACGCACTTCCTGGGTGATCTTCATGGAACAGAAATGCGGGCCGCACATGGAGCAGAAATGCGCCACCTTGGCCGAATCCTTGGGCAGGGTTTCGTCGTGGAATTCGCGTGCCTTGTCCGGGTCCAGGCCGATGTTGAACTGGTCTTCCCAACGGAACTCGAAGCGCGCCTTGGACAAGGCGTTGTCGCGGATCTGCGCGCCCGGATGGCCCTTGGCCAGGTCGGCGGCGTGAGCGGCGATCTTGTAGGTGATGATGCCGTCCTTCACATCGGTCTTGTTGGGCAGGCCCAGGTGTTCCTTGGGCGTGACGTAGCACAGCATGGCCGTGCCGTACCAGCCGATCTGCGCGGCACCGATGCCGGAGGTGATGTGGTCGTAGCCGGGAGCGATGTCGGTGGTCAAGGGGCCGAGGGTGTAGAACGGCGCTTCGTGGCACTGCTCCAGCTGCAGATCCATGTTCTCCTTGATGAGATGCATGGGCACGTGGCCGGGGCCTTCGATCATTACCTGCACATCGTGCTTCCAGGCGATCCGGGTCAGTTCGCCCAGGGTGCGCAGCTCGCCCAGTTGCGCTTCGTCGTTGGCGTCGTAGATGGAACCGGGACGCAGGCCGTCGCCCAGGCTGAAGCTGACGTCATAGGCCTTCATGATTTCGCAGATCTCTTCGAAGTGTTCGTAGAGGAAGGATTCGCGGTGATGCGCCAGGCACCACTTGGCCATGATGGAGCCGCCGCGCGAGACGATGCCGGTCATGCGCTTGGCGGTCAGCGGCACGTATTGCAGGCGCACGCCGGCGTGGATGGTGAAGTAGTCCACGCCCTGCTCGGCTTGCTCGATCAAGGTATCGCGGAAGATTTCCCAGGTCAGGTCTTCGGCCTTGCCGTTGACCTTTTCCAGGGCCTGGTAGATGGGCACGGTGCCAATCGGTACCGGCGAATTGCGGATGATCCATTCACGGGTTTCGTGGATGTTCTTGCCGGTGGACAGATCCATCACGTTATCGCCACCCCAGCGGATGGCCCAGGTCATCTTTTCCACTTCTTCGCCGATGGAGGAGGTCACCGCCGAGTTGCCGATGTTGGCGTTGATCTTGACCAGGAAATTGCGGCCGATGATCATCGGTTCGACTTCCGGGTGGTTGATGTTGGCGGGGATGATGGCGCGGCCGCGTGCCACTTCGTCACGCACGAATTCCGGCGTGATCTCGGCGGGAATCGAAGCGCCGAAAGACTGGCCGGGATGCTGGCGGCCCATCAGGTCGGCCAGCTTGTTGCCCATGGGGCCGGAGGCTTTGAGTTGATCCAGGTACTCCTTGCGGCGCAGGTTTTCGCGGATGGCGATGAATTCCATCTCCGGCGTGATGATGCCCTGACGCGCATAGTGCATCTGGGTGACGTTGGCGCCCGCCTTGGCGCGGCGCGGCTTGCGGTGCAGGTTGAAGCGCAGCTCGGCCAGGGCCGGGTCGTTCAGGCGCTGCTGACCGTATTCGGAGGTGGGGCCGGGCAGTTCTTCGGTATCGTTGCGCTCCAGGATCCACGGCAGGCGCGGCGTGGCGAGGCCGGCGCGGATATCGATCTTCACGTCCGGGTCGGTGTAAGGGCCGGAGGTGTCGTAGACGTAGATGGGCGGGTTCTTTTCCGAACCGAACATGGCGGGCGTGTCGGCCTGGCTGATCTCGCGCATGGGCACGCGGATGTCCGGGCGCGAGCCGGTCACGTAGATCTTGCGGGAATTCGGCAGAGGCTGGACGGCGGCCTCGTCGACGGTGGCCGTCGCGGACAGGAATTTCGGGTTGGCATTCATTTCGGCTCCTTTGCTTGATGACTCTTGGCTCGGAGCCAGCAAAGGAGGTTGCGGAAGAGGACGAACGGCGTGGAGGTAATACAGGGCCGTGGGTGCGTCATGCTGCCGGTTGCTTCCCTTCGCTGGCATTATCCAGATCAGGTTCAAGGGTATTTCTCACCCGGCTGCCAGAGCATGTGCTCCGGTGCCAGGACCCCTAGCGGTGCGACGCGGGCCGCTTGCGCGGTCGTTGTCGTGGGCCGGATTCTACTCCAAATATCGTGATGGACAAGGCTTCATTTCGGATGGGCTGGGTGTGCAGCGCAGCATTCGGACCAGGCAACATGCCCTGGGGCAATGGATTGGCGGGCTGCCAAATCCCGGCGTTGAGCGCGTCAATTTCGCGCCTGTGGCGAGATTTGCCCTGTCCGTCCCTTATAATGCTGGGTTTCGCAAAAACACACGTCAAATCATGGAATTAGCCAAGTCGTTCGAGCCTGCCGAGATTGAGAAATTCTGGCGCGAGGAGTGGGAAAAGCGCGGTTACTTCGCCGCCACCACCGACGCGGAGAAGCCCTCGTTTTCCATCCAGCTGCCGCCGCCCAATGTGACCGGCACCCTGCACATGGGTCACGCGTTCAACCAGACCATCATGGATGGCTTGACGCGCTACCACCGCATGCGCGGCTACAACACCGCCTGGATCCCGGGTACCGACCACGCCGGCATCGCCACCCAGATCGTGGTGGAACGTCAGCTGGATGCGCAAAAGGTCTCGCGCCACGACCTGGGCCGTGAGAAATTCGTCGAGAAGGTGTGGGAGTGGAAAGAAAAATCCGGCTCCACCATCACCGGCCAGATGCGCCGCATGGGCGCCTCCACCGACTGGGCCCGTGAATACTTCACGATGGACCCGAAGATGTCCAAGGCCGTCACCGAAGTCTTCGTGCGCCTCTACGAACAAGGTCTGATCTATCGCGGCAAGCGCCTGGTGAACTGGGATCCGGTGCTGGGCACCGCCGTCTCCGACCTGGAAGTGGTGTCGGAAGAAGAAGACGGCTCGATGTGGCACATCAAGTATCCGCTGGCCGATGGCAGCGGCCATATCGTGGTGGCCACCACCCGTCCGGAAACCATGCTGGGCGACGTCGCCGTGGCCGTAGACCCGACCGATGAGCGCTACGCCGCACTGGTGGGCAAGATGATCCGGCTGCCGCTGGTGGGCCGCGAAATTCCCATCATCAAGGATGAATACGTCGACAAGGAATTCGGCACCGGCTGCGTGAAGATCACCCCGGCGCACGACTTCAATGACTACCAGGTCGGCGCCCGCCACAACCTGGAAATGATCAGCGTCTTCACCCTCAAGGCCACCATCAACGAGAACGCGCCCGAGAAGTACCAGGGCCTGGACCGCTTCGAGGCGCGCAAGCAGATCGTGGCCGATCTGGATGCGCTGGGCCTGCTGGAACAGGTCAAGCCGCACAAGCTGATGGTGCCGCGTGGCGACCGTACCGGCGTGGTGATCGAGCCGATGCTGACCGACCAGTGGTTCGTGGCCATGAGCAAGCCGGCACCGGAAGGGACCTTCTTCCCCGGCAAGTCGATTGCCGAGACCGCGCTGGAAAAAGTCTCCTCGGGCGAGATCAAGTTCGTGCCCGAGAACTGGACCAACACCTACAACCAGTGGCTCAACAACATCCAGGACTGGTGCATCTCGCGCCAGCTGTGGTGGGGCCATCAGATCCCGGCATGGTACGACGAGGACGGCGGCATCTACGTTGCCCGCACCGAAGAAGAAGCCCGTGCGCAAGCCGGCGGCAAGGCCGTCAAGCGCGATGAAGACGTGCTCGATACCTGGTTCTCCTCGGCGCTGGTGCCCTTCTCCACCCTGGGCTGGCCGGAAGAAACGCCGGACTACAAGCTGTTCCTGCCCTCCTCGGTACTGGTGACGGGCTTCGACATCATCTTCTTCTGGGTGGCGCGCATGGTCATGATGACCACGCACTTCACCGGCAAGGTGCCTTTCGATACCGTCTACGTGCACGGCCTGGTGCGCGATGCCTCGGGCCAGAAGATGTCCAAGTCCAAGGGCAATACGCTGGACCCGATCGACCTGATCGATGGTATCGGCGTGGATGAACTGGTGACCAAGCGTACGGTCGGCCTGATGAACCCCAAGCAGGCGGCCAGCATCGAGAAGGCCACCCGCAAGGAATTCGCCGACGGCATCCCGGCCTTCGGCACCGATGCGCTGCGCTTCACCTTCGCCTCGCTGGCGACGCTGGGCCGCAACATCAACTTCGACCTGAATCGCTGCGAAGGCTATCGCAACTTCTGCAACAAGCTGTGGAACGCGACCCGCTTCGTGCTGATGAATACCGAAGGCCAGGACTGCGGTTTCGAGGGCCACGAGAAGGGTGTCTGCGACAAGGAGAAGCTGCAGTTCTCCAAGGCTGACCGCTGGATCGTGTCGCTCCTGCAGCGTACCGAAGCCGAAGTCGAAAAGGGTTTTGCCGACTACCGCTTCGACAACATCGCCACCGCCATCTACAAATTCGTCTGGGACGAATATTGCGACTGGTACCTGGAAATGGCCAAGGCCCAGATCCAGAGCGGCAACGAGGCGCAACAGCGCGCCACCCGCCGCACGCTCCTGCGCGTGCTGGAAAGCGTGCTGCGCCTGGCCCATCCGGTGCTGCCCTTCATCACCGAGCAGCTGTGGCAGAGCGTGGCCCCGCTGACTGATCGCAAGCCGGATCCGGCAGGCGACTCCATCATGCGTCAGGCCTATCCGCGCCCGGACCTGGAGAAGATCGATACCGAAGCCGAAGCCTGGGTCGCCCAGTTCAAGGCCTACACCGACGCCTGCCGCAACCTGCGCGGCGAGATGCAACTGGCGCCATCGCTGCGGGTGCCGCTGATTGTCGAAGCCGCCGATGCCTCGGCCGTCGAATCCTTCCTGCCCTACCTGCAAGGTCTGGTGCGCCTGTCGGAAACCACCGTGGTGGCGCAACTGCCGGAGTCGCCGGCACCAGTGGCCATCGTCGGCGAGGTCAAGCTGATGCTGAAGGTGGAGATCGATGTTGCCGCCGAGCGCGAACGCCTGGGCAAGGAAGTCACCCGCCTGACCGCCGAGATCGCCAAGGCCAACGGCAAGCTGTCCAACGAAAGCTTCGTGGCGCGCGCGCCCGAGGCGGTGGTGGCGCAGGAGAAGGAACGTGTGGCCAACTTCAGCGCTACGCTGGAGAAGGTCAAGGAGCAACTGGCCAAGCTGAAGTAGGCCAGCGTCATCCTGATGACGAAGCCGCCGTCCCGATGAGGGCGGCGGCTTTTTTCATGGTGCTGATCCGATTGCGCGAAACAAACCAGCTTCAGTGCGTCACCGTCAGGAGCACCTGGCCATTGCTGCTCTGACCGTTGGTCCAGCGTGTCTGCCCGGCCGAGGGCGGTGCAAAGGCCGCCATCGCCTGCACCAGCTTCTCGACGTCGCTGTCGTAGAGGGTCATGCCGTCGGCCGTGCTGATACGCTCGATGTGGTTGTCGGCTCCACTGGCGCCTCCTATGTACCAGTCCTTGACCCTGATCTGATCCGTCGTACCCAGCACATCGATCTGCAGATCATTGCCCACGTGACGGAACCATAGCTGGGTCTGGTCGATGTCCGTCAATGTCAGGAGGTCGATGTTGCCGCTGGCCGCATCGCGATCCACAAGAATGTCTTTCCCATCGCCCGCGCCGTACAGGTAAGTATCGTTGCCACTCCCCCCGATCAACATATCGTTTGCGCGCCCGCCGGACAGGATGTCATTCCCTCCGTAGCCTTCGATCCGATTGTCATTGGCGTCGCCGACGAGGCGGTCGGCTGCATCGGTACCGCCCAGGTTTTCGATGCCGATCAAGGTATCGACGCCACCGCCGAGAATGACCGTGCCACGGACCAGCGAGGCATCCATACCCATCCCCGCCCCTGCCAGATAGTTGGCCCGGTAGTCGACGGTATCATTGCCGGCATCACCGGCCAGCACCTTGTCGTCGCCAAAGGCTGGCAGGCCGTACAAGGTCATGCTGGCCAGCCCGTAGCCGCCGGCGGTGGTGCTGGTCGCCACATTGGTCAGCTTGCCTTGGGTATCCCAGTTGAAGAGACGGCCCAGTACGTTGCCGCGAGTGTATTTGGCATTGAGCACGCTGGCCGTGAAACCGCCCCCGGCCCGATCCGTGAACCGGACCTGGATCGCCTTGCTGTAGACGGCGCCGTCGTAGAAGCCGATCCATGCCGTGGCCTGGCCGGCAACGCGGGTGTCGAGCTGCAGCACCCGGGCGGCGTAGTTGCCGGCGACCGACGCGCCATTGAGCGTGAAGCGGCTACCAACCAGGTCAAGCGAGGCCAGCTTGCCGCTGGTGCTGATGAGGCTGGCATTTCTGGTCAGGAAGCTGTCCCACGTCAGGCTGCTGCGCTGGTAGTCGTGCGCCACCTCGATGCGATCGTCGCCATCGCCGCCGGAAACCTGATCCCTGCCTGCGCCGGTGTAAAGAACGTCGTTACCGGCATAGCCTTCGAGCCGGTTGTCGTTGGCGTCGCCGGCCAGGCGATCGGCGGCATCGGTGCCGCCCAGGTTTTCGATGCCGCTCAGCGTATCCGTGCCGCCGCCGACGAGGACGGTACCGCGCACGAGCGAGGCGTCGATGCCCACGCTGGCGCCCTCCGCATAGCCTGCCCGATAGTCGACCGTGTCGTTGCCAGCACCGCCCTCGAAGCGCCTGCCATCGACGAAGGTCGGCACACCGTTCAGGCGCATGCTGGCCAAGCCGTAACCGGCGCCCGAGTTGCTGGTCGCCACATTGGTCAGCTTGCCATTGGTGTCCCAGTCGAAGTCCGTGCCGAGGACATTGCCTGGGGTGTATTTGGCGTTGAGCACGGTGGCGGTGACGCCACCATCGGCCTTGTCGGCAAAGCGCACCTGGACAGCCTTGCTGTGGGCACCCCCGCTATAGAAGCCGATCCATGCCGTGGCCTGACCCGCGACCCGGGTATCGAGCTGGAGTACCCGGGCAGCGTAGTCGCCGCCAACTGAGGCTCCATTGAGGGTGAAGCTGCTGCTCATCAGATCCAGATCAGCCAGCTTGCCGCTGGTACTGATGACGCTGGCGTTCCTGCTGAGGAAGCTGTCCCGCGTCAGACTGCTGCGAGTGTATTGGTGCGACGCTTCGATATGGTCGTCCCCACCGTTGTCTGGCGCTTCAGATTGGGCGTGTGCGGCAAGCTCATCCGCAGTCCATCGCGTGCCATCCGCGAATACGACCTGCTCGATGCGGCCCGACGCGTCTGCCGCAAAGAAGGCATTCACGATCACGGCATCATCGCCGCCCCAATTGAGGATCAGATCATCGCCTTGGCGCGTCACCACCGTGGCAGCGGCTGTCAGCCCGCTACCGAGTTGCAGAATATCGACGTCGCTCACATTTCCTGCGGCTTCTCTGATGAAGTCGACGCCATCGCCGAGATGGAAGAGATAGGTATCACTGCCCGTGCCACCCTGCAGGATGTCGTTACCCCGTCCGCCCATCAGCGTGTCGTCTCCCGCGCCGCCGTCCAGCACATCGTTGCCACCCGGGGCGGCCTCATCGGCTTGATAGCGTTCGGCATAGCTGGACAGCGTGCCGTTGGCCAGTTGCGTTTGATAGAACCTGGCACTCCATTCGGTGGCGCTCACGTAGAGGTGCGTCCCCGCGTCGCGGTCCGCGGCCGATGGCAGGTCTCCCACCAGGCGGTCGTTTCCGTCTCCACCGTACAGCAGGTCATCGCCTTCGCCCCCTACCACCAGGTCATGGCCCTCGTCTCCGTAGGCGATGTCATCGCCGCCACCCGCATAGATCCTGTCATTGCCGGCCCCGCCTGAAATCCAGTCGTCACCGTGAAACTTGAGCGGCGTGAACGCATCATCGCCCCAGATCCGGTCATCCCCGTCGCCGCCCCAGAGATCGTCCTGCCCGCCGTTGCCGAACAGGGTGTCGTTGCCCGCACCACCGTCCACGAAGTCATCTCCATGCCGGGCACCGGCCGTATTGAGCGTGAGGTCGTCGCCTGACAGGATGTCGTCGCCGTCTCCGCCCGTGACCTCGTCCCGGCCTTCGCCACCATAGACCACATCGTTACCGGCATCGCCCGCCAGCACATCGTCGCCGCCCTCGCCCCACAGCCAGTCGTCACCCTGACCACCGGCATAGCTGTCCTTGGTATTGGTGTTGATGCGGTCAATGGTGCCGGTCAGCGTATGCATCACGATACCGGTCGTGCCCAGTGTGCGCTCCTGTCGCTCCACGTCGGGCACGTCGGGCTCGTCACGCCAGTAGCCCGGCCCCTGTGTCCAACCGAGGAAGGGGACGTAGTACTGATCGCCCTCCTGCCAGACCGGGCGCGAGATGTAGTCCAGCATCACGCCATCGGCCAGCACATCGTTGCCGTTGCCACCCTCGCCATAATTGTCGCCGTCGGTGGCGATGAAGACATCGTTGCCGTCCTCGCCGTAAAAGATATCTCCGCCCCCGACCGAGGCCACCTGATCATCGCCCGCTCCCATGCGAAAGGTCTCACGGCCGGTGGTCTCGTAGTAACCGACACCATAAATGCGCTGCCACTCCCAGATGTCGCGCAAGTTACTGCCGGTGTAGACCCTGCCATCGCCCGGCGGTGTCGCCACCTCGCCCGTCAGCGCCAGACCCAGCACGCCGCTCGGTGCGGCAAGACGGCGCAGATAGCCGTCCTTGATCGTGATGCGTTGGGCGTCCAGTGTGATGTCCAGATCATCGCCATTGCGGGTGTAGATTTCTCCGGCGGCACCCTGCCAGCGGTGTTCACTGAGCCGCTGCGTGGCACCGGTCAGGCGCTTGCCGGCCAGAATGACCACGCCCTGACTGTCAGCATCAAAGAGGATGTCGCCGTCCGCGGCCTGATAGATATCAGCACCATTGCCGCCCTCCAGATAATCGGCGCCGTCGCCACCGATCAGGGTGTCGTCGCCATCACCACCATACAGGTGGTCGCGTTGATCTTTACCCGTCAGGGTATCGGACGTGTCGGTGCCAAAGATGATCTGATGCGCCGTGCTGAACAGATCGCCGCGTCCATCCACCTTCATCGCGATCTTGGCGGCCATATCGGTGTAGTCCCAATCGCCCTCGGTGGTATCGCTGCTGATGACTTTGGCGTAGTCTGCGTCGGCATTGTTCTTACTGATTTTCCAGACGAGGAAGTTAGCCCGGTCACTGAGGTATTGCTGGGTCAGCTTGCCCGTGCCGCTGGTCTTATCAAAGAGATCCAGTTTGCCGTTTGTATTGACAGCGCTGTAGTCTGCGCCTGTGACGACGAAGGGGTTGCCGGTGACCAGGGCGTAGCGGTAGGCCACATCCATTAAGGCGTGCTGCACAAGGTTTTCGGCATTTCTTCCACCCAGATAGTCGATGGTCAGTCTGCCTTCAGCAGACTTGAACGCTGCTTTTTCAGCCAATGCTGAGATATTGACGTAAAAGGAATCTCTAGAAACTGGATCTGATTCCTTGTTAAGCGATGTCGGGGCAATACCCTCAGGGAAAAAGAGCCGCCTGAAATCATCAAGCAGCTCTTCGTAACTGTGAGCCGAAATATTGGAGACTGAATCAATCAGAGACTTGGCCAGTCTTGCATCGGCTGCGTAACGTGGATCCAGTTTCCCGATCAACTCCGTCAGAGCCAATCCATCGACGCTATTAACTTTGTCGTGGTTGACTGAAAATGGCGAAAATACACTCCGCTCACTTTCTTGCCCAAGCAGCACCCGCTTGCCTGGATACACTGTGCCGATTTCAGACACGCCATCGCCCGTTCCTTCCATGCGAAGTATTTTTTCGTCTTTCCAATTTGGACTGAAACGACTCAGCACAGATTCTGCTACCGGCAAAAAACCAGGTCCATTGAGTGTGACGACTTGGTCGGCGAGTTGTGGAAAAAAGCGCGACGCCAGGATGGCCAAATGGCCGCCCAAACTATGGCCTACAAAGTCAAGCAAGCTGCCTTCAGGAATCAGCGCGCCGCCCCCCTGATTTGCATTGATGCCTCTGTCTGCCAAGAGACTCGATTCGACGGACGTCCAGTTGAATACTCTTGCCGCATATTCCGACAGCGTATCGGCGGTATCAAAGTAAATGGCTTTGAGCCCTGACAGTTCGGCCTGCGAGTAGCGTACTGCTTGATCTGCCGGTGTCGTCAATCGCTTGATGTAGCGGTAGGTAGAGATTGCCTGAGGAGATGCGTACCCGCGTAATGGGGAAGTCCGTGCCGGTCACAATCCGACGCACTGCGTCGAGCACGCGCTCAAGGCTGGCCTGCATGTCATTGCTGGCCGCTTGCACAAGGGTATTGAGCTGCGAAAACGTGAGTGTCGGCGCAAGCTTCTCCAAGGCTGAGGCAAAGATTATCCGGACCTCTATCGTTGATTTTTATTAACTTACTCATGAAGTTAATATCATTTTTGCACATGGATGTATCAGGCATAGGCTGCCTGAATAAGCTGCGCGATCTCTTTGAGTTTTGTCGTTCTTTCCATGATATTTCCTAATAAAAAAGGACTAGGGTTCTCTAGAACCCATTTCATAAATAGCGCCGCATGAGGATGACGGAGAAAGCGAGATGAACGAAGCCTGTGTAATGATCGGCGCAACGCTCCCATCGGGTAAGTACACGCTTGAAGGCATTAAGCCAGGCAAACAGTCGTTCGATCTTCCATCGGCGCCGGTATCGGCGCAGCGCCCGGCCGTCTTGAGTGACCGCTCTTTTTCGATTGCTCTTGTGTGGTGCGATCAGTTCAATGCCTTTGGCAGCAAGTCTTTGATCGAGCGGATCACTATCGTAGGCGCGATCCCCAATAATTCGTTCGGGTCGTCCCACTGTGACAATCTCATCGAGGGTAGCCTCGACAAGGGTGACTTCATGTGGGCTAGCAGAAGACGTGTGCACGCCGAGTGGAAGACCAGTAGCGTCTGCAATAACCATGAGCTTCGTACCCTTGCCCCGCTTGGTCTTTCCGACCTTTGGGCCCCTTTTTTTGCCAACACAAACGTGCCGTCAATAAAGCATTCGGAAAGATTGATTTGGCCAACCTCTTCGAGGTGTTGCGCCAGTGCTTCGAGTATGTGCCGTAGCACGCCACTCTTGACCCAGCGCGAAAATCTTCGGAAGCATGTCGTGCCAGAGGGGAACCGATCTGGCAAATCACACCAGGCCGCACCGGTGCGTAGCACCCAGAGAATCCCGTTCATGACGGCGCGGTTGCTGTGCAATTCCGGGCGTCCACGCCCATCATCACGTCTAGGTGTTTCTGGTATCAGCGGCTCCAGAATCGCCCATTGTTCGTCTGTTAGTTCTTCTCTTCGTGCCATACGAAGAAGTTAACACGCACGATAAAAAGTTAACAGACCCTATTTATGAAATGAATTCTAGTAATTAAAGCGAACAAAGTATTTAGTTCATAAAAGATTGGCCCGCGTGGACCGCATCCGAAACTATCCCAGATGAAATCCCCCGTTTTGTAGCTGTAGGCGATAGTTTCAGCAACTAGCTGCTTTTCCTTCCTATGTAATGTGTAGTGGGTTTTGTATAAGCGATACGGCAAAATCTCCCTCGTCTCGTTGATCGTGTAATCTGCTTGAGAGGGCGCAGACTCGACAAGCATTAGCGAACCGTGAATTTCCTCGACCTTATCCATAGCAGTTGAAATCAACTTTCCATCCTCGCCCCTTTCATAAACTGCGTAGGCCGTTGGTCTGACATTGTTAAATTTTTCGTCGCGAACTTCGACCTGCTGTATCGATGGGAATTTATTGAATACATACCTAGGTGTGAGGAAGCTACCCTCCACCAATCTGATACGTCTCGCGGGGGGGAGGTCCTTTTCGTAGACCTTCAAACCGGCATCGGCATAGCAAGCCATCTTGAACCGGACATAACCGTATGGAATGTCCCATGTGAGCCAGACTACGGGGGACAGCACGACCGCAAACCAAAACAGTTTCCCCCATCGCGTCTTGGGCACTCGCAGCGCCAATATCATGAGCACGACAAAAACTGAGAGTGCGATCAGGAAAGCGGGAACGATGACTACGCCCATGCTTTAGGTCTCCTTTTTTCTGTGTCTGCAGTGTCGATTTCCAACGCGATCTGACGGCCCTTGGCGAACAGATCGCCGCGTCCATCCACCTTCAGCGCGATCTTTGCGGCCATGGTGGTGACTTCAGCGACATTGGCACCGAACAGAGGCGTGAAGGCAGTGGAGAGATATCCACCAAGGCTGTGACCGTTGACGCCTCTGATGGTATTGACCTGGCCGTAGAGTTCACCAGTCGCTTTGGCCGGAGTGTCGGCGATGAAGGTGTAGGAAGTCAGCAGCGGTGTGACTACGCTGTCCAGCTTGATCTGTTTGACCATTTCACCGGGCTTGGCGGTTGCTCGCATCCACCAGTTCACCATGTCGCGCACCTGCTCGTAAGGCCGACCGCAAGAGCGGAAGCGAGCAAGATCAGCCCGATCGGAAAGCGGCTTCTATCGCTGCTGAACATGCGATATAAAAATGACCCGTTAGATTGCATAGCAGTTGTGCTTGGAAGCTAAAAAATATTGGTCGAATAAATCAGGAGCCGGATTTCTATTGCCGTAACTACCTATATCAAAGATACGTATGGCAACGGGAGCCACTTGGGCGTAGCGCGTCTCTCTTGAAAGAGCTGGCCTTCTCAAGCATAAGCAGGCAGAAAATAATTTCTACAATCTTTCGCCTAATCTTCATTAGGAAAAATCTAGGAAATTAAATCTCGGGGAGGTCAGGAGGAAGGGATGGATCGTCCATTTCTGACGCTAAGTGACCGGGACAGAAATGAAATCAACGAATCGCAAGTCTTGAATGGATTGCGGACGTCCTCACTCAAAGAACGGACCTTCGAAACGGACGATCTATGAACCTGAGTAGATCTGATGCCGCTGACCTGTGCACGAGGCTCGCGCCAGACAGTCATCAAGCGAATAGGCCAAGGCTTGAAACAATAAGGAAAATTGCCGGGCAAAAGTTCATCGCTGGCCAGCCGAACTTTGCTGTGTTCGCTGGTGCAAGAAAAGCGTAGCCGGATCACGATTGGGTAGCCCGCACTCAGGCACACACTTTGCGGCACATCGATGGGGACGGGACGCCATCATGACCAAGGGAACGTGTCTCACGAAAACATCGCATCCACGCTGCGCATCAAACCTGCACTCGCTGACAGCGACTGGTGTAGACTAGCCCGATAAAAATTAGAACAATCGTGCTTTTTATCAGACAGTCCAACTTCATTACCAGGAGACAAGCATGCCCCGACTCAATCGGCCTTCCCGTCTGATGACCGCTCTCGCACTGATGGCCGGTCTCGCCTGCAGCGCCACCGCCTGGGCCGATGGCTCACCGGTGGGTCTGTGGAAGAGCATCGATGACGCCACCGGCAAGCCCAAGGCCTTGATCCGCATCAGCGAAAACAATGGCGAACTGAGCGGCAAGATCGAGAAGCTCTTCCGTGCGCCGGACGAAGACCAGAACCCGGTCTGCCAGAAGTGCGAAGGTGAGCTGAAGGACAAGCCGGTCATCGGCATGACCATCCTGTCGGGCCTGAAGAAGGATGGGGATGAGTACAACGGCGGCCAGATCATCGATCCGGCCAATGGCAAGGTCTACAAGAGCAAGCTGTCGGTCGTCGATGACGGGCAAAAGCTCAATGTGCGCGGTTATGTCGGCATGCCCATGCTGGGCCGCACCCAGACCTGGCTGCGGGAGCAGTGATATCCGCGGGA
Organism: Herbaspirillum sp. DW155; assembly: GCF_037076565.1. Taxonomy (NCBI): domain Bacteria; kingdom Pseudomonadati; phylum Pseudomonadota; class Betaproteobacteria; order Burkholderiales; family Oxalobacteraceae; genus Herbaspirillum; species Herbaspirillum sp. DW155. The sequence goes on along the minus strand of NZ_AP029028.1, from coordinate 444,547 downwards.
TCAGGCCGGACGTGAAGCTTTGAGCACGTAGCGGTCCAGTTCGCGGGCGAAGGCGCGGCCGTCGCTGGCACTGAAGGCGGCGGGGCCGCCGGTCTCCACGCCGCTGCTGCGCAGCTCTTCCATGAAATTGCGGGTGCTCAAGTGATGGCCGATGTTCTGGGCCGTATACAGCTCGCCGCGCGGATTGAGTGCCACTGCGCCCCTGGCCACGACGTCGGCGGCCAGCGGGATGTCGGCGGTGATGACCAGATCGCCGGGCGCGACCTGACGGGCGATCTCCTGGTCCGCCACGTCGAAGCCGGCGGGCACCACCATGGATTTGATGTAGCGCGAAGGCGGCGTGCGCAAGGGCCGGTTGGCCACCAGCGTCACGAGGATCGTGGTGCGGTCGGCGACGCGAAACAGCATCTCCTTGATGACGCCCGGACAGGCATCGGCATCCACCCAGATGGCCATCAGCGCGGCAGGGCCGTGGTCAGACGAAGGAGACCGTCAGACCCGGCAGGGTCACGCCGGAGAAGGCTGTGATCCAGGTCTGGCCCGGCCCGATGGGACAGGCATCGGTCCAGGTGCCGGTGCTGATGATCTCGCCGGCCTGCAACTGGCGGAAGCGGGTCTGCTTCTGCAGCAGCTGGTGCAGGTGCCACAGGGCATGCAGGGGACTATCCATCTCGTCATTGCAGAAACCGGCCGCGCGCAGCACGCTGGAGGATTCGGTATTGCAGGACAGGGAAACACTGGCGCTGGCCAGGATCTGCGGCAGGTGGTGCTTGGTCGCAGAGGACAGCACGTGCGGCTCGCCCACGATCAGGGTGCCATGCAGGCCGAAGGCGGCAATCGAATCGGCCACCGTGAATTCCCAGTTGGGGAACGGGCAGACCACGATCTCAAAGCCATGCGCCATCCATTCCAGGCAATCGGCCAGCTCATCGAGCGAGGCGCCGGGCGCCGGGGTCTTGCCGAGCTTGAAGACGATTTCCGGTTCGATACGCGGCTGCACGGCTCCGGTCAGCGACTGGACGCCATGATTGTCTTCGGCGAAGCGTACCGTGGCGTCGTACATCGGTGCCCAGGTCGGGATGCGGCCATCGTCGAGGATGCCGTAACGTTCCCAGTTCTTGCGCACCACGAAACCGATCTTGCGGCCGATGGGCTGCTCGCCTTGGGCGACGCGGATGTTGCGGATGTTGTGGGCGATTTCGTAGGCGTCTTCGACCGACAGCGGTTCGGACTCGGAAATGCGCGGGATGATGCGAGACTGGGCGCGCGCATCCAGCAACTGATGCGCATAACGAAGGGCTTGGCTCGACATTAGCATGGGGCTCACATCGAAAGATAGTGAATAGCTATCCATTGTCGATGACGATTAATTTTTGCACAAGCAAAAACTCGCTTTTTGACGATATCTGACAGAAATTTCATCAGATTACACTGCTGTGCAGCACGCTGTTTTTCATCCCTGACAATAGTCATCCGGCCCATGAGAATGGCCGCGCTCAAGCTCCCCAGAGCTCGCCGTTGGGCCCGGTGCGCGGGGCCGTGACGCCAAAGTGCTGATAGGCCGCACCGGTGGCAATACGGCCGCGCGGGGTGCGCTGCAGGTAGCCTTGCTGGATCAGGTAGGGTTCCAGCACGTCTTCGATGGTGTCGCGCTCTTCACCGATGGCCGCTGCCAGGTTGTCCAGTCCGACCGGTCCGCCGCCGAACTTGAAGAGCACCGCTTCCAAGAGCTTGCGGTCCATCAGGTCGAAGCCGACCGGATCGACGTCCAGCATCACCAGCGCCGCATCGGCCATCTCGCGGGTGATGCGGCCCTCGCCCTTGACCTCGGCATAATCGCGCACCCGGCGCAGCAGGCGGTTGGCGATACGCGGCGTGCCACGGCTGCGGCGGGCGATTTCCAGGGCGCCATCCTCGACGATGGGCGCATTGAGCAAACCGGCGCTGCGCGTGACGATGCGTGCCAGTTCGGGCGGGGTATAGAACTCCAGCCGGGCGACGATGCCGAAGCGGTCGCGCAGCGGGTTGGTCAGCATGCCGGCGCGGGTGGTGGCGCCGACCAGTGTGAAGGGTTGCAGGTCCAGGCGCACCGAGCGGGCGGCCGGGCCTTCGCCGATCATGATGTCGATCTGATAATCTTCCAGCGCCGGGTACAGGATTTCCTCGACCACCGGCGACATGCGGTGGATCTCGTCGATGAAGAGCACATCATTGGCTTCGAGATTGGTGAGCAACGCGGCCAGGTCGCCGGCGCGTTCCAGCACGGGGCCGGAGGTCTGGCGCAGGTTCACGCCCATTTCGCGGGCGATGATGTGGGCCATGGTGGTCTTGCCCAGGCCGGGCGGGCCGAACAGCAGGGTGTGGTCGAGCGGTTCGCCGCGCTTGCGGGCGGCCGAGATGAAGATTTCGAGCTGGGCGCGCACCTTTTCCTGGCCGACGTATTCGTCCAGCTGCTTGGGCCGCAGGGCGCGTTCGATGGCTTCCTCGTTGGCCGAGGCCGGGGTGGCGGAAATGATGCGCTGTTCGGAGAAATCGTCGGTCTGGATGCTCATGCTCTAATCCTTGTCTGCCCGGGCTCAGCCCTTGGAGAGTGCCTTGAGGGCCAGCTTGATGCCGTCCGAGACGCTGCTGTCCTTGGGCACCTGCTTCATGGCCAGGGTCGCTTCCTTGTCCGAATAGCCCAGCGCCAGCAGGGCGTTGAGGATGTCGGCCGAGGCGTCGCTATGGACCACGCCGGCAACCGCGCCCAGGTCGGCGCCGAGCTTGCCCTTCAACTCCAGCAACAGGCGTTCGGCGGTCTTCTTGCCGATGCCCGGCACGCGCGTCAGGCGTCCTGCTTCCTGCAGGGTGACGGCCTGCGCCAGGTCGCTCACCGACATGCCCGAGAGAATCGACAAGGCGGTGCGCGCGCCCACGCCGGAAATCTTGATCAGCTCCTTGAACGTATTGCGCTCTTCGGCGGTCCCAAACCCGAACAGAATGTGCGCATCCTCGCGGATGGCCAGGTGCGTCAGCAAGGTGACCTTCTCGCCCAGGGACGGCAGGTTGTAGTAGGTGCTCATGGGCACAGCCACTTCGTAACCGACCCCCTGGCAGTCGACCAGCAGGTTCGGGGGGATTTTTTCCAAGAGAATTCCGGAGAGGCGACCGATCATGGCGTCAGGGATGTGCGCGGGAGGCAACGTCTGTGATAATCCCGCGATGATACAGCACTGTTCGGATGAACAGTATCCAAGCCCCCCTCAGATGAAGACAAAGGAAAAAACATGGCCGGCAGCGCCTTCTTCGCATTGATTGACGACATCGCCACCGTGCTCGATGACGTATCCCTGATGACCAAGGTGGCCGCCAAGAAGACGGCCGGCGTGCTGGGCGACGACCTGGCCTTGAATGCCCAGCAGGTCGCGGGCGTGCGGGCCGAGCGGGAGCTGCCGGTGGTGTGGGCGGTCGCCAGGGGTTCGTTGAAGAACAAGGCCATCCTGGTACCGGCGGCGCTGGCCATCAGTGCCTTCATCCCGTGGGCGGTGACGCCGCTGCTGATGCTGGGCGGCGCCTTCCTCTGCTTCGAAGGCTTCGAGAAGCTGGCCCACAAGTATCTTCCCCACGAGGAAGAACATCATGAAGTCGCCGCCAGGACCGCCGACGACATCGACCCGCTGGTCTACGAGCAGGAAAAGATCAAGGATGCCGTGCGCACCGACTTCATCCTGTCAGCGGAGATCATCGCCATCACGCTGGGCACCGTGGCCGGGGCGCCCTTGCAGCAGCAGATCACGGTGCTGGTGGGCATCGCATTGATCATGACGGCGGGCGTGTATGGGCTGGTGGCCGGCATCGTCAAACTCGATGACGGCGGCCTCTACCTGGTGCAACATGCGGGCGCAAGCGCCTGGGGACGCTTCAAGGCTGGCATCGGTCGGGCAGTCCTGGCGGCCGCACCGAAGATGATGCGCAGCCTGTCGGTGATCGGGACGATTGCCATGTTCATGGTCGGCGGCGGCATCCTGACCCACGGCCTGGCCTTCGCGCATCACGCCATCGAGGCGGCAGCCCAAGCCGTGGAGGGTATCGCGGTAGCCGGTCCGCTCCTCGGGGCGATCACCCCGGCGGTCTTGAATGCCATCTTCGGCGTAGTCGCAGGTGCAGTGGTGCTGATGGTGGTGAAGCTGGCGCAGCGTGTGCTGTCCCTCTTCAAGAAAAAGCACTAACCGATCAGACGCCCGCCGCGCATGCGGATGCCATTGCGCGCCAGCGCCGGGGCCAGCGCGCCCAGGCCGGACAAGACCCCTCCGCCATGCGCGTGGCAGATCGCCACGCCCAGCGCATCGGCCGCATCGGTGCCGGGCAGGCCGGGCAACTTCAAGAGCCGCGCCACCATCTCCTGCACCTGCGCCTTCTGGGCGCGTCCATGACCGGCCACGGCCTGCTTGACCTGCAGGGCCGTGTATTCGGCTACCGCCAGATCAGCCGCCACCAGCGCGCAAATGGCCGCGCCGCGCGCCTGCCCCAGCAGCAGCGTGGATTGCGGATTGACGTTGACGAACACCTTTTCGATGGCGGCGCAATCGGGTGCATAAGACTTCACCACTTCGCCGACACTGGCGAGGATGACTTTCAGGCGCGAGGGAAGGTCGCCGTCCGGGGTCTTGATGGTGCCGGAAGCGATATAGGACAGCGTGTTGCCCTGCTTGTGGATGACCCCGAAACCGGTGGTGCGCAAGCCTGGGTCGATACCGAGGATTTTCATGCCCGCCAGTCTAACCGATCAGGCGGACATGCCGCGTCAGAACAAGACACCCTGCCCCGGATCCTGAGTTTTCTGGCGCGGCGCGCGCCGGGTGGTCGATGGCAGGCCGCTCTTGCGCGAACCGTGCTTGTCCTGGATGGCCTCGGCTTCCGCACGCGCAGTACTGCTGCTGCGCTGGCCGTAGAGCGCCTCCTTGGCCCGCTTGAGCGCCGCCTTCTCATCAACGATGGGATCGGGATAAGCGGCCGTACCATACTCCGGCACCCAGCGCCGCACGTACTCCCCCAGCGGATCATGATCGCGCGCCTGCTTGGCCGGCGAATAGATGCGCAGCGTGTTGATGCCGGTGGTGCCGGACTGCATCTGCATCTGGCTCCAGTGGATGCCCGGTTCGAAATCCAGAAACTGCCGCGCCAGGAACAGCCCCGGCGCCCGCCAGTGCAGCCACAGGTGATAGGCGGCGAAGCTGACCAGCATGGCGCGCATGCGGAAGTTGAGCCAGCCGGTGGCGCACAGCTGGCGCATGCAGGCGTCGATCATGGGATAACCGGTACGGCCTTCGCACCAGGCATCGAAACGCGCCTGCGCCTCCACGCCCCACGGGCCGCCATCGCCGGGACGCAAGCCATCCAGCGAACGCGCCACGTTGCGCCATTCGATATCGGGCTGGTCTTCCAGCTTCTGCATGAAGTGGCAATGCCAGCGCAGACGGCTGGAGAACCCGCGCAAGCCGTAGGCCAGCTCGCGGTCGGCCGTGTGTTCGATGGCCAGCTCGGTGGCCTGATGCACGCTGCGCATGGAAATGGTGCCGAACGCCAGATGCGCGCTCAGACGACTGCAGGCCTCGGGTGCGGTCAGCGGACTGGACATGCCGCGCCGATAATCGCGCCCGCCGCCGCCGAGGAAGGCGCGCAGCGTATCCCACGCTGCCGCCTCGCCAGCGGGCGGTTGCAGGCGCACCTCGGGCAAACCCAGTTCGGTCAAGGTGGGCAGTCTGTCCGGCCGCATCCCTTGCGGTGCATGAAAGCCAGCAGGATTGGCAATCTGCGCCGCCTCCATGCGCTGCACCCAGCGCGTGGCCCAGCCATCGCGGCTGCGCAGGCGGCGCACCACGCCGGTTTGTAGAAACTCGTGCCACTGCACGCCCTGGATGCGGCTCCAGCGGTTCACCGAGATATCGCGCGCGTAGCTCCAGGCCGGGCCGGTTTCTTCGTGGCTGAAGAGGTGGGTCACGCCCCACTCGCGGCGCAGGGATTCCAATACCTGCACCGCCTCGCCCATGCGCACCAGCAAAGGCAGGCCGCGCTGCTGCAATTCGATCTGCAAGGGGGCAAGGGAACGCAACAGAAAATCCACATGCCGCGGATCGCATTCAAAGCTCTGCAGCCACGCCGGCTCGATGATGAAGACCGCAAACGCACGCTCGCATCGCGCAGCCTCGGCCAGCGCCGCGTGATCGCGCAAGCGCAGGTCGCGCTTGAACCAGACCAGGCCGACGGACATCTCAGCGGCGCTCCCGGCGGCGTTCCAGCCGCACCGCCAGCCGCTGCACGGCCGGCCGCACGCGCAGGAAGCCGCGATAGCTGCGCTCCATCAGCCACAGCATGCCCGGCAGGCGTGCCAGCCGGGCCAGCCAGCGCCATCCCGGCAAGGTGGCCCACAGTTGCACGAAGGCTTGGGCACCGCTGAAAACCATGCCATCCCCCCGCCGGACGTGGAAACGCGCCAGCAGCTGGTCGCGCGTGAGCCCGGTCGGCAGTTCGGCGGGGGCCGCATCGGCGCGGCTGATGTCACAAAAGCGCAGCGGCGCATCCCCGGCGCTGCGCTGGTAAAGGCCGATCTCGCGGCGGCACAGCGGACAGGCGCCGTCATAGAGCACCGTCAATTCATCCGCATCGGAATCAGCCATCACGCCGCTCCCTGCGCTCGGTGCGCGCCAGCAGTTCGGCGGCGGTCTGCAGGCCCTGGGTGCTGCGGCGCCACCATTGGGTGAAGAGGTCGCTGGGCTTGTCGACCACCGGGAACAGTTCCGCGGGCGCCACGCACTGCGCCCACAGAGGCAACCACGGCGCCAGATGCGGATCAGCCAGACAACGTACGCTGCGCGCAGACTTGAGCGCACGGCCGACAGTGGCGGCGTCACCGTGCCAGCACAGCGAGGTCAGCTCCCGCATGCGCGCGCCGACGAAATCCCAGCGGCGCTGGTCCCAGGGCCAGAGCAGATGGAAGTCCGACAGATACAGACCCACCACCACGGTATCGGCCGGCAGATCGGACGGCAGCTCGCCCAGGCTCCACGGATGGACCAGCCAGACATCGCGCCCGGCCACGGCCTGGGCCTGTGGCGTCAAACTGCACAAATGTTCAGGTGGCGCCTGGAGCAGCGCCGGCTCCTTGCAGCGTTCCCGCGCACGCTGGGCGGGTTCGGCGGCCACCGGGTCGGGATTGAGCGCGATTTCGCCTAAAGCTTCATATGAGGTATCTACCACCGTGCCCGGGCTATGCCACCCGGCCGGGGCGTACTTGGCCACGTTCTCGGCATTGAACAGATAGGGCTTGTGGCTGCCGGTACCGGCCACCCACTGCCAGCTCAGGTGATTGCTGCCCAGGTCGCCATCCAGCAGATGGCCGACCATCCAGTCCGCCCCGGCGCGCCAATGCACCTTGCGCAGGTGCACCACATAGCTGGCCAGCCACATGCGCGCGTGGTTGTGCAGGGTGCCGGTGGCGTACAGAGTGCGCACGGCCTGGTCGATCACGGGCAGGCCGGTGGCGCCTTCGCGGATGTCGGCCGGCAGTTCGCGTGCATAGGCCGACTCCGGCAGCGGACCGGCATGCAGCGAATCGAAGATGCGCGCCCCGCGCCTGGCCCAGACGTAGCGGTAGAAGGCGCGCCAGCCCAGCTCGTAGACGAACTTGTGCTGTACCTCCAACGCATGGCGGCTGCAGACGCCGGCCAGCACCTCGCGCAGGCTGACGATGCCGTGCGTGAGATAAGGCGAGAGACCAGTGACGGCGCCATCGAGGCTGTTGCGAGTGCGGGCGTAGGCGCCGGGGCGCACCGCCGCGATGCGCTCGCGGGCCGCTGCCAGAGTGGGCTGCAAGGGCAGCAGCGCCAGCGGTGCCAACGGTGCCGCAGCGCGCACGGCGGGGGCCGAAGCGGCGGCGGGTTCGTCTTCCGGGGAAGGCGCATCCAGCACCAGGTCGAATTGGTGTTTGCGATACATGGCTCGACTCCTCAAAGGCCGGGGTGGGCACGCTTGCGGCGACAGGCCTCGGAACAATAGCGGACCTCGGCCCAGTTTTTCGCCCAGGCGCGCCGCCAGGTCATGGGCCGGCCGCACACGGCGCAGGGCTTGCTGGGCAAGTGCGCCTTGTTGCCGCGATAGCCGGTGGCCGGGTTCCTGGGTTTCATGACTCAGGATTGTACTGAATAAATGCGTCACACTTGACTCATGAAGCCAAATTAGCGCCTATAATCTGCGTCAAACATGATTCAATGGAGAATCCTATGAGCCCTGCCCATCCGACCAATTCCCCTGCTCCGGCCACCGACAAGCCCGCCGGTGAAGCTTTGCGCCGCACCGGTGCGGTAGCGCGCATGCTGCGCATGCCGGTCGCCACCCTGCGTGTCTGGGAGCGCCGCTATGCGCTGACCCAAGGCAAGCTCTCACCCAGCGGCCAGCGCCTGTATTCGGAGGCGGACGTGCGGCGCCTGGCGCTGATCCGCCAGTTGACCGAGCTGGGCCACGCCATCGGCAGCCTGGCGGGGTTGGACATGGATCAGCTCCAGCAGGTCGCCGCCACCCATGCCGAACTGCATGCGGCCAGGCCGACGCCGCCGGAGGCCGCGCAAGGCCAGTGGCGCCTGGCCGTGATCGGCTCCACGCTGGCGCAGCGGCTGGACAAGCCGGGCCTGCTGCAGCGCCTGGGCCGTCCGCTGCAATTGCTGGGACCGTTCGAGAACATCGAACAGGCGGCCATGGCCCTAAAACGCGAAGAAGTGGATGCCCTGCTGCTGCACGAGCCGCAATTGCATGCCGGCTGGCTGGGCGCCTTGGAGAGTTCGGCACCGGCCCTGAGCGGGCTGCCGATGGCGGTGCTGTATGGATTTGCCAGCGAGGCCGTGTGCGAGACGCTGGCGACGGTGGGCATCAGCCTGTTGCGCGCGCCGCAGCCGGACGTGGTGATCCTGCAATGGCTGCGCGGCCTGGCGGCGCTGTCCCTGCCCGCACGCGCGGAGGAGGAAGCCGCCACGGCCCTGCCGGCGCGCCGCTGGGACGACAACGAACTGATCGCCTTCGCCAACCAGTCCACCACGGTGGCGTGCGAATGCCCGCGCCACGTGGCCGAGCTGCTGATGCAGCTGTCGCAGTTCGAGCGCTACAGCGCCCAGTGCGCCAACCGCAATGTGGCTGACGCGCAATTGCATCAATACCTGCAGCAGCTGACCTCGGAATCGCGCCAGCGTTTTGAAGCCGCGATGACGCGCATTGCCCTGCATGAAGGATTCATCACCGAGGACAGCTGAAACCAGCCTGCAGCGGCGCACGCGCCACCAACAAAAACGCCCGGCATGAAGCCGGGCGTCATTTTTTGGAGCAAGCCGCAATCAGTGACGGAAGTGACGGGTACCGGTCAGCAGCATGACGACATCGCGCTCATTGGCGGCATCGATGACTTCCTGGTCGCGCATGGAGCCACCCGGATGGATGACGCAGGTGGCACCGGCATCGACCACCACATCCAGGCCATCGCGGAACGGGAAGAACGCGTCGGAGGCCACGGCCGAACCGGCCAGGGTCAGGCCGGCATTCTGCGCCTTGATGGAAGCGATGCGGGCCGAATCGATACGGCTCATCTGGCCGGCACCGACGCCCAGCGTCATGCCATTGCCGCAGAAGACGATGGCATTGGACTTGACGAACTTGGCCACGCGCCAGGCGAACATCAGATCCTGCAGTTGCTGCTGGGTCGGCTGCTTCTTGCTGACCACCTTCACATCGGCCAGCAGCACGTTCTTGGCATCCGGCGACTGCACCAGCAGGCCACCGCCGACGCGCTTGAAGTCATAGCCGTTCAGACCCGTACCCAGCGGGATTTCCAGCAGGCGCACGTTCTGCTTGGCCGCGAAGATCTGCTTGGCCTCGGCGCTGAAGGACGGGGCGATCAGCACTTCCAGGAATTGCTTGGCCACGGCTTCAGCCGCTGCGGCGTCCACTTCGCGATTGAAGGCGATGATGCCGCCGAAGGCCGAGGTCGGATCGGTCTGCAGGGCCTTGCTGTAGGCTTCCAGCGGATTGGCACCGATGGCCACGCCGCAGGGGTTGGCGTGCTTGATGATGACGCAGGCCGCTTCCGTGGCGGGGTCGAAGCTCTTGACGCATTCCCAGGCGGCATCGGCGTCGGCGATGTTGTTGAAGGACAGTTCCTTGCCTTGCAGCTGGGTGTAGTTGGCCAGGGCGCCATCGACCTTCTTGATGTCGCGGTAGAAGGCGGCGCTCTGGTGCGGGTTCTCGCCGTAGCGCATGTCCTGGACCTTCTCGAAATGCAGGTTCAGGGTGGCGGGATAGGCGCTGCGGGTGCTGTGCTGCTTGTCTTCACCCAGCGAGGTGAAGTAATTGGTGATGGCGCCGTCGTATTGCGCGGTGTGGGCGAAGACCTTCTTGGCCAGCGCGAAACGCTTTTCATAGGGCAGGTCGCCGCCGGACTTCAGCTCGGCCAGCACGCCTTCGTAGTCGGTCGGATCGCAGATGACGATGACGTCCTTGTGGTTCTTGGCCGAGGAACGCAGCATGGCCGGGCCGCCGATGTCGATGTTTTCGATCGCGTCTTCCAGCGAGCATTCTTCCTTGGCCACGGTCTGCTGGAAGGGGTACAGGTTGACCACCACCATGTCGATGGTGGGGATGCCGTGCTGTTCCAGGGCGGCGACGTGCTCGGGGAAATCACGACGGGCCAGGATGCCGCCGTGCACCTTGGGATGCAGCGTCTTCACGCGGCCATCCAGCATTTCCGGGAAACCGGTGTAGTCGGCCACTTCGGTGACCGGCACGCCATTGTCGGCCAGCAGCTTGGCGGTGCCGCCGGTGGACAGGATGTTGACGCCCATGGCGGACAGCGCGCGCGCGAAGTCGAGCACGCCTGCCTTGTCGGATACGGAAATGAGTGCTTGTTTGATCATGGTAGGCAAGACTGGTAAGGAAAAGGAAACCTGAAAAACCGTGGAAGGAAGCTGCATCCGCGCACCCTCCCGACGCCCTCACTGGCGCGCCGGCAAGGACGGTGGCGGCTACAGCAGGCCGTGCTGCTGCAGCTTCTTGCGCAGCGTGTTGCGGTTGATGCCGAGGATCTCGGCGGCCTGGGACTGATTGCCCTCGGCACGCGCCATCACGGTCTCGAAGACCGGTTTTTCGACCGTGGCCAGCACCATGTCGTAGACATTGGTGGGCAGCTGTTCACCCAGATCCCGGAAATATTTTTCCAGGCTCTTCTTGACGACATCCTCAATACTTTCTTTGCTCATTGCTCTGCTGCTTCTGTTCTTGTCGGCGCCACCCCGCAAATCCAACGCGCCGTTTTCCCCCTGGGCGCGCTGCTGCATGATGAAGCCATGTTGTTGATCAATTGCGCCCGCCGTTGCTACCGGGGCCGGCGCATCCGATACCCTGTCCTGCCGTACGTGCTGCTCTCTTGCCGGACTGCCTCAGGCAGCCAGCGGCACCTCGTCGGCCAGTCCGTATTGCAGGCGTTCGCCATGCACGGCCTGAGCGGCAAAGAACTGCCGCACCGCCTGCAACTGCTGGTCGCAGTCTTCGATGCGGTTCATGCTGCGGCGGAACTGCTCGCCGCCCGGCAGGTCGCGCACATACCAGCCGATGTGCTTGCGCGCCGTGCGCACGCCCAGGTAGTCGCCATAGAAGGCGTAGTGGGCTTGCAGATGTTCGGCCATGAGGTGCTCCACTTCGCTCACCAGCGGTGCCGGCAGATGTTCACCGGTACGCAGGAAGTGGTCGATCTCGCGGAAGATCCAGGGCCGTCCTTGTGCGGCGCGGCCGATCATGACGGCATCGGCGCCGGTAATGCGCAACACTTCGCGCGCCTTCTCGGGCGTGGTGATGTCGCCATTGGCCACCACCGGAATCTTCACGGCCGCCTTGACGGCGGCGATGGTGTCGTATTCCGCTTCGCCGCTGTAGCCGTCGGCGCGGGTACGGCCATGCAGGGTGAGCATGGCGATGCCGGCGGCTTCGGCGCGGGCGGCGATCTTGAGAGCGTTCTTGTTGGCGCGGTTCCAGCCGGTGCGAAATTTCAGCGTCACCGGCACGTCCACCGCCGACACCACCGCGTCCAGGATGCGCGCCACCAGTTCCTCGTCCTGCAGCAGGGCCGAACCGCACCAGCTGTTGCAGACCTTCTTGACCGGGCAACCCATGTTGATGTCGATGATCTGCGCGCCGCGTTCGACGTTGTACTTCGCGCAATCGGCCAGCATGGCAGGATCGGCTCCGGCGATCTGCACCGCCTTGGGTTCCATCTCGCCATCGTGGTTGATGCGCCGCGAAGTCTTCTCGCTCTGCCACAACCGCGGATCGGACGCCGCCATTTCGGACACGGCATACCCCGCCCCCAGCTGCTTGCACAGCTGGCGGAACGGTCGGTCGGTCACACCCGCCATGGGGGCGACGAACACGTTGTTGCGCAGGGAATAGGGCCCAATGTTCACGACGTGGATCAGGGGGAGGTTCGGGGAAGGGCGCTATTTTAGCGCGATTGCCGGGGCCCGCCCAACAAGAATCGGGCGCGGTTACATCTTTGAGGCTGATTATTTATTGGGCAGCTTTGATTGTTGGTGAAATGCCAATGGCAAATATCACCGCACAGGAAATTCCGTCATCCTGGGCCGACAGCGAACCTCTCAGGTTGATGCCGGGCAAGGGAAGGCGGGCGCTAGCGATCCACCTCATCCAGCGTCTCCCGCTGGAGATGTCCGATCTCGCCCCAGGAGCGGATATGGGCGCGCTGGCCATCCCAGTGCAGGCGGTTGACGCTGGCGTTGAAGATGTCGAAGCTGCGCGGCTGGGCGAAGGAGCTCTGGCTGGCCCAGTGATGAACGCATTCCAGCACGCCGCCGTGGGTGACGATGGCCACCTTGCGATAGCGGCCCGTGGCCAGCACGCGCTGCATGGCCGCTACCGAGCGTTCATAGAATTCGCGCATGGTCTCGGCGATGCGCTCGCCGGCCGGATAACGGAAGTCCGGCTCGCGCGCCTTCCACTGTCGATAGGCCTCGGGATAACGCGCCTCGATCTCCACATGACGCAATCCCTCGAAGGCCCCGTAGCAGCGCTCGCGCAAACCCGCGTCGATCTGCACGGACAACCCCGCCGCGTCCGCCACGGCCTGCGCGGTATCGCGGGCGCGCTGCAGGTCGCTGGCGAAGACGGCATCGATGCCCTCCCCCGCCAGCGCCTCGCCCAACGCCAGCACCTGGCGCCGGCCCGCGGCATTGAGGCCGATGTCGATATGCCCTTGCAGGCGCTTGTCCACGTTCCAGTCGGTTTCGCCGTGGCGGATCAGCAGGATGTCGGTCATGCGGGCAGTTCAGCTACGCGGTACCGCGTTGGGGTTGAGGGTGTACAGGCCGGTGATCGAAGCCTGTTCCAGCACATGGTCGCGCAGCGCCGTGACCACCACCGAACCTTCCAGGTTGCCGGACACCGGCAGCTGTTCCACGTCCAGTGCATAGAGGGTGAAGATGTAGCGGTGCACCAGCGCATCGTTCCACGGCGGGCAGGGACCGTCGTAGCCGAAGTAGTCGCCGCGCATGTCGCCGTCGCCGGCAAACCAGCCGGTGTAGTCATTGATGCCCTGGCGCGCGCCCGGCATCACGTCGCCCAGCACCGCCGGGCCCGGCTTGCCGCGTGCGGTCACGCCATTGCTGAACTGACCGGCCTTGATCTCGCTGACATTGGCTGGAATGTCGACCAGGGTCCAGTGATAGAAATCCACCCGCGGCAGTTCCAGCGGCACGGTCTTGCCTTCCTGGTTCACATCGTCGCCGCGCGAGGGCACGTCGGGATCATGCACCACCAGCGCCAGCGACCGGGTGCCGGCCGGCAGGTCGCTCCAGGCGAAGTGCGGATTGCGATTGGCAGACAGGGCCACGTGGGTCTTGGGGTCCATCACCGCAAAGGCGAACTCGCCGGGGATGTTGGCACCGTCCTTGAAAGAATCGCTCCAGAATTTCATATCACCTCCTAAAGTAAGGCCACATTCAACACGCAGTACGAATCCATTTGGGGCCACGCCCACGGGCTTCAATGCCGGGATGAGATTTATACAGCAACGTTCATATCGGGCGCCGGCACCTTGGGCCTGATCTGCAGCCAGAAGGTCACCGGGCCGTCGTTGGTGAGAGAAACCTTCATATCGGCTCCAAAGCACCCTGTGCCCACCCGTTCCTGCCCGTGACGCGCACGCGCCTGTGCCACGAAGTGATCGAACAATTGCCGTCCCAGTTCCGGTGCCGCCGCCGGGGTGAAGGACGGTCGCGTGCCCGAATTGGTATCGGCCGCCAGCGTGAATTGCGGGATCAGCAGCAGGCCGCCTTGCACATCGGCAACACTGCGATTCATCTTGCCGGCCTCGTCGCCGAAGACGCGATAGGCCAGCAGCTTCTTCAACAAGGCATCGGCTTCGGCCACGGTGTCATGGCGCTCGGCGCAGACCAGCACCATCAGCCCGGTGCCGATGGCGCCCAGGGTCTGGCCCTCCACCACCACGGCGGCCTGGCTGACCCGCTGCAAGAGAGCGATCATGCGCGCTCCAGCTTACGCCAGGGTGACGCGGGCGAACTTGCGCTTGCCCACCTGCACCACGCACTGGCCGGCCTCGACCTTCAAACCCTTGTCGCTGATGACGGTGCCATCGATGCGCACGCCGCCCTGCTCGACCATGCGCAGCGCTTCCGAGGTGGAGGCGCACAGGTTGGCTTGCTTCAACAACTGGCCGATGCCCAGCGGGGCGCCGGTCAGCGAGACTTCCGGGATATCGTCCGGGATGCCGCCCTTGGAGCGGTTCACGAAGTCGGCCAGCGCATCTTCGGCGGCCTGCTGCGAGTGGAAGCGGGCGACGATTTCCTGGGCCAGCGCCACCTTGATGTCGCGCGGATTCTTGCCGGCTTCGACCTCGGCCTTGAAGCCGGCGATCTCGGCAATGGAACGGAAGGACAGCAACTCGTAGTAGCGCCACATCATCACGTCGGAAATGCTCATCACCTTGGCGAACATAGTGTTGGCCGGTTCGGTGATGCCGATGTAGTTGCCCTTGGACTTGGACATCTTTTCCACGCCGTCCAGACCTTCCAGCAGCGGCATGGTCAGGATGCACTGCGGTTCCTGGCCGAAGTCCTTCTGCAGTTCGCGGCCCACCAGCAGATTGAATTTCTGGTCGGTGCCGCCCAGTTCCAGATCGGACTTCAGGGCCACCGAGTCGTAGCCTTGCATCAGCGGATAGAGGAATTCATGCACCGAGATCGGCGTGCCTTCCTTGAAGCGCTTGGTGAAGTCATCGCGCTCCATCATGCGCGCCACCGTGTAGCGCGAGGCCAGCTGGATCATGCCGCGGCTGCCCAGGGCATCGCACCATTCGGAGTTGTAGCGGATCTCGGTCTTGCTCGGGTCCAGCACCAGGCTGGCCTGGGCAAAATAAGTCTTGGCGTTGACCTCGATCTGCTCGCGCGACAGCGGCGGACGGGTCGCATTGCGGCCGGACGGGTCGCCGATCATGGAGGTGAAGTCGCCGATCAGGAAGATCACCTGGTGGCCCAGGTTCTGCAGCTGGCGCATCTTGTTCAACACCACCGTGTGGCCCAGGTGCAGGTCAGGTGCGGTCGGGTCCAGGCCCAGCTTGATGCGCAGCGGCTGTCCACTTTGCTCGGCGCGCGCCAGCTTTTGCGCAAATTCGCTTTCGATGAGCAACTCATCGATACCGCGCTTGGTGATGGTCAGGGCCTCCTGCACCTTGTCGGTGAGGGGCAAACGGGAAGGAGCTGCGGCGGCGGGAGAGGTGGACTGATCGGCGTTCATCGATATAACTAAAAAATAGGCTTTTGTAGGACAGGACCGCTAAATCGTGTTGCTATAATTCCGACTTCGTTTTTTCTGCCCAGCGCCAGGACGCGGCCTCAGAAGCTCAGCAGCAGGAAAACGTTCTCGACCCGTAGGCGATGTTTCGCGGGCGCAACACGGCGAAGGGGACAGGAAACGCCGCATTGCAGCCATACCCGCCATCGGCCACGGAAACGTCAGATTTTAACGTATTCGGTTTGCATGTTCCCACAAGATAAACTCAAGCACGTCTGGTCCCAGTGCTTCTCCGCGTTGCAGTCCTGCCACCACAAAGTCGCCGCCTCCTCGCCCAAGACCCGCATCATCGGCGCCAGCGCCCTCTTCCTGGCCGCCTTCACCATCGGCGCCGCCGGCTTCGCGCCGGCCGAACCTGACCTGCGCGATGCCCCGGTCAACCCGATTTCCAAGGAACTGGCCCTGCCCGACCTGCAACAGCAGATCAGTGCGCTGGAGGAACGCTCGCAGTATTACGTCAATGAAGAGAAGGTGCGCAGCGGCGACACCCTGGCCACCCTGCTCAACCGCCTGGGCGTGGATGACGCCGAGGCCGCCGCCTTCATCAAGTCCGATACCCTGGCGCGCACGGTGATGCAACTGCGCGCCGGCAAGCGCGTGGTGGCCCAGACCGACGACAACGGTGAGCTCATCAGGCTGTCGGCCACGCTGGATGACGGCAGCGACACCCCCAAGAACCTGGTGATCTCGCGCCAGGACGGCAAGTTCACCGCCCAAGCCCAGCCCGCCGTGCTGGAACGCCGCGTGGAAATGCGCGCCGGCACCATCTTCTCCTCGCTCTTTGCCGCCACCGATGCCGCGCAGATCCCCGATGCGATCGCCATGCAACTGGTGGACATGTTCGCCACCAACATCAACTTCGCCTCCGACCTGCGCCGGGGTGACCGCTTCAACGTGGTCTACGAGACCTACTACCAGAACGGCGATCTGGTACGTACCGGGCGCGTGCTGGCCGGTGAATTCGACAATGCCGGCAACCGCTACCAGGCCGTGTGGTTCAGCGACCCGGCCAGCAAGACCGGCGGCGGTGGCTACTATGCCTTCGACGGCAAGTCGCTCAAGAAGGCTTTCTTGAAGTCGCCCCTGGCCTTCACCCGTATCTCGTCCGGCTTCTCGATGCGCCTGCATCCCATCCTGGGCAAGTGGAAGCAGCACACCGGCGTGGACTTTGCGGCCCCCACCGGCACCCCCATCCACGCAGCCGCTGACGGCGTGGTCGATTTCGTGGGCCAGCAGAATGGCTACGGCAACATCGTCATCATCAAGCACTGGAGCGGCTACTCCACCGCCTACGGCCACATGAGCCGCTTCGCGCCCAATATCAGGAAGGGCATGAAGGTCAGCCAGAACGACGTGATCGGTTTCGTCGGCATGACCGGCTGGGCCACCGGGCCGCACCTGCATTACGAATTCCGCGTCAACAACCAGCCGCGCGACCCGCTGTCGGTGGACGTGCCCAACAACCAGGCGCTGACCGGCCCGCAGTTGCAGCGCTTCCGCGCAGTGGCGGCCGACATGCAGCACCGCATGGTCATGCTGCGCGTGCCGGGTGCAACCGATGTGAAGCTGGCGGCGGCCAAATAAACGGCGGCTGTCACGTATCGCCTGTGGGGGCGGCCGCTGTAGAATCAGCGGCCGCCCTTTCTTTTTCTGCCCTGCCTGCCATGAACGATTCTTACGGTTCTTCCCTGTTGTATATCGGCCTGATGTCCGGCACCAGCCTGGATGGCGTCGATGGCGTGCTGGCAGAGTTTGACGGCCAGGCCATCTCGGCCACGCTGGCTGCGGCCTATGTCCCCTTCCCGGCGCATCTGCGCGCGGACCTGATGGCCTTGCAGTCGGCCGGCCCCAACGAGATCGAACGCGAAGCCCTGGCCGCCAATGCGCTGGCGGTGCACTACGCCGATTGCGTGGCGCAGTTGCTG
Source organism: Herbaspirillum sp. DW155 (assembly GCF_037076565.1). NCBI lineage: Bacteria > Pseudomonadati > Pseudomonadota > Betaproteobacteria > Burkholderiales > Oxalobacteraceae > Herbaspirillum > Herbaspirillum sp. DW155. Next base: position 426,728 of record NZ_AP029028.1, on the reverse strand, counting down.
CTGCAGGCGGGCAAGACGGTGGCGCAGGTGCGCATGGTCGGGGTGCATGGACAAACCATCCGCCATCGTCCCGAACTGGGCTTCACGCGCCAGACCAACAACCCGGCGCTGCTGGCCGAGCTGTGCGGCATCGATGTCGTGGCCGATTTCCGCAGCCGCGACGTGGCCGCAGGCGGCCAGGGGGCGCCGCTGGTGCCGGCCTTCCATCGCGCCCTCTTCGGCGCGGCGGAACAGTCGCGGGTCGTGGTCAACATCGGCGGCATCGCCAACATCAGCATCCTGCCGGCCGGGGAAGACGGCGCTTACGGCTTCGATACCGGGCCGGGCAATGCGCTCATGGATGGCTGGATTCATCTGCACCAGCAACGCGCTTATGACGCCAACGGCGACTGGGGCGCCTCTGGCCAGGTGCATGCGGGCCTGCTGGCGCAATTGCGCGACGAGCCCTTCTTCCGCGCGCCGCCACCCAAGAGTTCCGGACGCGACCTGTTCCACCTCGACTGGCTGCAGGCCGCGCTGCTGCGCATCGGCGAGCCGCTTGCACCGCAAGATGTGCAGGCCACCCTCGCCATGCTCACGGCCAGCACCATTGCCGATGCCATCGGCGCGCATGCGCCTGCGGCGCAACAGGTCTACGTCTGCGGGGGCGGGGCCGAGAATGCGTTGCTGATGCGGCTGTTGCAGCAACAACTGCAGGGCCGCGCGAGTGTGCAATCGACCGCAGCACTGGGCGTAGCGCCGCAGCATGTGGAGGCATTGGCCTTCGCGTGGCTGGCGCGCCGCTTCGATCTGCGCCTGCCGGGCAACCTGCCGGCAGTGACGGGCGCGCGCGGCTTGCGGGTGCTCGGTGCGCTGTATCCGGCCTGACACGCACAGACAGAAACGACAAAGCCGTCCGGTGTCGAACCGGACGGCTTTGTTTTTATTTCTTTGTTTTTATTTCGATACCGAACGGATCGGTATCAAAATACCAGCCCAATTAGTAACGGCTGATACGACCGTTATCGAGGCGCACACGATCCCCCACACGGAAATCGGTATTGTCTTCCTGCGCGAACGTTTGCAGCGAGCCGTCACTCATGCGCACGCGGATGTTGTAGGCCTGCTGGCCTGCAGCGCTGTTGCGCTGGACCTGGTTACCGGCATAGGCCCCACCGGCAGCGCCCGCCACCGTCGCCAGCACGCGCCCCGTGCCCCCGCCCACGGCGTTGCCGAGCAGGCCACCGGCCACGCCACCGACGACCGCACCGGCCACGCCGTTGCTTTCCTTGTGGGTGACTTCGATGGCCTCGACCACACCGGTGCCGGAATAGGCCGCCACGCGTTCATCGTTTTGCGAAGTCGGTGCGGCGCCGTAGGGGGCCTGTTGCGGGCTGGCGCAGCCGATCAGCAGGCCGGCGAAGCTGGCGCTGATCACGGCCAGCGAAATGTAGTGATGACGGACGGACATGGTGTTCTCCTCTGCATGAAGGCAATGGGCGATGAGAACAGTGTGCCGCCCGCAGCCCCTGTACGGAATCGGAGAAGTCCGGCAAGCGGTGTCGGAGAAATGAGGACGTCGCCGTCAGCAGACAGGGCTCAATTGAGCCAGCCGCGCCGACGGAAATACCAGAACGGCGCAATGGCCGAACCGACCATCATCAGGATGGCCAGCGGATAACCGACCACCCAATCCAGCTCCGGCATGACCTTGAAGTTCATGCCGTAGATGCTGGCGATCAGCGTGGGCGGCAGGAAGGCCACCGAGGCCACCGAGAAGATCTTGATGATCTTGTTCTGGTTGATGTTGATGAAGCCGACCGTGGCATCCATCAGGAAGTTGATCTTGTCGAACAGGAAGGCAGTGTGGCCATCCAGGGATTCGATGTCGCGCAGGATCTGGCGCGCATCCTCGAACTGCTCCGAACTGAGCAGGCGTCCGCGCATCAGGAAGCTCACCGCGCGGCGCGTGTCCATCATGTTGCGACGGATGCGGCCGTTCAGGTCTTCTTCGTGGGCGATGGTGTTGAGCACTTCGGCGGCGGCCTGGTCGGACAGGCTTTTCTTCAAGACGCTGGTGCTCACCGCTTCGAGTTTCTGATAGATGCCTTCGAGCGCATCGGCCGAATATTCGGCATCGGTCTCATACAGATCCAGCAGGACGTCGCGGTAGTCGCCGATGGAGCCGGGCCGCGAACGCGCGCGCATGCGCACCAGGCGGAACACCGGCAGGTCTTCGGCGTGCACCGAGAAGAGGATGTTGCGGGCCAGGATGAAGGCCACCGTCATGGTGGAGGACGAATCGTCGTCACCTTCGAAGAGGAAGTCGGTGCGCAGGTGCAGGTCGCCGTTCTCGGCTTCGAAGTAGCGGGCCGAGGCTTCGATGTCGCTGAATTCATCCTCGTCGGGCAGGGTCACGCCATAGATGCTCTTGACCCAGGCGCGCTCCTCGTCATTCGGTTCGGTCAGGTCCACCCAGACCGGCGCGGCCTGCTCCAGGTCGGTCCGGCTGTCGATGTTGACCTGGCTCAGTCGTCCGTTTTGCAACACGAATACATTGATCATGGGTTCTCGCTGGGTGGAACGCGGGGGGAGGTACAGGCGGCCCGTGACGACAGGCGCGAAACGTGCGCAAGTGTACGTTCAAGCCCAGCGCCAGGCAAGCGCAAAGCGCGCCCGCAGCAAGCTCGACAGGAGCGGCGGATTACTTGTGCGCAGGCGGCAGCGTGGCTGCGTTCATGCGGCGCAGGATCAGGCTGGTGCGGGCGGCCAGGTAACCGGAGCCGCGATTGCGGTCGTAGTAGCGCGGACGCGGCAGCATCACCGCCAGCCGTGCGGCCTGCTCGGCACCCAGGCTGGCGGCGCTGCTGCGATAGTAATGCTGGGCGGCCGCCTCGGCGCCAAAGACGCCATTGCCCCATTCCACCACGTTGAGGTAGATCTCGAAGATGCGTTGCTTGTCCAGCAGGAATTCCAGCATGTAGGTGATGATGAATTCCTGACCCTTGCGCAGATAGCTGCGCTCGCCCGACAGGAACAGGTTCTTGGCCAGCTGCTGGGTGATGGTGGAACCACCGGCCACCACCTTGCCCTTCTTCTCGTTCTTTTCGTAGGCCTTTTGCAGGGCGTCCCAGTCGATGCCGTCGTGCTCGGAGAAATTGGAATCCTCCGAGGCGATGATGGCGCGCTTGAGGTTGTTGGAGATGCGCGCATAAGGCACCCAGCGGAATTGCAGCTGGGCGTTCGGATCCTTCTCGCGCAACAGCGACAGTTGCTGGCGCATGAAGCTGGTGGATTCGGGATTGTGATCCTTCCACCACCAGATCTGCACGAAGAAGTACAGCTGCAGCAGCAATACCAGCGTGACGGGCAGGACGATGATCCAGAAGAGCAGCTTGCGGAGCGATTTCATGTACCGGTGGTCGTTCTGTTCCAGATTTCTATCGTTGCGGGATCATAGCGTCATGCAGACCTGCGGTCATCCACACCTGCAGTCCTCTACAGGTGTAGCGGACTGTCTTCATTGCGCCAGTTGCCGGCGCAGGCTGGCAAACACCTCGGCGGTCGCCGGCCGCACGCCGCGCCAGAGCAGGAAGGCTTCGGCGGCCTGCTCGACCAGCATGCCCAGGCCGTCACGCACGCTGGCGCCATGCTGCTGGGCGCTCTGCAGGAAGACCGTGGGCTGGCGGCCATACATCATGTCGTAGGCCAGGGTCTCGCTGCCGTAGACCGACACCGGCAGCGGCGGCAGATCATCCGACAGGCTGGCCGAGGTGGCGTTGATGATGACGTCGAACACGCCGCCCAGATCGGCATAGGCCGCACTGCGGACCGGGCCGTATTCGGCGAACTGCTGCGCCAGCTCGTCGGCCTTGGACTGCGTACGGTTGACGATCACCAGTTCGGCCGGCCGCTGCTGCAACAGCGGCAGCAAGGCCCCGCGCGCGGCGCCACCGGCCCCCAACAGCAGGATGCGGCGGCCCGCCAGGGCCTGGCCGGCATTGACCGTGATGTCGGTGACCAGGCCGGCGCCATCGGTGTTGTCGCCGAGGATGCGGCCGTCCTCGAACCTGAGCGTGTTGACCGCACCGGCCAGGCGCGCGCGCTCGCTCAGGTGATCGGCCAGGGCGTGGGCTTCCAGCTTGAACGGGACGGTGACGTTGGCGCCGCGTCCGCCGCGCCGCTGGAACACCTGCACCGCCGCCTTGAAGCCATGCAGCGGCACCAGCAGGCGATCGTAGTGCAGCGACTGGCCGGTCTGGGCGGCAAACTGCGCATGGATCTCGGGGGATTTGCTGTGGGCAATCGGATTGCCGATGACGACGTATTCATCCATGGTGTTCTAGGTGCTCCCTCGTTATCTGTTTTTGTAAGTGGCCGGGCCGCGCCGGTGTCAGCTGGCGCCCAGTTGTGCCTGCACACCCTGGTCGCGGGTGAAACGGAAGGTCACGATGACTTCCCACACGTCATCCTTGCCGCTGGTGCGCATATTCTCCGGAAAGCGGCCGAAGGGCGCTGCGCGCCGCACGATGTCGACCGCCGCACGATCCAGTGCCGCATTGCCCGAACTGGTACGCACCACTACGCCGCCCTCGCGCTCGTAGAGGCTGCCATCCTGGAACACCGGAATCACCACCAGCAATTCGCCATAGAGCTTCTTGCCGTCGCGGGTCGGGAAGTTCAGCGTGCCGACTTTTTCCACCTTGTCCTGCAAGGCCTTGAAGTACTGCGCATAGCCCACTTCGCGGGTGCTCGGGGTGATCTGGGTCTTCTTTGGCCGCTTGTTGTATTGCTCGATGTCCCTGGCCAGCTCGGCTTCCATGCGCGCCATCGCCTTGGCGGTTTCCGTCAGCTCGCGCGCGTTCGGTTGCGGTGTCTCGGCCGGTTTTTGCAGGTCGGCGCTGGCCACGTGCTGCCGGGCCTCCTGCAGTTGGGCCAGCATCTTGCGTTGCTGCTGTTCCAGTTCGGCCACCTTGCGCTGTGCGGCCTTTACGCTGTCACCGCTCTCCACGTGCTGCATGTCCGGCAGCGGCGACTTTGCGCGGCCCTCATCGGCATTGCCGCCGCCATCCAGATTGGCCTGTGCCAGCGCCTGCGCGTTGACCGGCTTCTTGTCATGCTTGGCGTTGACCAGGATGACTTCCAGTTCCGGGTCGGACGGCTTGAAGCGGAAGGCGTCGGGCGCGGCAAAGTGCACGGCCAGCAAGAGGCCATGCACCAGCAGCGAAATTCCGAGCGCCAGGCTCAGCAGACGGTGTTGGGCAAACAGATTCACAGCAAACGGGAAGCGACGACGATAGACACAGCGCCAATTCTACGCCAGCACTGCTTCATTGGGCCGCTTGGGCGGGCGGGTTTTCGCCGGCGTCGGCGGTATCGGGGGCATCTGGCACCGGCACATCGCCGGCCTGCTCCTGCGTCTGTTCTGCCTCAGCTTGTTCCCCCTGCTCTGCGCTGCCCATGGCGGCCATGCCTTCGAGCAACTCCTCTTCGTCCTCTTCTCCGATATCGGTGGCCAGGGCCTGGGCGGCAGCAGCTGGCACTTCCAGCAGGCGCGCCTCCACGCTCAGGTCGACCTCATCCCAGCGCAGCAGGTCCAGCTTGACCTGCAACCCGCGCGCCAGTTGCGGCAGGCCCGGCATGCGCAGTACCAGCGGAATCTCGACCAGTCGCAGGATTTCATCCTTCAACACCACGGCCTCCACGGTACGGGCGTTTTCCTGCGCCAGCCAGCGCAGGCACCAGTAGCGTTCCATGGTGGACTGGAAATCGGCATACCCCGAATAGGCCGCATCAAAGCCGGAGACGATGGCGAACAGCTCGGCATCGCGCGGCTTGAAGGGCGCCACCAGCGGCGCGGTCACGCCATGTTCGATGCAGGCCAGGATCTGCCACTGGTTCACCAGGTCGGTATAGCGGCGCAGCGGCGAGGTGCTCCAGGCATATTGATCCACGCCCAGCCCCTGGTGAGGCGCGGCGTGGGTCACCATGCGCACCTGCATCTTGGCGGCCCAGCCTCCAGCCCCGCCGCCCTGCGCGCGATAGATGCCGGGCACGCCGTGATCGGCCATGAGCTTGCCCCAGGTGCTGTTGGCGAAGATCATCAGCTCGGCCACGATCTTGTCCAGCGGCGCGCCACGACGGCGGCGCACGATGCTCACCACATCGTTCTCGACGTAGAAATTGAAATCGACGCGGTTGTTCTGTTCCGGGCGCAGACCGAAGCTCTCGCGCTTGGCCATGCGGCCCTGTTCCAGCAATTGCACCCACTGCCACAAGAGCGCGATCTCTTCCTTGTGCGGATACTCGCCGCGATTCTCGGCCAGGGCTTCCTCGGTGACCAGCTCGTCGAGATCGTTGTGGCGCAGGTTGGCCGCAATGGGTACCCGCTCGGCGCGGGTCTCGGTGGCCAGCACTTCCCAGCTGGCAGGGTCCAGCGTGGCATAGAGCGACAAGGCCGGACGGGCGGCACCGGCATCGAGCGTATAGGTGGCCACCAGGTCGTCCGGCAGCATGGTGATCTTTTCGCCCGGCATGTAGACGGTGGACATGCGCGCCCGGGCAATCGCATCGATGGCATCGCCGCGCTTGATGGCCAGGCCTGGCGCTGCGATGTGGATGCCCACGCGCAGCTTGCCATCCGGCAGGCGGGTGACGGACAGGGCATCATCGATTTCGGTGGTGGTCACGTCATCGATGGAGAAGGCCTGCACATCAGCCAGCGGCAGATCGGTGGTGGCCGGCGGGATGTCGATGGCCGGGAAGCCGGTGCCGCGCGGGAAGAATTCGTAGAGGAAGCGCGCGTAATGCAGATCCTTGGGCGAGGCCACGCCACCGGCGGCCAGCATCAGGCGCTGCGGCGTGGTCTGCAGCTCCTTGGCAGCGGCATCCAGGGCCTTGAATTCGATGCCGTTCTTGTCCGGCTTGAAGAGCAATTGCAGCGCGATGGGACGGAAGACGTCGGGCAGCCTGTGGGCCTTGAGCTCCTCGACATACACGGCCTGCGCAGCCAGTTGCTGCTTCTTCTTTTCCAGTCCGGCCAGCGCGGCCTGCAGCGAGGCTTGCGGGGCGGCCTTGTAGCGCCCACGCCCCTTCTTGTAGAAATAGATCGGCGCATGATGCAGGCACAGCAGCAGGCCGGCCGCCTCGGGCGGCAGCGGGGCATGGCCGAAGTACTCGGCGGCCAGGTCGGTGAAGCCGAATTCGTCTTCGCCGGCCACTTCCCAGAGGAAATCCAGATCGATTTCCTGCGCGATGGCTTGCGCCTGTTGCAGCAGTTCCTGCGGCGCCGGGGCAGCGAATTGCAGCAGCGCATCGCGCGACTTGACCTTGGCGCGCTTGCCGGAGGCCATCTCGACCTGGTAGGACTCGCCCTGCTGGGTCATGATGGAGCCGGCCTTGAAATCGCCGGATTCTTCGAACAATAAATTCATCTGCTTCTATCGCTTTTCAATCGGTACGTGGGCCGGCAACGGACGCATGAGCGCCTGCAATGCCGGCAGGAAAACATCGGTCACCATGAGCACGCCGCCACGCCGTGTAAACAGGGAGCGGCGCGCCAGCAAGGTAGCCGGCAATTCGGTCTCGGGCAGGGCCAGCGCGATGCGCTGCATCAGCGGGTGGCCGGCGGCCAGCCGAGCATACTGGATGGGGCTGCGCCCGACCAGCGGATCAAAGAACAAGTTGGCGCCCAGGGGCGTGGTGCCCAGCTTGCTGAAGAAGGGCCAGTCGGACTTGACCGAGCCGGTCGACAAGACCGTATGCCCGAACACCACCGGCTGCCCGTCGGCCAGCAGGATCACATCGCGCTCAACCACGCGGCTGCGGGGCGATATGCACAAGGCTTCATGCTCATCGGCCAGGATGCGGCCCGGGCGCTGGCGCAGCAGGCGCACGCTGAAGCTTTGGGTCCGATTCTTGAGTTTGAGCGTCATGGAACCGGGGTCCGACAGCCAGGCGCGGGTGCGGCGCATCAGGTCGCCATCAACCGCCAGCAGCGAGGCCAGCGCCTGCGGGTGCGCCCTCCAGCGCCCCATCCGTACAGCATGCGGCATCAGCGCACCGCCTTGCCGGGCAGGTCCACGCCACAAAAGCTCAGCACCGCGTCCAGATGATCGGCGAACTCGGCCATGCCGTGATCGCTGCCCTCGATGACGGTCTGGCGCGCGCCGGGGTAATGGGCCACCATCTCGCGCCAGTCCAGTACCTCGTCGCCGGTGGCGGCCAGCAGGAAATAACGCTCGGGACGCGTGATCGCCGGCACGGCCAGGGCCAGCAGCTCGGCGATGTACTCGCGCTTGAATTCGAAAGGTTCGTCGGAATGGTATTGCGTGGTCACGCCGACATAGGATTGCAGATCGCGCGGCGGCTTCACGGCCGGGTTGACCAGCACCGCGCGGCAGCCGGTGTGCTCGGCCAGCCAGGTGGCGTAATAGCCGCCCAGGGATGAGCCGACCACGGTCAGCTGCGCCGGGTCCACGCCGGCCACGAGCGAGCCGGCCAGGGCGATGGCGCCGGCCGGCGAGGCGGGCAGTTGCGGACAGACATACTGATCCTGCAAACCCAGTTCGGCCATGCGCTGTCCCATCACGCGCGCCTTGAAGGACTGCGGCGAGGAACGAAAGCCGTGCAGATAGAGGATCATGCCAGCGCGTCCAGCAGCTTCTGGTGCACGCCGCCGAAGCCGCCGTTGCTCATCACCAGCACGTGGTCGCCCGGCCGGGCCGCGGCCTTGACGGCCTGCACCAGTGCATCCAGATCGTCGAAGGCGGCGGCCTTGTCGCCCAGCGGGGCCAGCGCCTCGGCCAGGTCCCAGCCCAGCGCGTCGCGCCCGGACCGGGCGCCGAAACCGAAGACCAGATCGGCCTGCACCAGACTGCCCGGCAGGGCGTCCTTCATGGTACCCAGCTTCATGGTGTTGGAACGCGGTTCCAGCACGGCCAGGATGCGCGCCGCTCCGACCTTCTTGCGCAGGCCCGCCACGGTGGTGGCGATGGCGGTCGGGTGATGGGCGAAATCGTCATACACGGCCACGCCCTTGGCGGTCCCGCGCAGCTCCATGCGCCGCTTGACGCTCTGGAACGCACCCAGCGCCTCGATGGCCTGCGCTGGCGGCACGCCCACGTGGCGGGCGGCGGCGATAGCGGCCAGGGCGTTCATACGGTTGTGTTCGCCGGTCAGCGACCAGTCCACCGTGCCTTGCGACCGGCCCTCGAAGAAGACCTCGAAACGGCCATCCTCGCGGGTCTGCAGCGACCAGCCGGGCTGGCCGGTGGCCACGCCGAAATCTTCACGTTCGCTCCAGCAGCCGCGCGCCAGCACGCGCTGCAACGCGGCTTCGCGGCCATTGACGATAACCCGGCCGATGCCGGGCACGGTGCGTACCAGATGATGGAATTGCGTCTCGATGGCAGCCAGATCAGGGAAGATGTCGGCGTGATCGTATTCCAGATTGTTCAGGATGGCGGTGCGGCTGCGGTAGTGGACGAACTTGCTGCGCTTGTCGAAGAAGGCGGTGTCATATTCGTCGGCTTCGATGACGAAGAAGGGCGACGGCCCACCCTGGCCATCGCTGCCCAGGCGCGCCGAGATGCCGAAGTTCATCGGCACACCGCCGATCAGGAAGCCCGGCTGGTAGCCCGCGTGTTCCAGCACCCAGGCCAGCATGGCCGAGGTGGTGGTCTTGCCGTGGGTACCGGCCACCGACAGGACCCACTTGCCCTGCAGGATGTTCTCGCCCATCCATTGCGGACCGGAGACGTAGGGCAGGCCCCGGTTGAGGATCTCTTCCATCAGCGGATTGCCGCGCGAGACGACATTGCCGATCACGAACAGATCAGGCTGCAACTCCACCTGGGACGGCTCAAAGCCCTGGATCAGGGTGATGCCCTGGGCTTGCAGCTGGGTGCTCATGGGGGGATAGACGTTGGCGTCGCAGCCGGTCACGGTATGGCCGGCCTCTTTGGCCAGCACGGCCAGGCCGCCCATGAAGGTGCCGCAGATGCCGAGGATGTGTATGTGCATAGCGAATCTTGGGGTGTAATCCCGCGATTTTACCTGAGGCGGCGGGTGCTGCCGCTAACGCGTATGATGTCGCCCATGCCTGAATTCGAATTCACTTCCCCCACCGAGCAAATGCGCGCCGAAATCGCCGCTGCCGCCGCCCGCATGATCGCCGAAGATGGCGCCGACTACGGTACCGCCAAGCGCAAGGCCGCCAAACAGATCCTGGGTAGTCAGAAGATACGCGGCGAGATCATGCCGGATAACGAGCAGATCGAAGAAGAAGTGCGCCTCTACAACGAACTCTTCTTTGCCGACACCCAGCCGGCGCGCCTTTTGCACCTGCGCCAGGTGGCCTTGCAACTGATGCAGGACTTGCAACAGTTCAATCCTTATATTACCGGGGCGGTGTGGAACGGCACGGCAGGTGAACATTCTGACATCCACTTGCAGCTGTTCTCCCCCAGCGCCAAGGATGTCGAGATTTTCCTCCTGAACAAGAATGTGAACTTCGAGGTCGGGGAAACCAGTCACTTCCGCACCGGCCAGGCAGTGGAAACCCTGAGCTTCCTGCTGCCTCAGCGCGGTGCCGATCCCGAACTGGCCCATCTGGCCCTGTATGACGAAGACGATCTGCGCGGCAGCCTGCGCGCTGCCCCCGGCAAGCGCCCCGAGCGCGGCGATGCGGCCGCGCTGGCCGGGCTGATCGATGCCACCTCCGAGGATGAGAATTCATGACGAAACTGAAAAATGTGATCTTGTTGGCCGTGGTTGCAGTGGTGTGCGTGGGTGTTGGCTTGTATGCCAGCCATCGCGCCAACCCGCCCGTCTCTGCCCAAACCCAGGCCTTGAACCAGCTGCTCTCGCAATCGCTGCCCGACGCCAGCGGCCAGACGCAATCGCTGGCGCAATATAAAGGCAAGCCCCTGGTGGTCAACTTCTGGGCGACCTGGTGCGGCCCCTGTGTGGAAGAAATGCCGGAGCTGACTGCCCTGCAGAATGAGATCGCGCCGGTGCAAATCCTGGGAATTGGCGTCGATAGTCAGGAAAATATCGCCAAGTTTGCGCAAAAGTACCAAATCCGCTATCCTCTCTTCGTTGCCGGAACCGGCGCCACCGATTTGCTGCGGCAATTCGGCAATCAGGCGGGCGGTCTTCCGTTCACCGCTCTGGTGGGCAAGGACGGCAACGTCAAGAAGGTCTACCTGGGCCGCATCAAGTTCGACGAACTGCGCGCCGACCTCTCCCAGCTCTGACATCACCCTCTGCACCGGCGTAAATCCGTGAAAAGAAAGTTTTTCTTGCCAAATGAATGCATTTGACGGCAAAATGCGCGCATCGTCGTCAAACGGAGCTTAATCTCCATGGCAAAAAAGCTTCTCCTGCTCAATGGCCCGAACCTGAATCTGCTCGGAACCCGGGAGCCGGAAGTCTACGGAACTACCACGCTGGCCGACATCGAGCAGCGTGCACAAGAACAGGCGCGCGCCGCCGGCGCATCCCTGGCGACCTTCCAGAGCAACCACGAAGGTGCCCTGATCGACCGCATCCATCAGGCCCGCCAGGAAGGGGTGGACGGCATCATCATCAATCCGGGCGGATTGACGCATACCAGCGTGGCCCTGCGCGATGCCCTGGCCGGGGTGGCCATTCCCTTCGTGGAACTGCATATCTCCAATGTGCACCAGCGCGAGGAGTTCCGGCATTTTTCCTATCTGTCCGGCATCGCCCGGGCAGTCCTGTGCGGCTTCGGGGTCGATGGCTACCGTATGGCCGTCGATTTCTGGCTGCGTCAATCCTGAGGGCGGACCCGCCGCTTCGAACGGATCGCATCACGTACTGCAAGACCCAGACTGAACCCGCCGGCTGCGACACAGCGCCGGCGCTTCGTTAACAACACTACTCATCTACATTCCGAGGGATTCAAATGGATTTACGAAAACTCAAGACGCTGATCGACCTGGTTGCTGAATCGGCCATCGAAGAGCTGGAAGTCACCGAAGGCGAAAGCAAGGTCCGCATCGTCAAGTCTTCCCCGAATGCCCAGAACCAGGTGGTGATGGTGCCGCAACAGCAAGCCTACGCGCCCGCCGCCGCTCCCGTGGCCGCCGCTCCCGTGGCCGCCGCGCCCGCTGCTGCTGCTCCGGCGGCCGCCCCGGCTGCCCCGGCCGTGCCGGAAGGCCACATCGTCAAGTCGCCGATGGTCGGCACCTTCTACCGTTCCTCCGCGCCGGGCGCACCGGCCTTCGTCGAAGTGGGCAAGGAAGTCAAGGAAGGCGATACCCTGTGCATCATCGAAGCCATGAAGCTGCTCAACGAAATCGACGCCGACAAGGGTGGCGTGGTCAAGCAGATCCTGGTGGAAAACGGCCAGGCCGTCGAGTTCGGCCAACCCCTGTTCGTGCTGGGTTAAACTCCGCCGCAGTCCCTGGCCCGGCCGCAACGGCCGCCGCGCGGCAGATGCCCGCGGCCTGGCTTTGGAACCTATAACGCTTGAACCTGGCGACGCCTCATTCCTGTTATGTTTGAAAAAATCCTCATCGCCAACCGTGGCGAAATTGCCCTGCGTATCCAGCGCGCCTGCCGCGAACTGGGTATCAAGACCGTGGTCGTGCACTCCGAGGCCGACCGCGAGGCCAAGTACGTGAAGCTGGCCGATGAGTCGGTCTGCATCGGCCCGGCCCCGTCCACGCTGTCCTACCTGAACATGCCGGCCATCATCAGCGCCGCTGAAGTCACGGACGCCCAGGCGATCCACCCCGGCTACGGCTTCCTGTCGGAAAACGCCGATTTCGCCGAGCGCGTGGAGCAGTCCGGCTTCGTCTTCATCGGCCCGCGCGCGGAAAACATCCGCATGATGGGCGACAAGGTCTCGGCCAAGCAGGCCATGATCCGTGCCGGCGTGCCCTGCGTGCCGGGTTCGGAAGGCGCGCTGCCGGACAATCCCAAGGAAATCGTCCAGATCGCGCGCAAGATCGGCTATCCGGTCATCATCAAGGCCGCCGGCGGCGGCGGTGGCCGTGGCATGCGCGTGGTGCATACCGAAGCCGCGCTGATCAATGCCGTGACCATGACCAAGACCGAAGCCGGTGCCGCCTTCGGCAATCCGGAAGTCTATATGGAGAAGTACCTGGAAAATCCGCGCCACGTGGAAATCCAGGTCCTGGCCGACGAGCACAAGCAAGCCATCTGGCTGGGCGAGCGCGACTGCTCCATGCAGCGCCGCCACCAGAAGGTCATCGAGGAAGCGCCAGCACCAGGCATCCCGCGCAAGATCATCGAGAAGATCGGTGAACGCTGCGCCGAAGCCTGCCGCAAGATGAACTATCGCGGCGCCGGCACCTTCGAGTTCCTGTATGAAAATGAAGAGTTCTACTTCATCGAGATGAACACCCGCGTGCAGGTGGAACACCCGGTGACCGAAATGATCACCGGTGTGGACATCGTGCAGGAACAGATCCGCATCGCCGCCGGCGAAAAGCTGCGCTACCGCCAGCGCGACATCGAACTGAAGGGTCACGCCATCGAGTGCCGCATCAACGCCGAGGATCCCTTCAAGTTCATCCCGTCGCCGGGCCGCATCACGGCGTGGCACGTGCCGGGTGGTCCTGGCATCCGCGTGGATTCGCATGCCTATTCGGGTTACTTCGTGCCGCCCAACTATGATTCCATGGTGGGCAAGGTGATTTCCTATGGCGCCACCCGCGAGCAGGCCATCCGCCGCATGCAGATCGCGCTGTCGGAAATGGTGGTGGAAGGCATTTCGACCAACATCCCGCTGCACCGCGAACTGATGGTCGATGCGCGTTTCTTCGAAGGCGGAACCAATATCCATTATCTGGAACATAAGTTGTCGGAACGCCCGACGGCGCCGGAAGCGGACAAGTCCACCAAGAAGTAATCGCAGCACATCAGCATCAACGGTAACGCAACAGCAAAGGCAAACCAGCATGGCATGGGTAGAAATCGTCATCGAAGTGGCGCGGGAAGAGGCGGAGGCATTGTCCGACGCCCTGATGGATGCTGGCGCCCTGTCGGTGTCGGTGGAAGATGCCGATGAAGGGACGGACGCCGAGCGCCCGCTCTTCGGCGAGCCCGGCATGGAGCCCGAAGAAGCCGCCTGGGACCGCAGCCGTGTAGTGGCGCTGGCCGGCAAGGATGCCGACCACGCCACCATCGTCATGGATGCGGCCAAGGCCATCGGCCTGGACTATGCCCTGCCCTTTGCCACGCGCAACGTGGAAGAGCAGGACTGGGTGCGCCTGACGCAATCCCAGTTCGAGCCCATCCACATCGGCCAGCGCATCTGGGTGGTGCCCAGCTGGCACGAAGCCCCGGCCGATCCCGATGCCCTGGTGCTGGAACTGGACCCGGGCCTGGCCTTCGGCACGGGCAGCCATCCGACTACCCGGCTGTGCATGGAGTGGCTGGAAGCCAATGCGCCCCAGGCCCAAACCCTGCTCGACTACGGCTGCGGCTCGGGCATCCTGGCACTCGTGGCCGCCAAGATCGGCGTGCCCCAGGTGATCGGCGTGGACATCGATCCGCAGGCGCTGGAAGCGGCGCATCACAATACCGAACGCAACGGCTGCAGCGCTACCTATTACCTGCCGGAACCCTTCGCCGCCGCTCATCCGGAAGGCGAACGCTTCGACGTGGTGGTGGCCAACATCCTGGCCGGTCCCCTGCAACTGATGGCGCCGATGCTGGCCGGACGCGTGCGCGCGGGCGGTTCGCTGGTACTTTCGGGTGTGCTGGAGCGCCAGGCGCAGGAAGTCATCGCCAGCTACGCACCCTATATCGCCCTGACCGTGTGGGCCGAACACGAAGGCTGGGTGGCCCTGGCAGGCCGCCTGCCGGAGTAATCCATGGCGTTGGCGACGCAGTGTCCGCACTGTCTGACCATCTTCAGGGTCGCCAGCGACCAGCTCAAACTGCGCGGCGGACTGGTCCGCTGCGGCAATTGCCGCCAGGTCTTCAACGGTAACGAGTTCCTGGTCGAGCCCAGCGTGGCCGACGGCCACTACCAGCCCGCACCGGGCAGCAAGGCGCAGGCCGGCATGGCCAGCCCGTCCGTGGTACCGACGCCGGCATCGCAGACATCCCCGGTTTCCCCGGCTCCAGGCGCATATGAACGAAATATCGCGCCGCCAGCCTCCCAGCCCGTTTTCTCCGCGCCCCCTTCGCCGGCTCCACTGCCGGAGGTGAACGTTCCTGCTCCGGAGCCGACCATCGCTGCTGCTGCAGCGGCGGCACCCGCGGCCATTCCGGTGATCGCCGAACCCAAGGTATTCCGCTCGCCCGCCAGTCCGGGCTACATTCCCGACCTGGGTGCGGCGCTCAAACCCGCCGCGCCTGTGGACAAGATCAACCTAGCCGACCAGGCCGGCAGCTCGCCTGCCCCGTCGGAACACGACCCCGACAGCGGCGCCCTGCTGCAGCGCTCTTCCATCGATACCGATGAGATCGCCGCCCCGCCCGAGGTGGCTGCGGTGTTTCGCATCGACGACGAACCGCTGCCAGCTGTGGAAGAAGAACGGGAAATCCAGGACGAGAGCGAACCCGCCGACGCTCCCGGCTTCGTCAAGCACGCCGAGCGCCGCGCTCGTATCAGCCAGGTGATGAAGATGGTGATGATGGTGCTGGCCGGCGTCATGGTGCCGGTCCTGCTGCTGCAATCGCTCTATTACTGGCGTAATCCCCTGGCCGCCGCCGCGCCGCCTTTGCGTCCCCTGCTCAATGGCATGTGCGTAGCCTTGCATTGCACCGTAGGCCTGCCCACCGAGATCGACCGGCTCTCGCTGGAAGCCAACGAACTGCAGGTGGTGCCGCCCAACCAGAACGTCTATGCGCTCTCGCTGGTGATGCGCAATCGCGGCGACACTGCGCAGGCCTGGCCGCATATTGAACTCACGCTCAACAATGATGACGAGAAGGCGGTGGTGCGGCGGGTCTTCCGTCCGCGCGACTATCTGGCCGATCCGGCCCAGGTCGACAGCGGCATCGCGCCCGCGAGCGAGCAGCAGATCAGGCTCAACTTCGAGCTCAAGGAAGCGCTGGTCTCGGGCTATCGCATTTATCTGTTCTATCCCTGAGCCGCCCTGCTGCTCCGGCAACGCGGCGCTGCTTGCGCCAAGTCCAGCCTCCCGGCCGCTTTTCTTCTACAATGCGGCATCGTTCACTCACTTGTACCGACCACGCCATGAGCTCACTGATCTGCGGTTCCCTCGCTTACGACAACATCATGCAATACGAGGGCCGCTTCGCTGAAGCCCTGCTGGCCGACCAGTTGCACAAGGTCAACGTCTCCTTTCTGGTGCCGACCATGCGCCGCGAGTTCGGCGGCTGTGCCGGCAACATCGCCTACAACCTCAAGCTGCTGGGCGGCGAGCCCATCGTGATGGCCACGGTGGGACTCGATAGCGCGCCCTATATGGAGCGCCTGGCCACGCTGGGGATCTCCACGCAATGCGTGCGCCAGATCGAGACGTCGTTTACGGCCCAGTGCTTCATCACCACCGATGCCGACAGCAACCAGATCACCGCCTTCCACCCCGGTGCCATGACCTGGTCGCATGAAAACAAGGTGGCCGATGCCGGCAGGGTCAAATTCGCCATCGTCGCTCCCGATGGCCGCGATGGCATGCTGCAGCACGCGCAGCAGGCCGCCGAACTGAACATCCCGCTGATCTTCGATCCGGGCCAGGGCATGCCGATGTTCGATGGCAATGACCTCAAGAACTTCATCGACCTGGCCACCTACGTGGCCGTCAACGATTACGAAGCCGAGCTGCTGACCGCCCGCACCGGCCTGACGCTGGCGCAGATCGCCGAGCGCGTCACGGCGCTGGTGGTCACGCGCGGTGAGCTGGGAGCGGACATCTTCGTGGGCGGTAAGCACCACGCCATCCCCTGCGTGCGGGCCGACAAGATCGCCGATCCGACCGGCTGCGGCGATGCCTTCCGCGCCGGCATGCTCTACGGTCTGACCGAAGGCTATGACTGGGAAACCACCGGCCGCCTGGCCAGCCTGATGGGTTCCATCAAGATCGCTTCGCAAGGTCCGCAGAACCATGCGCCGTCCAAGGCAGAGATCGAGGAACGCTTCCACAAGGCTTTCGGTTATCGCTTCTGATGTCATTCCCGGCCGGTGCCGCGCAGCGTGACACCGGCAGCAGCACGCCACAAGGAGATTCGCCATGCTGAGCCATTCGTCGTCTGTCATGTCTGCCGGGGTCTGCTCGCGCCTGCGCCGTGTGGGTAACGCGTGCGTCTTGCTGGCTGCGGCACTGTGTTCGCAAGCCGCGCTGGCCGCACTCAAGCCCGGCGACAAGGCGCCCGAGTTCTCCGCGCCGAGTTCACTGGGAGGACAGGTCTCGACCTTCTCGCTCTCGGAAGCGCTCAAGAAAGGTCCGGTGGTGCTGTACTTCTATCCGGCGGCCTTCACCTCCGGCTGCACCATCGAAGCCCACCTCTTCGCCGAAGCGGTGGATCGCTACAAGGCACTGGGGGCCACCGTCATCGGCGTGTCGGGGGACAACATCGAGACGCTCAACAAGTTCTCCGTCAGCGAATGTCGCAGCAAGTTCGCCGTGGCTGCCGACGTCGACAAGAAGATCATGAAGGCCTATGACGCCCAGTTCCTGAAGGTGACCGGCTATGCCAGCCGCACCTCCTACGTCATCACGCCGGACCATGCCATCCTCTATGAATACACCGACATGAATCCGGAAAAACACGTGGAGAACACCATGCAGGCGCTGGAGCAATGGTCGGCCAGGCAGAAGCGCTGACCAGAGAAGCGCAGGCAGACATCAAAAATCAAAAGAGCCGGACGTGTGTCCGGCTCTTTTGCGTTGGGGCAAGGCCGCAGCGTCTTCAGTAGAGCGTGAAGAAGAGCGCGTCGATCACCCGTACCGCAATCTGCAGCAGGATCAGCAGTACCAGCGGCGACAGGTCGACACCGCCCAGCGGCGGGATGAGACGGCGCAGCGGGCGCAGCAGCGGGTCGTTCAGGGCGCGCACGAAGGGGGCTAGCGGCGCATGCGGATTGACCCAGCTGAAGACCGCTTCCATGATCAGCGTGGCCATGAAGCCGTAGCAGATCCACTGCAGCAAACGCTCCAGCGCCACCAGCAAGATGATCTTGAAGTTGAAGCCGGTCTGCAAACCGAGGATGGCGATGATGGACAAGAGCACGATGAGGAAGGCACCCACCAGGCTGGCCCAGTCGTAACCGCTGCCCGGCATCACCCGGCGCAGGGGACGCACCAGCCAGTCCGAGAGCTGGTAGACGAACTGCCCCACCGATTGGGGCGGACGCACGCGCACCACTTGCATCCAGAAACGCAGCAGCATGACGCCGGCCAGGATGCTGGCGACGGCGTTGACGATCATCGTGAAAATACTAAGCAGCACAGGGATCTCCATCAGTGAGAGGCAGGGCACATACTAGTGTGCCAGCGGCTGGGGCGCAATCGCCAGGTGCGGCGGCGACATCATCTGGCAGGCATGCACGCGCAGGGCGTGTGGGCATGCACCAGCTTCTTCATATTGTGCCATTGCGCCGGATTGCCAGAGCAGAGCTTGCGGCATCCTTCTGATCGCGGTGGCTATCTCTACGGCAAGACCAGAACGGTGAGGCATAAAAAAACCGCTGCATGGCGCGATGCCATACAGCGGCCTTCAGTCTGAGGGGATCAGACTGGACGCACGCCCGGATTACGGACGGCCAGCGCCGGTCGGGAACGGCCATGCTGCGGCCGGGTTCAACACGGTCTTGGCGGCGGCCGGAGCTGCAGCGGCTGCCGGCTTGGCGGCGGCCTTCTTGGGCGCAGCGGCCTTCTTCGGAGCAGCGACCTTCGGTGCTGCTGCCTTCTTGGCGGCGGCCTTCGGAGCTGCAACCTTCTTCGCTGCTGCCTTCGGTGCTGCGGCCTTCTTGGCGGCGGCCTTCGGAGCTGCAACCTTCTTCGCTGCTGCTGCCTTCGGTGCTGCGGCCTTCTTGGCGGCGGCCTTCGGAGCTGCAACCTTCTTCGCTGCTGCTGCCTTCGGTGCTGCTGCCTTCTTGGCGGCGGCCTTCGGAGCTGCAACCTTCTTCGCTGCTGCTGCCTTCGGTGCTGCGGCCTTCTTGGCGGCGGCCTTCGGAGCTGCAACCTTCTTCGCTGCTGCCTTCGGTGCTGCGGCCTTCTTGGCGGCGGCCTTCGGAGCTGCGACCTTCTTCGCTGCTGCCTTCGGTGCTGCGGTCTTCTTGGCGGCTGCCTTCGGAGCTGCAACCTTCTTTGCTGCCGCCTTCGGTGCTGCGGTCTTCTTGGCGGCTGCCTTCGGAGCTGCAACCTTCTTGGCTGCTGCCTTAGGAGCGGCTGCCTTGGTCGCTGCGGCCTTCTTCGGCGCTGCAGCCTTCTTGGCAGCTGCCGGCTTGGCGGCGGCCTTGGCCACGGTCTTCTTGGCGGCTGCGGCCTTGGGGGCTGCTACCTTCTTGGTGGTTTCCTTGGCGGCGACCGCCTTTTCCTTCTTTGCCGCCGGCTTCTTCGCCGCGGTCTTCTTTGCTGCTGTTGCCATTTTGTTTCTCCTTCTTCACGTGAATGGAAAAAATCAAGCTTGATATAAGCAACCCGCACGCGACATCGCGATGACGCGGGCGAGCTATTCATCGGCACAAGCCGCCTGTGGCTTGCGCTAATGAATTCGGCACCAGCTGAACTGCTGCATCCCCTCACCTATGCAGCGCTTCAGCTATCTTGGCGACGCCCCTCCGGTAGTGCCCGCGCAATGGCGCAGGAAGATGCGACTACGGGAGCAGGCGCGACACCAAAAAAAACGCCAGCGTGTTCAAACGCTAGCGTCGGAATCGCGTTCCTGAAAAACCTCGGTGTTTTTCAAAGGAAAAGCCGCCTGACCCGACACGAGGGGGTTAAGCGGCGATAACAGAGAAGATTGATTCGGTCTCTGACTGTTCATTAATTTGGCGTAGGCCTTTTCCGTTTCAGCAGCCGGGCATCTTGCAAGCTACCCGGCTACTGTTGTGCATCACGTCTCGATGAAGAGAACTTCGAGACTGCACATCATTCCCAACTCAGTGCGCCCCCGGTTTGGTATTCGATGACGCGGGTCTCAAAGAAGTTGCGCTCCTTCTTCAAGTCGATCATCTCACTCATCCACGGGAACGGATTTTCTTCTTGTGCGAACAGCGGATCCAATCCGATTTGCTGTGCGCGGCGGTTTGCGATGAATCGCAGGTAGCTCTTGAACATCGGTGCGTTCAACCCGAGCACGCCTCGCGGCATTGTATCCTCTGCGTAACGATATTCCAACTCCACCGCGCGTAAAAACAACGATTTGATCTCTTCGCGGAATTCAGGAGTCCACAGGTGCGGGTTCTCCATCTTCACGGTGTTGATCAGGTCGATGCCGAAGTTGCAGTGCATCGATTCGTCGCGCAGGATGTATTGATACTGCTCGGCTGCACCCATCATCTTGTTCTGTCGACCCAGCGCCAGGATCTGCGTGAAGCCGACGTAGAAGAACAGACCTTCCATGATGCAGGCGAAGACGATCAAGGACTTCAACAGCTTCTGATCATTCTCCATCGTGCCGGTCTTGAACTCGGGATCGGTCAGCGTATCGATGAAGGGAATCAGGAACTCGTCCTTGTCGCGGATCGATGCGACCTCGTGATACGCATTGAAGATCTCGGCTTCATCCAGGCCCAGCGACTCGACGATGTACTGGTAGGCGTGGGTGTGGATCGCTTCTTCGAAGGCCTGGCGCAGCAGGTACTGGCGGCACTCCGGCGCGGTGATGTGGCGATAGGTGCCCAGCACGATGTTGTTGGCGGCCAGCGAGTCGGCGGTGACGAAGAAGCCCAGGTTGCGCTTGACCAGACGGCGTTCGTCTTCGGTCAGGCCGTTCGGATTCTTCCACAGCTCGATGTCGCGCTGCATGTTGATCTCTTGCGGCATCCAGTGGTTGGCGCAGCCGGCCAGGTACTTGTCCCAGGCCCACTTGTACTTGAAGGGCACCAGCTGGTTGACGTCGGTGTGGCCGTTGATGATGCGCTTGTCGGCGGCATTGACGCGGCGGGTGGTGTCGACCTGCTCGCCGTTGCCGGCCATCAGCGCCGGGTTCAGCGCAGCGTTGGACTGGCCGAAAGCCTGTTGCAGTTGCGGCTGCAGGTTGGGGGTGCGCGGCGCCTGGGCCGGCTGCTTGACTTCATCATCCCAAGAAAGCATCTGTGGTTCCTCTTTACTTTATCGGTCGCTGCCGGCAGGTCGGATGACCGTGGCGCGGCGGGTGTCTATCAGGTGACAACGGCGCATCCGGTGAAGTTCACCGCGATGCGCCGGCTAGGGTGGGTGGGACTTGGACAGTGGTGCTGCCATCATCTCGGATGACCTTGATCATCCTCATCAGCAGGCCGTCCGGCCCCACCCGGATTGCTTGCTTACTGGCAGGCCTCGCACTCTTCAAAGCCCGGGTCGCCCGGACGCATGGTGCAGACCGGACCATCGGCTTCGATCGAAGCACCCGGGTTCGGCATCACGTAGGCAGCCGAGGCAGCGGCGGCCGAGGCGATCGGTGCAGCCGGCACGGCCGTACCGGAAGCCGATGCCATCGCACCTGCACCGCCGTCAACGGCCACGGCGTTCAGTGCGCCCGCACGGGAAGTAGACTTCTCGGTGTGGGTCGCGCCGATGGTGCGCAGGTAGTAGGTGGTCTTGAGGCCACGCAGCCAGGCCAGCTTGTAGGTCTCGTCCAGGCGCTTGCCGGAAGCACCGGCCATGTAGATGTTCAGCGACTGGGCCTGGTCGATCCACTTCTGACGACGCGAGGCGGCTTCCACCAGCCAGGACGGATCCACTTCGAAGGCGGTGGCGTAGATGTCGCGCAGGTCTTGCGGGATGCGGTCGATCTTGGCCAGGCTGCCGTCGAAATACTTGAGGTCGGCGACCATGACTTCATCCCACAGGCCACGGGCCTTCAGGTCGCGCACCAGGTACTCGTTGATCTCGGTGAATTCGCCCGACAGGTTCGACTTCACGTACAGGTTCTGGTAGGTCGGCTCGATGCAGGCGGACACGCCGATGATGTTGGAGATGGTCGCCGTCGGCGCAATGGCCACGCAGTTCGAGTTGCGCATGCCGTGTTCGGCGATGCGCGCACGCAGGGCGGCCCAGTCCAGGGTCTCGGTGGTGTCGGTTTCCAGATAGCCGCCGCGTTCTTGTGCCAGCAGCTTCAGGGAATCCTGCGGCAGGATGCCGCGATCCCACAGCGAACCGCGGTAGGAAGCGTAACGGCCGCGCTCTTCGGCCAGTTCGGTCGAGGCCATGTAGGCGTAGTAGCAGACGGCTTCCATGGAGCGGTCGGCGAACTCGACGGCATCCATCGAGGCGTAGGGCACGCGCTTGATGTGCAGGCAGTCCTGGAAGCCCATGATGCCCAGGCCGACCGGACGGTGGCGCAGGTTGGAGTCGCGGGCCTTCTTGACGGCGTAATAGTTGATGTCGATGACGTTATCCAGCATGCGCATGGCGGTGCGGATGGTCTTTTGCAGCTTGGCATGGTCCAGCTCGCCATTGACCAGGTGCGCCGGCAGGTTCACCGAACCCAGGTTGCAGACCGCGATTTCGCTGTCGTTGGTGTTCAGGGTGATCTCGGTGCACAGGTTGGAGCTGTGGACCACGCCCACGTGTTGCTGCGGCGAGCGGATGTTGCAAGGATCCTTGAAGGTGATCCACGGGTGGCCGGTTTCGAAGAGCATCGACAGCATCTTGCGCCACAGGTCGTTGGCCTGCACCTTCTTGAAGAGCTTCAGCTCGCCACGGGCGGCCTTGGCTTCATAGGCGGTGTAGGCTTCTTCGAAGGCACGGCCGAACTTGTCGTGCAGGTCCGGGGTGTCCGAGGGCGAGAACAGGGTCCACTCGCCCTTTTCCATCACGCGCTTCATGAACAGGTCGGGAATCCAGTTCGCGGTGTTCATGTCGTGGGTGCGGCGGCGGTCGTCGCCGGTGTTCTTGCGCAGTTCGAGGAATTCCTCGATGTCCATGTGCCAGGTTTCCAGGTAGGCGCAGACCGCGCCCTTGCGCTTGCCACCCTGGTTGACCGCCACGGCGGTATCGTTGACCACCTTCAGGAAGGGGACCACGCCTTGCGACTTGCCGTTGGTGCCCTTGATGTGGGCGCCCAGGGCGCGCACCGGGGTCCAGTCATTGCCCAGGCCGCCGGCGAACTTGGCCAGCAGGGCGTTTTCCTTGATGGCTTCGTAGATGCCGTCGAGGTCGTCGGCCACCGTGGTCAGGTAGCAGGAGGACAGCTGCGAACGCTGGGTACCCGAGTTGAACAGGGTCGGGGTCGAGCTCATGAAGTCGAAGGACGACAGCAGGTCGTAGAACTCGATGGCGCGCGCTTCGCGGTCGATTTCGTTCAGTGCCAGGCCCATGGCCACGCGCATGTAGAACGCCTGGGGCATCTCGATGCGGGTGCCGCCGATGTGCAGGAAATAACGGTCATACAGGGTCTGCAGGCCGATGTAGCCGAACTGCAGGTCGCGCTCGGGCTTCAGGGCTGCGGCCAGCTTGGCCAGGTCGAACTGGGCCAGCTTGGTGTCGAGCAGTTCGGCCTCGATACCCTTCTTCACGTATTGCGGGAAGTATTCCAGGTACTCGGCGGGAGCGTCGGCCTGCGCCACTTCCTTGCCGAAGACTTCCTTGCGGATGGTGTGCATCAGCAGGCGCGAGGTCACCTGGCTGTAGGCCGGGTCCTTTTCCATCAGCGCGCGGGCAGCCAGGATGGCGGACTTGTACAGCTCTTCGACGGGCACGCCGTCGTACAGGTTCTTGACGGTCTCGGCCAGGATGGCTTCGGCATCCACGTGCGCTTCCAGACCGACGCAGGCGGCGGCGATCAGGGCGCGCACTTCATTGATGTCCAGCGGACGGCTCTGGCCGTCTTCGGTCACGTGCAGCTGCGGTGCGGCCACTTCGGTCTTGGTGGCAGCGCCTTGCTGGGCGCGCTCTTCCATACGCTTGGCGCGATACAGCACATAGGCACGTGCCACGTCATGCTCGCCCGAACGCATCAGGGCCAGCTCGACCTGGTCCTGGATGTCTTCAATATGGAAGGTGCCACCGGTGGGCTGGCGGCGCACCAGCGCCGACACCACGTTGGTGGTCAGTTGCTCGACCATTTCGCGCACGCGCGCCGAGGCCGCACCCTGGCCACCGTTGACGGCCAGGAAGGCCTTGGTCACGGCGATGGAAATCTTGGAGGGCTCGAAACCGACCACCGCGCCATTGCGGCGGATGATGCGGTATTCGCCCAGGCCTGCAGTCTGGGACACGATGGACTGGCCTTCAGCGGAGCCATCCAGCTCGGCGGAGACGCCAAACGGGGCGGGCGATTTGACGGAAATTTCTTGGGTTGAGCGCACTTAGCCTCCTGAGGTACATGGGGGCAGACGGATGGGGTATGCCGTCTGCGTTGCTAATAACTTCATCCGGGCCGCGAACTGCACGGGCCCTGCGAACGACGGAAGCGTCCCACAATGAATGTCCCTTGCGTGGACATTCATGCTGACGCAAAACTGCTTGAAACTGATGTGTGGAACGGATTTAAAAGAAGGAGAACCGGGGGCGTTGTCATACTTGGTTACTGCCTCGCGGCTCTTGCACCTTCTGAAGCACTGCCTGGAACGGGCCTGCTGAGGATACAGACCCGACTACAACAACAAGTTCAACTGAGCACTACATCTAGTATCAAAACAACGATTGGGACTAATTCTAGTAGCGGACCTAGGCAGATGCAATCGCTATTTCGAGAATTTTTCTGCTCATCAAGCTTGACTTTTGTGAAGGCCAAGAGGGAAGCGCAATTGCGCCGCGTTAATAATTTTCGCCATTTCGTTGTGATAGCCGGCCCAGTCGAAGAAGGGACCGGGATCGGTCTTGCGTACCGGCGCGATGTGCTCGTGACCGGCCACGGCGGCCAATCCGTAACGCGTTACCAGGGCCTGGGAGAGCTTCACCAGCGTCGCATATTGGGCCTCGGTGAAGGGTTCGAAGTCGGTCCCCTCCAGCTCGATGCCGATGGAAAAATCATTGCAGCGCTCGCGTCCTTCGAAGCTGGAAACGCCCGCATGCCAGGCGCGGCGATGGGCAGGCACGAACTGCACCACCTCGCCGTCGCGGCGGATCAGGAAGTGGGCCGACACCCGCAGCGCACGCAGCTGGTCGAAATAGGGATGGGCGTCGAAGTCGAGGCGATTGCAGAACAGGTCAGCGATGTAGGGCCCGCCGAACTGGCCGGGCGGCAGGCTGATGTTGTGGATCACCAGCAGCTCCGTGGCCACGCCCTCGGGGCGGTCGTCGCAGTTGGGCGAGGGTTCGCGGCGGGCGTGATTGCACCAGCCGTCGCCATCGATGATCCAGGCGCCGGGCTCAGAGAAGGCAGTGTCCATGATCAGAAGGAGGCCAGGCGGCGATGCTCTTCGCAGCAGTAGTGCGCGCCGGAGGCATGCACCACCGCCTCGGAGGACGGGAAGTGGATGCCGCAATGGGCGCACTGCACCATGGTCTCGACGTTGCTGTCGCTACGGCGGCGAAAGCGCGAGGGCTTGGGACGCGGCATGCCGGGCTCGGCATTGCCATCAGCAGCGGGGTCGCTACCGGCCAGCATGGATTTCTTGGCGCGCTGGAACCACACTACCACGGCCAGCAGCACGACCAGCCAGATCAGATATTTCATGTCAAAACCCGATGCAGCACGACTTCAAGCACGAACCGGCTGCCCACATAAGCTAATAGAAGAATGGCGAAACCGGCCAGCGTGAAGCTCAGCGCAGTGCGCCCCCGCCATCCCTGCCAGCGACGGCCGGCCAGGAGCAGGCCGAACAGCAGCCAGGACAGCATGGTGAAGACCGTCTTGTGGTCCCACTTCAATGGCGTCCCGAACAACTGCTCGGAGAAGACCACGCCCGATAACACCGTCAGCGTCAGCAAGGTGAAGCCGAAGGCGATCAGGCGGAACAGCAATTTTTCCATGGTCAGCAGCGCCGGCAGGCGATCCAGCGCCAGCCCGAACCAGCTGGACTGGGCGGCCGGACCGGGGCGGGTATGCAGGCGCGACTCCTGCAGCACCATCAATACCGCATGGAAGGCGGCGATGGTCAGGGTGCTATAGGCCAGGATGGAGATGGCGATGTGTGCCAGGAACCAGTCGGACTTTCCGGTGAGCGCCACCATGTTGCCGGGGAATATGCTGGGCAGTACCACCGCCAGGGCCGCCACCGGCAGCACCAGCACACGCATGCTGTCGAGCGAGAAATTGCGATTTTCCAGCCAGTAGGCCGCAACGGAAATCCACAGCGTGGACGAGAGCATGACCGCAAAACCCACCCGCAGTGCCTCCGGCGCGAACATGTCCGACAGCAGCGCCGCACCATGCAGCACCCAGCCCGCGACGATGCCCAGTGAAATCGGCACGCGCCGCTCCGAGGGCATGAAGGCGCAGCCCAGATAGAGCAGCGCAGCCAGGATGAAAAAATAAGTTTGCATCGCCCGAGTTTACACTATCTCGGCCCCGGCCCGGCTTGTGCCGGGTCAGGCGGCGGGCAAATCGGCCCGGCCAAATGCGACACGGCAGGGAGCGCCTGCCGTGTCCGGGTACTGCATCAGGGACAACGCACTGCCTCAGTCGACGGCGGCCGCCTTCATCTCGGCGTTGTGATGGCGCTGCTGCTCTTCCATCACCAGCTGGCCGAGTTCGCGCTTGAGGGCATTGAACTCGGGCGCGGCCGGATCGCGCAGGCGCGGCAGGTTCACCAGCATATCGCGCTTGACCGTGCCGGGCCGGTAGGTCATGACCACGATACGGTCGGCCAGGTAGATGGCTTCCTCGATGCTGTGGGTGACGAAGACGATGGTCTTCCTGAACTCGTCCCAGATGCGCAGCAGCTCATCCTGCAGGTTGCGCCGGGTGAGCGCATCGAGGGCACCGAAGGGTTCGTCCATCAGGAGGATGGGCGAATCCAGCGCCAGCACCCGGGCAATGGCCACGCGCTGGCGCATGCCGCCGGACAAGTCCTTGGGGAAGCGGGTACGGAAGTCGATCAGGCCCAGCTTGTCCAGCAGCTGCGTCACACGCCGGGCGATCTCGGCCTTGGGTGTTCCCTTGATCTCCAGACCGAAGGCCACGTTCTGCTCCACCGTCATCCAGGGGAACAGCGCATATTCCTGGAATACCATGCCCCGATCCGGCCCCGGCTCGCTGACCACCTTGTCGCCGGTCAGGATCTGGCCGGACGAGGGCAGCGCAAATCCGGCGATGGCGTTCAGAAGCGTGGACTTGCCGCAGCCGGAAGGACCGAGCAGGCAGACGAACTGGCCATCGGGGATGTCGAGATTGATGTCCTTCAGGGCCACCACCTCGCGGTCATCGGTCTTGAAGACCTTGTTCACACTCTGTATACAGATACGGGGAGAGAAATCGGTCGGTTTCATGTCAGTTCTCCAGCCCGCGATGCCAGCGCAGCATGTAATTGTTGAGGCGGCTCATGCCCAGGTCGATGGCCAGGCCGAGCAGGCCGATGGTGATCATGCCGGCGATGATCTTGTCCGACCAGAAATACTCGCGCGCCTCCATGATGCGAAAACCCAATCCATTGCTGACCGCAATCATCTCCGCCACGATCACCACGATGAAGGCCGTGCCGATGCCGATGCGCACCCCCGAGAGGATGTAAGGCACCGAGGCCGGCAACATCACCCGCAAGAACAGCGTGGACTGGCTCGCCCCCAGGTTACGGGCGGCGCGCAGGTAGATGCTGTCGACCTGGCGCACCCCGGCGATGGTATTCATCAGCACCGGGAAGAAAGCGCCCAGCGAGATCAGGAACAGCGCCGGCGGATTGCCCAGCCCGAACCAGAGGATGGCCAGCGGGATATAGGCAATCGGCGGGATCGGGCGAATCACCTGCACCGTCAGGTTCATCAGCCCGTAGATGCGCTGGCTGGAGCCCATCAGCAAGCCCAGCGGCAGGGCCAGCCCGGCACCGATCAGGAAGCCCGCCACCACCCGGTAGAGACTGCCGATGGCATCCATCACCAGTTCGCCCGAGAAGGCCCAGGCCAGCCAGCTGCCGGACTCGGGGTCGTAGGGTTTCAGGGGCGTGGCGTATTCCACCCATTTCTTCAGCACCGCCCAGGGCGAGGGCAGGATCTGCGGATTGATCCAGCCCGCCCGCGAGGCCCCCTCCCACAGCGCGATCACGATGATCGGCACCAGCAGCCCCTGCAGGAAGCTGCCCTTGTTTTTCTTTGCCATGCGCGATTTCCCCTTGGCTTACTTCAGGTTCATGCTCTTCTTGGCCTGCTCCAGCAGATCGGTCTTCACCCAATCCTTGGCCACCGGCGGCTTGGCCATCTTGCCGGTGCCGTACTTGGCCATGGTGTCGGTGGTGATCTGGATGTGCTCGGCGGTGATGTCGTAGGCGTAGGGCGAATTGCCGATGGCGTCAAAGAAGTCTTCCTTGGTGATCTGGTTCTTGAAGATCACTTCACGCACGTATTTTTCGGCCACGTCCGGCTTGTCGATGAAGGTCTTGGTCGCCTCCAGGAAGCAGCGCATGAACTTTTCTGCCAGCGCACGCTTCTCCGTATAGAACTTCTCGGTCATCACCATGGTGCGATAGGGCTCGCCGATGGGAGTGTCATAAGGCTTCATCACTTCCACGCCGAAGCCCTTGTTGATGGCCTGCGAGGATTGCGGCTCGCTCTGCATCATGGCGTCGATGTTCTTGCCCAGCAGAGCCTGGTTCAGGTCGGCAAAGGCCAGGTAGACGATGGTGACATCCTTGGCGGTCAGTCCGTTCTGGCCCAGTTCGGCATCCAGCAGCACTTCATGGATACCACCACGGGTCACGCCCACCTTCTTGCCCTTCAGGTCCTTGACCGACTTGATGCCCGAGTCCTTGCCCGCCACCAGGCGCGCGCCACCCTTGGCGAAACCGGCCACCACATAGATCGGCGCACCGTTGGCGCGGCCCGAAATGGCCGCTTCGGAGGCGGTCGTACCCACATCGAGCTCACCGGCCAGGATGCCCTGCATCACATCCGGACCCTTGGCGAAGACCTTTTCATCGACCTTGATGCCGCATTTGGGGGCGATCTCCTTGATGTAGGACACCGCACCATAGTGGGCGAACTTCAAATTGCCCAGGCGGATCACGTCATCCGCCGCATGGCTGGTGGCCGAGAAACCGGCGCTGGCCAGCAGGGCCAGGGCGATCCATTGTGTTGGCTTTTGCATTTCCACTCTCCTCTTGTGTGTATCGTTGTTGATACGGCGCGCCGCGACCCGCAATGCAGTCCGGCTGTCTCGATGGCGTTTGGCCCCGGCTGCGTGGCGGGGGCCTTGATTGTTCTATGCGCTTGGAAATTCAGCGCCCATGTATACACAAAGAGTGCAAGCCGTACAAGCTGTTAATTTTACGTAGCATCCCCATCTGGACCGCACGCGCCAACCGGGGCGCAGCAGGGCTGATCGGTTAAAATGCAGGATTGCCCGCCGCCCTTGCTGCGTACGCCTGTGCGCCCTCGTGCCCTTGTGCAGGCCAGCGGCCCTCCGGCCCTTCACTCATTTGCAGATATCACCATGCTAGACAACCTGACCCAACGCCTCGCCAAAGTCGTCAAAACCATGCGCGGCGAGGCGCGACTGACCGAATCCAATACCGCCGAGATGCTGCGCGAAGTGCGCCTGGCCCTGCTGGAGGCCGACGTGGCCCTGCCCGCCGTACGCGAGTTCATCGCCAAGGTGAAGGAAAAAGCCATGGGCGAAGAGGTCATCGGCTCGCTCACCCCCGGCCAGGCGCTGGTGGGCGTGGTCCAGCGCGAGCTGGCCAGCCTGATGGGCGCCGACCTCGGTGCCGAAGCCTCGCAACTGAACTTTGCGACCCAGCCACCCGCCATCATCCTGATGGCCGGCCTGCAGGGTGCCGGTAAAACCACCACCGTCGGCAAACTCGCCAAGTACCTGCGCGAGAACAAGAAAAAGAAAGTCCTGACCGTCTCCGCCGACGTCTACCGCCCGGCCGCCATCGGCCAGCTGCAGACCGTGACCGGCCAGGCCGGTGCCGACTTCTTCCCCAGCCAGCCGACCGACAAGCCGGTCGACATCGCCCTGGCCGCGCTGGATTACGCCAAGAAGCACCACCATGAAGTGCTCATCGTCGACACTGCCGGCCGTCTCGGCATCGACCAGGCCATGATGGATGAAATCCGTGCCGTGCACGCCGCCATCAAGCCCATCGAAACCCTGTTCGTGGTCGATGCCATGCTGGGCCAGGACGCCATCAACACCGCCAAGGCCTTCAACGATGCCCTGCCGCTGACCGGCGTGGTGCTCACCAAGCTGGACGGCGACTCGCGCGGCGGTGCGGCGCTGTCGGTGCGCCACATCACCGGCAAGCCCATCAAGTTCGCCGGCGTGGCCGAAAAGCTCGATGGACTGGAAGCCTTCGATCCCTCGCGCATGGCTAACCGCATCCTCGGCATGGGCGACATCCTGGCCCTGGTGGAAGAGGCGCGCAAGGGTGTGGACATGGAAGCCGCGCAGGATCTGGCGCACAAGATCAAGGGTGGCGGCAAGTTCGACCTCAATGACTTCAAGGCGCAGCTGTCGCAGATGAAGAAAATGGGCGGCCTCACCAGCCTCTTGGACAAGCTGCCGGCCCAGATGCAGGCCGCTGCCGGCAACGCCAACATGGACCAGGCCGAAAAGCAGGTGCGCCGCATGGAAGGCATCATCAACTCCATGACCCCGCAGGAGCGCGCCAAGCCCGAACTGATCAAGGCCACCCGCAAGCGCCGCATCGCTGCCGGTGCCGGGGTGCAGGTGCAGGAAGTGAACCGCATGCTGTCCCAGTTCGAGCAGATGCAATCGATGATGAAGAAGCTCAAGGGCGGCGGCATGATGAAGATGATGCGCAGCATGAAGGGCATGCTGCCGGGCGGCATGCGCTGACATCACCGGCCGCAAAGCCTTTCTGGAACTGGCTTTGCGGCGAACACCCTGACTCCTTGCGGCGGTGCCTCTGCCGCCGCAGCCTCCCCTCCTCCGCAGCAGCTCTCCCCTTCCACATGCCTCGCCGCCGATGCGTTTTCGGCCGCTTCGACTGCGTGAAAACCTGCCCTTTTTTCATCGCTTTTGCGTGGGTAGCAAGCTGCCCGGAGCACCCCTTTTCCGGACTTCGGCGATCCGCCGCGATCCCTTCACCGGCGCGGCTTGACGCCGGATCGGGGCGGCTCGTTGTTTCCTGGCGCTTTGGCGGGAAAATCCGCTAAAAAATACTTGCATGGCCGTGCAAAGAGCACCACTATTAGCGGTGCGTAAATGACGCATTCATCTCATTCTTGTGAGGAGTCTTTCCGATGGCCACAGCAAAAAAAGCAGCAGCCGCAGTAAAGAAGCCAGCAGCAAAACCCGCCGCCAAACCGGCAGCCAAGGCAGCCGCCAAACCAGCCGCCAAAGCCGCCGCCCCCAAGGCAGCAGCGAAGGCAGCTCCCAAGGCAGCCAAGGCAGCGCCGAAAGCCGCACCGAAGGCAGCAGCGAAAGCAGCACCCAAGGCAGCGCCAAAGAAAGCCGCAGCAAAGCCCGCAGCAAAACGCACTCCCAATGCCGCCTTCATGAAGCCGCTGACCCCATCGGCTGCCCTGGGCGAAGTGGTCGGCGCCAAGCCGCTGCCGCGCACCGAGGTGACCAAGAAGGTGTGGGAATACATCAAGAAGCACAAGCTGCAGAACGCCGAAAACAAGCGCAACATCGATGCCGACGACAAACTCAAGGCAATCTTCGGTGGCAAGAAGCAAGTCACGATGTTTGAAATGACCAAGCTGATCTCGGCGCACCTGAGCTGATCGACGCCCGCGGTTTGCAAGCGACTTGCAAACAAAAACGCCCGCAGATGTCATGCGGGCGTTTTTGTTTCCGGATGTTTCAGCGCGCATGCGCACGGCCCTGCTGCGGCCCGCTGTTCCTCTTGTCTGACGTCTCTTGCAGCGCTTGACTGATGGCAGGCGGCCCTGTCGCCGCCTACCATGGCGGTTTGCAGGATGGGCCGACGGCCGCAAAGGCTTGTAACAAACTCTTTCGCTCACAATGCCGTCGGCAGAACTGAATAAAAGAACCGAAAACCGGAAAACGGGTCTACCCTGTGCCATTCACAGATGAGCTTGGACGCTCATGACCAAGAGAAAGGAAATGACCATGCCAAATCAAACCGCACCCACCGCATCCCTGCGCCACCAGCTGCTGCGCTCGGCCAGCGCCCTCGTGATCGGCCTGGCTGCCCTGGGCGGCGCCTCGCACGTGTTCGCCGCCGGCAAGGCGGGCAATTCGGAATACCAACAGCAGATCGCCGCCTGCAAGAGCGGCGCTTCCACCGAGGACCGCGCCACCTGCCTGCGTGAAGCCGGTGCCGCCCAGCAGGCCGCCGCACGCGGCACCCTGACCGATCCGGGCGCTGCCCAGCTGAAGGAAAACGCCTTGCGCCGCTGTGAAGGCCTGCCGCAATCGGACCGCATCGATTGCGAGAAGCGCGTCAACGGCCAGGGCAAAGTCGACGGCAGCGTCGCTGAGGGCGGCATCCTGCGCGAGACCGTGACCATCGTACCGGCCAAGTAAGCGCAGCTGATTTCCCTGCCCCAAAAACAAAGGCGGACGCCCATGGCGCCCGCCTTTGTCATTGCAGCCTGTGGAAAAATCAGGCGGCCAGCTTGCCCTGGATGAAAGCCAGCGCATCGGCCAGCGGCACTTGGGTGGCCTCGGTGTCGCGGCGCCCCTGGTATTCGATGTTGCCTTCCTTGAGGCCACGATCACCGACCACGATGCGATGCGGCACGCCGATCAGCTCCCAGTCCGCAAACATCGCGCCGGGGCGTTCGCCACGGTCGTCCAGCACCACGTCCACACCGGCTTCGGTCAGTTGCGCATAGAGCTTGTCGATCTCGGTCTTGACGGCTTCGCTGCGGTCGTAGCCCATCGGGCAGAGCACCACTTCGAAGGGCGCAATCGAGGTCGGCCAGATGATGCCGCGGTCGTCGAAATTCTGTTCGATGGCCGCGCCCAGGATACGGGTCACGCCGATGCCGTAGCAGCCCATCACCAGCGGTTGCGGCTTGCCGGATTCGTCCAGGTAGGTCGCCTTCATGGCTTCGGAATAGGTGGTGCCGAGCTGGAACACGTGGCCCACTTCGATGCCGCGCTGGATCGCCAGCACGCCCTTGCCGTCCGGCGAGGCATCGCCTTCGACCACGTTGCGGATGTCGGCCACCAGCGGTTCGGGCAGGTCGCGTCCCCAGTTGGCGCCGGTGTAGTGGAAATCGGCTTCGTTGGCGCCGCAAACGAAATCGGCCATGTTGGCCACCGTGCGGTCGGCCACGACCTTGACCGGCTTCCTGGTGCCGATCGGGCCGAGGTAGCCCGGCGGCGTGCCGAACCATTCGACGATCTCGGCTTCGTTGGCGAAGCGGTAGGTGGACAGGCCCGGGATCTTGCTGGCCTTCACTTCGTTCAGTTCGTGGTCGCCGCGCAGCAGCAGCAGCCAGATTTCCTTCTTGGCCGGGTCTTCGTTGTCCACGGCCAGGACGATGGATTTGACGGTACGTGCCAGCGGCAGGCCCAGCAGCTCGGCCACGGCTTCGCACTTGGACTTGCCGGGGGTGGCGGTCTTCTCCAGTGCCTGGGTGGCGGCGCCACGGGTGCTGTCCACGGCCAGCGCTTCGGCCGCTTCCATGTTGGCGGCGTAATCCGAAGTCGGGCAATAGACCAACGCATCTTCGCCGGTGGCCGCGATGACATGGAATTCATGCGAGCCGGAACCGCCGATGGCGCCGTTGTCGGCAGCCACCGCGCGGAACTCCAGCCCGAAGCGGGTGAAGATGCGCACGTAGGCGTCATACATGGCCTGGTAGGACTTCTTCAAGCCCTCGACATCGCGGTCGAAGGAGTAGGCGTCCTTCATCGTGAATTCGCGGCCGCGCATGAGGCCGAAACGCGGACGGCGTTCGTCGCGGAACTTGGTCTGGATATGATAGAAGTTGACCGGAAGTTGCTTGTAGCTGCGCAGCTCCGAACGTGCCACGTCGGTGACCACTTCTTCGGAAGTCGGCTGGATGGCGAAGTCGCGGCCATGGCGATCCTTCACGCGCATGAGCTCGGCGCCCATCTTGTTCCAGCGGCCGGTTTCCTGCCACAGCTCGGCCGGCTGTACCACCGGCATCAGCAGCTCGACGGCGCCGGCGCGGTTCATTTCCTCGCGCACGATGGCCTCTACCTTGCGAATCACGCGCAGACCCATCGGCATGTAAGTGTAGATGCCGGCGCCCAGACGCTTGATCATGCCAGCCCGCATCATCAGCTTGTGGCTCACGATTTCAGCGTCGGAAGGGGCTTCTTTCAGGGTGGAAATAAAAAAACGTGAGGCGCGCATGACGGTCGGTTCTTTTTAAAAAGAGGAGGGTTATAATCATTCCAATTTTAAAGGATTAGCTGGCTGATGCGCCCTTTCTTTGCAGATTTGCTCCTAGTTTCAATGACATCCGTGCATCGATGTGATTGCTCCTGACCCGCCTGGCGTACCGGTTTTCCCGCGTGCGCCCGCAGTCGCATGAGCCTGCCTGAAAGGGACTTCCAGCCGCAGAAAGTTTGAGGATCACCATGCTGGATCGAGAAGGCTTCCGCCCGAACGTCGGCATCATCCTGCTCAACGCCAATAACGAGGTGTGGTGGGGCAAGCGCGTACGCGAGCACTCCTGGCAATTCCCGCAAGGCGGCATCAAGCACGGCGAGACCCCCGAACAGGCGATGTTCCGGGAACTGGAAGAAGAAATCGGCCTGCGTGCCGAGCACGTCAAGATCATCGGCCGCACCCGTGACTGGTTGCGCTACGAAGTCCCCGACCATTTCATCAAGCGCGAAGTGCGCGGCCATTATCGCGGCCAGAAACAGATCTGGTTCCTGCTGCGCATGGTCGGGCGCGATTGCGACGTCAACCTGCGCGGCACCTCGCATCCGGAATTCGATGCCTGGCGCTGGCACGACTACTGGGTGCCGCTGGACGTGGTGATCGAATTCAAGCGCGAGGTCTATCAGCAGGCGCTGCAGGAATTGTCGCGCTTCCTGAATCGTCCCGGTCATGGCCCGCGCCGTGCCGAGCAAGCCGGGCGCATTGCGCATCCCCACAAGAATCCGGGCCAGGCCGCACAAGCCCAGCCCTGCAACGGCGCGAGCACGCCGGAAACCAAGTGAATTCCATGCCCTCTTTCCTGCAATCCGATACCCCACGTTCCCTGTTGACGGTGCGCAACCTGCGCCGCGCCGTGCTGGCCTGCTCGCTGCTGGCGGCTTGCGCCGGTACGCTGGCGCAGAGCTTCGATGAAGACTTCGACGACGAGGAAAAGCCCTGGCAGGAGATCGCCGTACACCTCCCGCCCACGCCACAAGAACAGAATCTCGCCGAGTTCTACCTCAGCCCGCAAGCCACCATGAAGGCGTACATCGATGTGAACTCGGTCTCCATCGGCACCGACAAGGTGGTGCGCTACACCGTCGTGACCAAGACCCAGGGCGGCGCGGTGAACGTGATGTATGAAGGCATGCGCTGCGAAACCTGGGAAAAGAAGACCTATGCCTTCGGTCATCCCGATGGCACCTGGTCGCGTTCGCGCCGCGACAAGTGGCAACCGATCCGCGATATCGGCGTGAACCGCATCGATGGCGCGTTGTTCAAGGATTATTTCTGCGAAGGCAAGATCATTGCCGACAATGAAAACGTCAAGAGCATTGTCGGTCGCCTCAAGAGCCAGACCCGCATCGATCCGGTGCGCCGCTGATACCGGTGCCGGCCGAGCCATAAAAAAACGCGGCCCTAGCCGCGTTTTTTACTTGAATCAACCATATCGTTTAAATTTTTTAAATGATTTAGAAGATTTAAACGATTTACAAACTTTCTCCGATCCCCATCACAGCAGCACCAGGTTATCCCGATGCACCAGCTCCGGCTCCTCGACGAAGCCCAGGATAGCCTGGATTTCGGACGAAGGATGGCGGATGATGCGCCGCGCATCCGAGCTGTTGTAGTTGCTCATGCCACGGGCGATGGCGCGTCCGCTCTCATCTACGCAGGTGATGACATCGCCCCGGCCAAACTCGCCCGAGACTTCCACCACGCCGATGGGCAGCAGCGACTTGCCTTCCAGGCTCAGTTTCTGGACCGCGCCTGCATCCAGCACCACGCGGCCGGCGGTCTTCAGGTGATCGGCCATCCATTGCTTGCGTGCGGTCAGTTGCGCCGTCTCCGCATTGAGCTGGGTACCAATGGCCTCCCCGGCGGCCAGGCGCGTCAACACCTGGTCTTCGCGGCCCCAGGCGATGACGGTATGCGCGCCGGATGTGGCGGCCCGCTTGGCGGCGAGGATCTTGGTCAACATGCCGCCGCGGCCGATGCCGGTACCGGTGCCACCTGCGATCAGTTCAAGCGACGGATCGCCGGCACGCGCTTCGGAAATCAGGGTGGCCGTCGGATCCTTGCGCGGGTCGGCGGTAAACAGGCCCGGCTGGTCCGTCAGGATGATCAGCGCTTCGGCTTCGATCAGGTTGGCGACCAGCGCCCCCAGCGTATCGTTGTCACCGAACTTGATTTCATCGGTGACCACCGTGTCGTTCTCGTTGATGACCGGCACCACGCCCAGTTGCAGCAGGGCGAACAGGGTGGAGCGTGCATTGAGGTAGCGTTCGCGGTCGGCCAGGTCGGCGTGGGTCAGCAGCACCTGGGCGGTGTGCAGCGCATGCTTGCGGAAACTGGTTTCGTAGATCTGGGCCAGGCCCATCTGACCCACGGCGGCGCAGGCCTGCAGGTGATGGATGCCGGTGGGACGCTTCTCGAAGCCCAGGCGCTGCATGCCTTCGGCGACAGCGCCGGAGCTGACCAGCACCACTTCCTTGCCCAGCGCGCGCAATTGCGCGATCTGCTCGGCCCAGCGGGCGATGGCGTTGGCGTCCAGGCCCTTGCCATCATTGGTGACCAGCGAAGAGCCAACCTTGATGATGAGTCGCTTGGCGCGTTGAATGACCGATTGCATAGTGTTCCGGGTTCTGATTCTTCTGGGGGCGATCGGAAAATCCGACAGGCTGAGATGATAGCCCGAACCGCCCCCCTTGCGCAGCCCCATCAAGGGCTGCGCAAGGGAGGAATCAGTCCAGGACCTTGAAGCGCGGATCGTCCGGATCGATGCTGGAAATGGCGCGGGCTTCCTCGGTCATCTGCGTTTCTTCGGCGCGATGCTCTTCGGCGCGTTTGGTTTCCAGATACTTGTAGATCTCGTTGATGAGTTCTTCGCAGCCATCGCGGTTCAGCGCCGAAATCTCGAAGACCGGCCCCTTCCAGCCGAAGCGCTTGACGAAATCCTTCACGCGCTTGGCGCGCTCGGCCTCGGGCACCACGTCCAGCTTGTTGAGCACCAGCCAGCGCGGCTTGTCGAACAGGGACTGGTCGTATTTCTTCAACTCCTGCACGATGGCCTTGGCTTCCTTGACCGGATCGACTTCCTCATTGAAGGGCGCCAGATCGACGATGTGCAGCAGCAGGCCGGTACGCTGCAGATGGCGCAGGAACTGCACGCCCAGACCAGCACCATCGGCCGCGCCTTCGATCAGGCCGGGAATGTCGGCGATCACGAAACTCTTTTCGTGGCTCACGCGCACCACACCCAGGTTGGGATGCAGGGTGGTGAAGGGATAGTCGGCAATCTTCGGACGGGCGTTGGAGACAGCCGTGATGAAGGTCGACTTGCCCGCATTGGGCATGCCCAGCAGGCCCACGTCGGCCAGCACCTTCAGTTCCAGGCGCAGTTCGCGGCGCTCGCCTTCCTTGCCTTCGGTCTTCTGACGCGGGGCGCGGTTGGTGGAGGTCTTGAAGTGGATGTTGCCCCAGCCGCCTTCGCCGCCCTTGGCCAGCATCACGGTCTGGCCGTGGAAGGTCAGGTCGGCGATGTGCTCGCCGGTGTTGATGTCGACGATCAGGGTGCCCACCGGCATGCGCAGGTAAACATCGTCGGCGCCCTTGCCGTAGCAATCCGAGCCACGGCCGTTTTCGCCGCGACCGGCGCGGTGCAGCTTGGCGTAGCGATAGTCGATCAGGGTGTTGACGTTGCGGTCGGCCACGGCCCAGATGGTACCGCCCTTGCCGCCGTCACCGCCGTCGGGACCGCCGAAGGGGCGGAATTTCTCGCGGCAGAAGCTGGCGACACCGTTGCCGCCATCCCCCGCCACGACTTCAATACGTGCTTCGTCGATGAATTTCATGATTTGGACGCCTCATGGGACATGGGAGCCGCTAACAAAACGTCGATGCATCCTCGATCCTGATCAGGACCACCCTGTACTCACCATGGAAGCCGGGGCTCGGCGCTTTGTTGACGGCTCTTCAAAAATCAAAAAGGCTCCACCATCGGCAGAGCCTTTTTTATGCCTGGTTTCCGGGCGAACCCGGATGACAGGAACGCTTACGCCGTAACGACGGTAGCGTATTGACGCTGTTGCAGGCCCTTGACAACGAACTTGACCTTGCCGTCCTTCAGGGCGAACAGGGTGTGGTCCTTGCCGACGCCGACGTTTTCGCCAGCGTGGACGCGGGTGCCGCGTTGACGGACGATGATGCCGCCAGCGTTGATCACTTGGCCGCCATAAACCTTGACGCCCAGGCGTTTCGATTCTGAGTCACGGCCGTTGCGCGTAGTGCCGCCGCCTTTTTTGTGTGCCATTTAAAACTCCTTGATGACTTTGGATGAGCAGTTCGTTTGGTTCAACGCTTAGGCGTTGATCGAGACGATTTGCAGTTCGGTGTAGTTCTGACGATGGCCTTGACGCTTTTGGTAGTGCTTGCGACGACGCATCTTGAAGATGCGGACCTTGTCATGGCGACCTTGTGCTACCACAGTAGCCAGCACCGTAGCACCTGCGACCAGCGGCGCACCGAACTTCACGGTTTCGCCTGCGCCCACTGCGAGCACTTGATCCAAAGTGATTTCGGAGCCAATGTCAGCCGGTATCTGTTCTACTTTGAGTTTTTCGCCAGCAGCAACTTTGTATTGTTTGCCGCCGGTTTTTATGACCGCGTACATGTGAAACCTCACGAATGAATGAATAAGAACGATTTTTCCCTTGCCGCGCCCGTCAAAAACCCATGGCGAAACAGGAAAACCGCAAATTATACAGGCACTTAGCCGCACGGTCAAAAGGCTTGACACTTCGGCCGGCCTCTGTACAACACAGTTTCCGACAGGACAACGCAAGCCAGCTTACCCATCTGACAACACGCGGTATGCAAGCATTTTCATTGCGGCAATGAAAAACCTGCAGTTTCTGCCCACATGCTCTTTGGCGTGCCGCCTGCTTGTCATCGTATAATCCGGGGAATAACCATTTTCCACAGGTTCCGCCTTGTCTGCCGCCGTACAAAACGCTTCGCAACAATCCATCATGCACCCGATCGTCGCCGACATGGAGGCGGTCAACGCAGTCATCCGCCGGCAGCTGTACTCGGAGGTGCCGCTGGTCAACCAGGTCGCCGAATACATCATCAGCGCGGGCGGCAAGCGCCTGCGCCCGGTGCTGGTGGTGCTCATCGCCAATGCCTTCGGCTACAAGGGCGAGCATCATCACGCGCTGGCGGCCGTGATCGAATTCATTCATACCGCTACCCTGCTGCATGACGATGTGGTCGACGAATCCTCGTTGCGTCGTGGCAAGCAGACTGCCAATGCCATGTTCGGCAATGCGGCCTCGGTGCTGGTGGGCGACTTCCTGTATTCGCGCGCCTTCCAGATGATGGTGGACGTCGACAATGCGCGCGTGATGAAGATCGTCGCCAACGCCACCAACGTCATCGCCGAGGGCGAGGTGTTGCAGCTGCTTAACATGCACAATCCGGATGTGGACGAAGCCGGCTACCTGCAGGTGATCCGCTCCAAGACAGCCAAGCTGTTCGAGGCCGCCAGCCAGATCGGCGCTCTGATTGCGGGTGCTGACGAAGCCGGCATCGAAGCCGCTGGCGAATATGGCCGCTCCATCGGTACCGCCTTCCAGCTGATCGACGACGTGCTGGATTATTCCGGCAACAGTGCCGAGATCGGCAAGAACGTCGGCGACGACCTGCGCGAAGGCAAGCCCACGCTGCCGCTGATCTGGCTGATGCAGCACGGCACGCCGCAGCAGCGCGAACTGGTGCGCACCTGTATCGAGAATGGCGATGAACAGCATTTCGACGAAGTGCTGTCGGCCATCACCCATTCCGGCGCACTGGCTTATACCCGTGAACAGGCAGAAATTGCTGCGCGACGCGCCGCGGATGCAATTATTTCACTTCCCGATAGCCAATTCAAAAAATCCCTGTTAGAATTATCGGCTTTCGCAGTAGATCGAAATCACTGACTTAGATCTCACTCGACGGGGTGTAGCTTAGCCTGGTAGAGCGCTACGTTCGGGACGTAGAGGCCGGAGGTTCGAATCCTCTCACCCCGACCAGAATTATCCAAGTAAAAACAGCGAGTTATTCAACTCGCTGTTTTTCTTTGTGGAGTATTAGTGGCAAATCAGTGGCAAATCGGCTTTAACAACCTCTTTGCACTTACCAACATCGCAATACAGGGTCGGCCAACTGCTATGTCTGTTGTGGCGCTATTTGGAACTATTCGACGCTGGTACATCAGAGACCGCATCTCCATTGGGAAAATTGCCCGCAACACACTTCGCCGCTACATCCGATCTCAGCGAACTCACCCGGTAGCCCGTAATCACGGACGCTAACAGCTTGATGTCCGTGAAAACGGACCCGCTTGTTGCTACTGGAAAAGCTAAATTATTTACAGTCGCGCGGCATCATGCCGACAACCGTGGCCCGATGCGCCCATGACGCACCGGACCATCTTCAACGACTTACCAATTGTCATCCTTGGCCGGTGCGCTGGCCTTGGGCGCTTCAGTGGCTGCCGCTGCAGGTCTGGCGCTCTTGGCCTTGGCCGGTGCAGCTGCCGCGGCACCAGCAGCCGACGTGGTCTCCGCCTTGCCCTCCGCTGCACCGGCCTCTACCGCCGCAGCCTTGGGCAGTTGCCCACGCAACTCGATGGCGCCGGCCACGAAGGGCTTGTCAGCCAGCTTGACACCCGCCTCCACGGTGCCATACGAGGTCTGCGCGGCAACGCGGTCAATGCGAATCGTGCCGACCGGCGTCTCCTTGCGGCCCAGCGAATTGCCGGTCTGCGGATCCTTGAGCTCCTCACCCAGATAGACCGCCTTCCAGCGCTGGCCCACCTGTAGTGATTCGCCACCCTGGCTCAACACCACCTGATCACCATCGAGCGACACCACCGACACCGGGAAAATCTCGGTGACGATGGCTCCGCCGATCTGGCCGGCCAGCGAATCCATCAACCCCGCCGCCATGCTCTTGCCATCGATCACGCGTGGCATGGTGCTCGGATCGGCACTGGCCAGCTTCTGCTCGAAGCTCTGCGACATCACGACCTGACCGGTCGCCGCATTGACCAGCCGCAGCGTGATGCGCCCGCCGCCCGAGTAAGACACCAGTTCGCGATCAGACATGCGCAGCTTGCGTACCGACTTGGGATATTCGAAACGCTCGATGGTCGGAATCAGCAACAGATCCGTGGCCAGCTGCTGGCCGATGCGCGCACTGTCCTGTGCACGCACGTTGCCACTGTTGATGTGATCGATCTCGGCTTGCAGGTCTGCACCGAATTCACGATCCAGCACAATGAAACGCTTGGTCTGCGTGAGGATGTCCGACAGGCGCCCACGCACCGCGCGTGCCACCTCGTCGGCCGGCACCTGGCTGTCGCCCACCGGATAGGTCTGCATCAGGGTCTTGGGCAAGACCACCACGATCTTCGGCTGCCCCTTTTCATCGGGCGCCTTGTACTGGGCGATCTCGGCGCGCAGCTTGACCTTCCAGTAGCTGCGCATCTTCTTGTGGCTCAGGTCGGATGAATAGGAACTGGCACCGCGCTTGACGTCGACGTTAGCCGATTCGCTGGAAGCAGCCGAACCGGAATAGGACGCCGAGGCACTGGCGCTCGCGTCACCACCACGGGCACTGCCTTCACCGCTGGCCTTGACCTTCATATTGCTTTCGGACGAGGCCGATGCCGAGTAGCTGTAGCCGCCATCGCTGGCACGCACCTTCGCCACCACCTCTTCATCGACCTTATCCACCTCTTCCTGGGACAGAATCTCGTAACCCAGCACCGTCCCCTGGGACCCGGCCACCATCTTCTGCACGAAGGCATCAGCCCGCACCGAGCCAGCATTCTGGCCATCGACACTGACGTCGAGCCCCTGCCGCAAGCCCTGCAACTGACTGGCAACCTTCACGCCATTGACCTGCGCCACCGCCGACTGCAAGGCAGAGACCACGGCCAGTTCCAGGGTACTGCCCACGGCCTCGGCCTCGCGGCTGACCTTGGTGACACCACCAAAGTCAGGCGCGCTACGCTTGGGCTGCTCCGGTGCGGCCGCGACGGGCTCGGCCACTTTCTTCGGTTCTTCCTTTTTATCGCACCCCGACAGCAGAGCCATCGTCAACGCAATAACACCTACTCCAATTCGTCGCTGCATATCAAACTCTCTTGTCGGATGCGATCATCGGGAATCAGAGCACACTGGTCGCGTCAGCCGGCACGGACACGCCATTGCTCTTGGCGAAGTCCACCGCGTTCTTGAGCACGTCGGTCAGCGCGGACACGTTGGAGGGCAGTGTCTTGGCCACATAGGCACCGGCCTGCAGGCCGGGCAGTTGCAGCGGCGATGCGCTGGTGAGGCCATTGGCGAAGCTCTGGGCATCATTGCGCAGGCCAATGTACTTCTTCAGACCGAGCGCCAGGGACAGGAGGCCCTGTGCGAATTTCTTCTTGGATTCGCCATCCTTCAGGGTGGCGCCCTTCTTGAGCGCATCCGAGACCGACTGGGCATTGGCGCTGATGGCCTTGTCCTTGGCTTCGAGTTCGCTGGCCGACAGGGAATCGGAGGTAGCCGAGGCATCAATGGATTGCAGCTTGATGCCCAGCGCATCGCCGATGTGGCTATTGGCCGTCACGACGTCCTGGCCGGCGGCGGCGTAGTTGCGCACCAGCTGGGTCTGCAGGCCGGACAGATCGGCGCCACCGGAGGCGGGCTTGCTGCCGCCCAGCAGATTGCCCAACTGAGCCGAAGCCGTCATGGGGAGGGTCACGGCGAGGGAAATGGCGACCAGGGCGAGGATTTTTTTCATGGTTTTTCTTCCTTGATGAGGTAAGGGATGGATGAACAAACGGGATCGAGAACGAGGGGAAACAAACGGACAGCAGAACGCCATCCGGGCGTGAACGACATCCATGCGTCAAGCCATCAGCGCATGGATGTCATCCCGCCAGACCGGCAAGCTCAGCGCAGACCCATGGTGGTCATGCGGCTGGACAATTCTTGCGCGGCATTGCTGGCAGCGGCCTTGAGGGCATTGCCGCGCGCTTCATCTTCGGTAGGTCCTACTCCGGCGTAAGCGACCGGACCGACTGCCAGGCGAGTGCGAGGAATGGGCTTGGTGACATCCCACACCTTGGCATTGACGGTGACGGCCACGCGCATGAGGCCGGTTTGTGGATCCTTGTCCGGCAAGCCGACATCGAGCGTGCCCAGGGCGATATAGGGAATCTGGTTTTCCTTCATGCCTGCCGCAATGGCGCGCAGTGTCTGCGGTTGCAGGTCATTGCCGGACTTGTAGTCCGCTTCGATGTTGGCGATCTTGAAGACAGCCGACTCCACCATGGCAGCCTCGATCACGTCATAGCCCGCTTCGGAAAACTTGGAGACGAACACCTGGTTCAGGTTGGCACTGGGCAGCACGCGCCAGGTGGTCTCGGTCGCCTTGCGGGTGGTGCTGCCACCGGTTTCGGAGGTCACCGTCGTCTTGACCGACATGTCCACGTTCTGACCTGTTTCGCGGGTGGCCGAGCCACTGGTGCTCACACGCGACTTGCCCACCGACTCACCTTCGCTGGTGGACTCCTTGTAACTATCCTTGCTCACTGCCGAACCTGCTACTTGCGCCGAATTGTCCTGGCGCTTGTAGACGCGGGCGTCATAGGACTTGGCCGATTCGACCTGGCGCGAGACGAAGACGAAGCTCATGGCCGACTTTTCGCCTTGTGCCGCCTTGCCGATAGCCGAGGATGCCTGCACCGCATTGCGCAGGTTGGCCACGTTCAGCGAGACGCGCACCGCGACGGTGTAGCGCAACTCCTTCGGATCATCGGTCTCGGAAAGCACTGTGGTATCGAGGATGTAGCGATCCTGGTTCTCCAGAATCCTGGCGCGGATCGCATCAAAGTTGGCCGACTCCGATTGCCCTGCCTCAGCATAGTAACTTTCGACTGCTTTGAGGGCCGCTTCCTGCCTGGCCTTCTGCTTGATCGGTGCAGGGACTTCCTTGCGGTCGAAGACGCCAAGCGCGTCCTTGTAACTGATCGAATACTGGCCGCGTGCCTGCTGGATCTGGGCGCTGGCCGGCAGCAGCAACATCGCCAGCATCAGCGCAATGAGGGTTCGGATTACTTGCATGACTTCATCAACTCCTTGGTTTGCA
Source organism: Herbaspirillum sp. DW155 (assembly GCF_037076565.1). Classification (NCBI taxonomy): domain Bacteria; kingdom Pseudomonadati; phylum Pseudomonadota; class Betaproteobacteria; order Burkholderiales; family Oxalobacteraceae; genus Herbaspirillum; species Herbaspirillum sp. DW155. The sequence continues at coordinate 382,063 of NZ_AP029028.1, read as the reverse complement.
CAATCTGCTGCTCGATGGCGGGGGCGGCGGCCGCACTCTTGATCCACTTGTCGTCGCCGGTGCCATCGATGACCTGCGCCAGCTTGACGAACATGCCGTTGAGGGCATCATAGAAATGCGAGAAGTCGTCCACGTATTGCTGGCTGGCCGGGATGATGCGGGTCTCGCCATTCTTCAGGGTCGTGTCGAGATAGACCTTGTTGCCCAGGGGCTCCACGATGCGGATCGCACCATAGGCGCCATAGACGTAGGTGGTGGCGCCACCCGCCACTTCGCTGAATTTGATCTTCTTGAAGTTGCTCAGGTCGACGCTGATTTCGTAGTCGGGCCTGGGCAGCTTGAGCTGCCATACGGCCCCATCGGAGACGCGCAAAGACATCACGTTGCCGATCGCATAGCCCTTGGAATACGGCACGATGGGCACGCCTGCACGGGTGGAAATGGCTTCCCCCACCAGGTCGGCAGCCCAGGTCTCGACCGCCCCCGGCTCGGAGCGGAGCGAAGCGGGAATCATCGCCTGCGCCTCGGGACTCACGCGCACATTGACCACCTGCAGGTATCGCGTGACCTGCGCCGGGATCTGCGCCTTGGCCACACTGTTGACGAAGCGTGCCAGGATGCCGGGCTTGTCGCCGGTCCCTTCGTAGACCATCCTGACGCGCGCCATGATTTCATTCTCGCTGGCGGCATGATCCAGGACATCGACATAAGCGAAACTGAGCGGATACGAGCGCACCACGTTCATCGACTTGAAGTCGAAGAACATCACTTGCGCGCGAATGACCACCATCAGCTTGTGCACGTTGCCGAAGGCCTCATCGGAAACGGTCTCATTACCCACGACCAGCGCCACGGCCAATGCCTGATCGCGCCCCTTGAGCTCATCGAGCTGGGTGGTGATGCGCAAGTGCGTCGGTGGATTGGTCTGCAACTGCTGCATCAGGGACTGGTAGACAGTCTTGCCGCCGCTCTGCTGCGCAGCTTCATAGCGGAGTGAATAAGGGAAACGCGCCTTCATGGTGCTCTCGCCGCCAGCATAGGCAAACCCGGCAAAGGCCACGTCCAGTGGCTGTTGCGCTCCCGCGAAGGACGAAATCATGGACACCAGCAGCAAGACCCCAAGTCGCTGCAGCATATATCTGAAGTAAATCACCCACCCCCCAGTGGTTGAAATCGCTCCTCCGAAATCCGGACTGAACGACGTGTTATCGCCAAGGATCCATGAATGGATGGAGGACGGCACTGCGCCACCGGCACGGCTTCATGTACTGCTCATGCCGCACTCCACCCCAAATGGATCGCGGCGTCACCGCACTCCCTGCGGTGGTTGAAGTCCTGCACGGACACATCCCCTGCTGCCCTGCTGCCCCCGACTCTGAAAATTTTTCGGTACATTACCACTGCGCATCATGTTTGCCAACAACATTGCGTAACTTAAACGTAATCGCTAATCAATCATCAGCAAACACCAAGCAAAACAAGAAAACGCAGGAACCTCCTTCCCAGAGGAGGTCTTGAATTTTCCCGCAGCAATATCTTATTTAGATAATACATTTAAATTCTATATCTAAATTAAGGGAATTTGACCGCGATCAACAAAACTTTTCGCACATGCTCGCAAAGCGATGGATCAATAGCCTTTCGGACGGCCGCGCTCAGCCCCCGGGACGCGCCTGAACAAGGCGATCAGCAATCGACAGAAATAGAGGACGATGAGGGTGCCGCTCAGGTCGCCAATGAACATGACGCACCAGCTCTCCGGCGAGGCATGTCCGTCCCGGCTCAGCCAGAACCAGAAGTGGTGCAGGCTGCTGCCGGCAAAGGCATAGAGTACGGCGGCAGTGAGCAGACGCAAGCCGGACAAACCCTTGAGGGAAGTGGCCAGTCCGTATCGGCGCTCCACGAAAAGATAGGAAAGATAGGGAGCCAATGCCGCAATCACCGCGCCGGCGACCGAGCGGATGAGATCGTCGGGAAAGAAATACAGGAAACACGCCAACCAGGATGCGATGAACAAGCCGACCGCGCCGGCTTCGGCAAAGAGCAGCGTGCAAAGCAGCCTGATGCCGGCCGGCAGGTAGATCCAGTTGACTCCGGTAATGAAGGCCAGACCGGGAAAGATGAGCTCATTGGCCAGCAGCGCGGTGAGGAACAGGAATGCCGACAACATTACGCCTAGACCGAAGCTACGAAAGCTTGTGGTATTCATGACCTGAAAGATCACCCCTTGATATGGATGCTGCAGCGGTAGTGGAGCGGTAGAATACACGCTCTATCTGCAGAGGGATCATTATGGGTGCTAACAAGCGAAAACGGCACATGGATATCTACGTGCGTTTTCTCGAACTCATCGAATCGATTCGCGACCTGCCCTCGCTGGAGCCGCTGGAAAAGAAGGTCTTCGACCATATCACCAGGGCACTGCATACCGATGCCAGCTTGTCGGTGACCGATGTGACCGGCGATGCCTCGCTGGGCTCGCCGGTGACCGTTCACCTGCGACTGAAGTCACTGGTGGCAAAAGGATGGATTGCCCTGTCCGAGACCGAAGACGGCAGGCGCAAGCAGATCAACCTGACCGAGGCAGCCCAGCAACATCTGGCCAAGGTATCGCAATGCCTGATCAAGGCGGCTGATAGCGGGCGCAGCCGCTAGGCTGCCCCAGGAAGGATCACGACCGGGGACGGCAGGGCTGGCACAGGCCGGCCTCATGCCAGCCAATCCTCATCCAGCGCCGGATCAAGATTATCGATCACCGCCCTGGCCCAAGCCATCCCGCGCTCGACGGCGAGCACAGCGCTGGCGGAACGGCCCGGCAAATGCCGGCGTGGAAACAGCGGTGGCACCAGCCCGCTGCCGTGGGCAATGTGCACCTCGCTGACCTCCCACAGATCACGCACGCCGCTACAGCGCAGCGAAATGTGAAAGCCCTTGTAGTGCTCCTGATGGATGAACGGAGCTTGCATATTCTTTTTCTTTCGCAAAACCGATCACGGGGGCCAGGTTCTCGCCCTGGACAGACGGGCCGAGGGGCCCGCGATGTCAGCGGCGACGGAAGCCCGGACGGGGACCGCTGGGGCCGCGCTGTTCCAGGTGACGGAAGATGATGCGGCCCTTGTTCAGGTCATAGGGAGACAACTCCAGCGTCACCTTGTCACCCGCCAGGATCTTGATGAAATTTTTCTTCATGCGACCGGCCGTGTAGGCGATCAGCGAATGGCCGTTGTCCAGTGCGACGCGAAAGCGCGAGTCGGGGAGGACTTCGGAAACTTGTCCTTGCATTTCGATCAGTTCTTCTTTTGCCATTTTCTCTTTCTTGTGCGTGAGCGCGCGACCTCGACAGAGGAAGGGCTCGGGGATTTGCAATCTCTGGCTTTGACGACTGGCCACGCCAAGTGGAGGCCGGGAGCGTTAAGGTCGGAGGACGGTCGAACACACTGGCGGCGAAGCCGGCAGCGCAGGTTCTTTACTCGGGGAAGCGGATGAAGATGCGAATCACGCGGATTGCAAGGTGCAGGGTCGACAAGGCGCGTGGGGATCAGGATTTCCGCTCTGTTCTTGAGCGATCGCGTTATTATACGCGCAATATGCACTTTCCGCCAATCCACGGCGGGCGCGGCGGAAATCCGGGACCAAAAAAAACGCCACCTCGAAGGCGGCGCAAAAACTACCAGAGGTCTTGCAAATCAGCTAAATCATTTACGCTTTTCGCCTGGCTCAGCGTTCGATGGTGCGGCTCCAGCGTGTATTCCAGACCGCACGGTTCTTGTTGATCTCATCCCAGTCCACCGCCCGTGCCGCTTTGACGAAGCCATTCATGCGCGCCTGCTCGGCCGCCGCTGCGCCAGTGACCTGGACCTTGGTATTGGTCGGGTTGTAGTTGCCGTTTTCCAGCGCCAGCGCCTGGGCCTGCGGCGAGAGCAGATAGGCCGCCAGCTCCTGCGCCAGTTGCGGTTCGCTGTTGTTGGCGATCACGCACTGCGCCACCATCAGCACGATGGCGCCTTCCTTGGGCTGCACGTATTCCACCGGCACGCCCTTGCTCTTGAGCAGCGTGGAGAGCGTGGGCGTGTAAGGGAACAGCGCGGCCTCGCCGGTCTGCGCCATCTCGGAAATCTTGGCGGAGTTGGAGATGTACTCCAGCACATTGGGGCCGATGGTGGAGGGCCAGGCCTTGAAGGCGGCATCGACATTGCCATCGGTGCCGCCCTTGATCTGGTTGAAAGCGAGGAAGGCGTGCAGGCCGAACGTGGACGAGGGCAGCGACTGGAACACCACGCGCCCCTTGAGCTTGGGATCGGCCAGGTCCAGCCAGGAGGTCGGCGGCGCCCAGCCCTTCTCGGCGTAGACCTTGGTGTTGTAGGCCAGGCCGGTGACGCTGATGGTCACCCCGGTGGCCATGTCATCCTTGATGTGCGCCACCGGCAGCAGGTTGGCGAGGTTGGGATTGGGCTTCTGCTTCTCGCACAGGCCCATGCCGACCGCGCGAACCATGACGCCATCGTCCAGGAACATCAGGTGCATCTGCGGCTTGTCCCTGGCCGCCTGGGCCTTGGCCAGGATGTCGGCCGAGCCGCCCGGCACCACGGCAATCTTGACGTTGTGCTTCTGCTCGAAGGGAGCAAATACCGCCTGCGTAAAAGTCTTCTCCATGCTGCCGCCGTTCATGCCGACATACAGCGTGCGGGTCTGCGCCTGCACCTGCAAGCCGACGGTGGCGGCGGTCAGCAACAGTCCGAGAGCAGCGGTGCGGGAAAGCGACGTCATGAGATCTTCCTTTCAGCGTGAGAGGACAACAGGTCGGGAGCATCGGCGCCTGCCGGGAGGAAGCGGCCAATGGAGAAGGCATCCAGCGCAATCGTGCTGCGCCCGTGCAGCACCAGCTCGGCCAGTGCTTCACCCGCGGCGGGGCCGATCTGGAAGCCGGCACCGCAGAAGCCGAAGCCGTGCAGCAGGCCCAGTTGGGTGGTGCTGGGGCCGATCACCGGATGCTGGTCCGGCAGATAGCCTTCCACGCCGCTCCAGGTGCGGATGATATGCACGTGGCGCAGCGCCGGCAGCAAGGCCGCCGCCTGCGGCAACAGACCCAGGATGGAATCGTGCGAAGCGCGTGCGCGCTGCTCGTCGAGCACGTAGCCGCGTCCGCCGCCCAGCACCACGTTGCCGCGCGCCACCTGGCGGCAATAGATGGAACCGCCCTCCACGCCCAGGCTCCAGGGCAGGAAGTGGGCAATCGGCTCGGTCACCACCATGCTGGGATGGCCGCTGGTCAGGGGCACGGTTTCGCCAAAGGCTTGTGCCACGCGATTGGCCCAGGCGCCGGCGCAATTGATGAGCACTTCCGCGCGCACCTGCAGTGTGTCGTCACCCTGCCGCGCTTCGGCCACGAAGTCGCGGCCATCGTGGCCCACCTGCAGGACTTCGCAGCGTTCGATGAGGGTGGTGCCCGCCGCTGCGGCCGCACGCGCAAAGGCCGGCGAGACCAGGCGCGGATTGGCCTGACCGTCTTCCGGACACAGCGAGCCGCCGACCGCCGCGCCGCCCAGCCAGGGACACTGCTGGCGCAGGCGTTCGCCGCTGATGAGTTCGATGCCCAGACCATAGGGGCGGCTCAGTTCGGCATAGGCGATCAACGACTGCATGTCAGCTTCGCTACGGGCCAGTTTGAAGTGGCCGCTGCGTTCGTATTCACCGGTCGTGCCGATCAGTGACTGCAGATTTCCCCATATCTCATGCGCTCGTTGCGACAACGGCAGCTGTACCTCGGGCCGCCCCTGGCGGCGCACGCCGCCATAGTTGATGCCGCTGGAGCGCGCACCACACAGGTCGCGTTCCAGCACGGTCACGCGACGTCCGGCCTTGGCCAGCACCAGCGCAGCAGACGCACCGACGATGCCGCCGCCGATGATGAGGACTTCGGTGTCAAGGCGCTTCATGAGGCATCCTCCTGCGCATGCAGCGCGATCACGCGCGCCGCGACCGGCTCGGGCGCCGGCACATGCATGCCCAATGGAATCGGCTTGATCGGCGCCTGGCCGCGCAGGCGTCCGACTTCCTGCACCGGCAGGCCGGCGGCATGCGCCAGGATTTCGGCGGCCGCTGCGCCACACATGCGGCCCTGGCAACGACCCATGCCCACGCGCGTGAGCGCCTTGAGCCGGTTCATTTCCGCCGCGCCTTGCTCGCGTACGGCAGCGCGCAATTCACCGGCGCGGATGTTCTCGCAGCGGCAGATCACCAGATCGTCCGATGCGGTCGCCGCCCAACGTTCGGGGAAGGGGAAGGCGCGTTCCAGTCCGAGACGGAAAGCGCCGATGCGTGCCAGCGCGCCTTCGATCTGCGCCACCCGGGCCGCATCGACGGTGATGCCGCGATCCTGCAGCAGCGCCAGCGCGGCGCGTTCACCGGCCAGTTCAGCCGCATCCGCGCCCATGATGCCGGCGCCGTCACCCGCGAGATAGACACCCGGCACGCTGCTGCGGGTACTCCGGTCGCGCACCGGCAGATGTGCCCGCTGCAGGGCATCGAACTGGAAACGGCAGCCCAGCAGATCGGCCAGTTGCGTCTCAGAACGCAGTGCATAACCGAAGCCGACGGCATCGCATTCAATGCGCTGCTCAAGGCCCGGCTTACCACCCGCGCGTGCCAGATTCTCGCGACGCCAGACCAGCGCATGCACACGGGCATCACCTTCCACACGCTGCACCTGGGCGTGGGTATGCACTGGTACGCCGTGCAGCTTGAGCCAGGCGAGATAGTAGATGCCCTTGGCCAGCAAGGCCGGCTGGCCCAGCATGGCCGGCAGCGCGGCGATGCGGTCGGCCAGGCTGCTGCTGTCGAGCACGGCGGCCACATGCGCACCGGACTTGGCATATTGATAGGCCACCAGATAGAGCAGCGGCCCATTGCCGGCCAGCACCACCGAACGGCCGATAGCGCAGCCCTGGAACTTGAGCGCCACCTGCGATCCGCCCAGCGTGTAGACGCCGGGCGTGGTCCAGCCGGGGAAGGGCAACACGCGGTCGGTCGCACCGGTGGCCACGATGATGTCGTCCCAATCCAGCGTGGAGGCCGATTGCGCCATGCCGTCCATCAGGTCGAGCAAACCCGGCTGGGCATTCCAGACCAGGGTGTTGGGCCGGTAATCGATGGCCTCGCGCAGTGCCTGAAAAGCGCCATGCACCGATTGCGCCCGGCCGGCTTCGAAACCGTAAAGTGTCTTGCGGCTGCGCAGGAATCCGCGCGGCGGCTGGCGATAGATCTGACCACCGGCCTGCGCCGCTTCATCGATGACAATCGGATGCAGACCATGCGCCAGCAGCGTCTGGGCCGCGCGCACACCGGCCGGGCCGGCACCGACGATGACGGGAGCGGGACGCGTCATGCGGCCTCCCCTGCACCGCTGCGCAATTGCATGCCGGCGCGGATGAAGGTGGAACAGGCACGCAGGCGCTCGCCGCTGTCGGTGGCGATCCAGCAATCCTGGCAGGCCCCCATCATGCAGAAACCGGCGCGGGGCTGACCGCTGAATTCATTGCGGCGCAGACTGGAAGTATTGGTCAGCACCGCGGTCAGCACCGTATCGCCTTCCAGCGCCGTGGCCGGCTGGCCATCGAGCGTGAAGCTGACCGTGGCGCGCTCGCGTTCGGCCAGCCGCACCAGCTGTGCGTTTGCGGACATCGGGTTCTGGCTCATGAACGCCCCACCAGCACGCGGTCCAGACCATAGACGCGATCCAGGATGATCATCGCCACCGCCGTGATGCCCACCATCAGCGCCGACACCGCGGCCATCATCGGATCGATCGACTCGGTGGCATACATGTACATGCGCACCGGCAGCGTCACCGTCGAGGGCGAGGTCACGAAGATGGACATGGTGACTTCATCGAAGCTGTTGATGAAGGCCAGCAGCCAGCCCCCGGTGATGCCCGGCAGGATCATCGGCAGCGTGATGCGCAGGAACACCGTCGAACGCGCGGCGCCCAGCGACAGCGCGGCCTGCTCGGCACTGCGGTCGAAGCCGACCAGCGCGGCCATGATCAGGCGCATGGTGTAAGGCGTCACCACCAGCGAGTGCGCCAGCACCAGCCAGCCGAAGCTGCCGGTGCCACCCACCACCGAGAACAGTTGCAGCAAGGCCACGCCCAGCACCAGGTGCGGGATGATCAGCGGCGACAGGAACAGGCCCTGCAAGGCAGCGGACCAGCGATGCGGATAACGCACCAGCGCCATGGCCGCCGGAATGGCCAGCGCCGTGGAGATGGTGGCGGCGGCCAGGGCCAGCCAGAGGCTGTTCCAGAAGGACGTCACGAAATCGGGGAATTCAAACACCGCCTTGAACCAGCGCAGCGAGAATTCCGGCCCGTTCATGGTCAGCGTGTTTTCGGGGGTGAAGGCGATCACGCACACCACCAGGATCGGGGCCAGCGTGAAGAGGATCACCAGCGCATTGAAGCACAATGCAATCGGTCCGTTCTTGTTCATGGTTCAGCCCAGCGCTTTCTTGTAGCGGCGTTCGATCATGCGGTTCCAGCCCAGCATGATGACCAGGTTGGCCACCAGCAGCAGCAACGCGATGGCCGCGCCCAGGGGCCAGTTCAGTTCGTGCAGGTATTCGTCATAGATGATGGTGGCCATCATCTTCAGGCGCCGTCCGCCCAAGAGACCCGGAATGGCAAAGGAACTGGCCGACAGGCCGAAGACGATCAGGCTGCCCGAGAGGATGCCGGGCATGATCTGCGGCAGCACGATTCGGCGCAGCACGGTGATGGGCGAGGCACCCAGCGACAGCGCCGCATTGGCTACACCACCATCGAGCTTCTGCAGCGAGGTCCATACCGGGATCACCATGAAGGGCAGCATCACATGCACCAGCGCAATGACGATGGCCGTTTCGGTATAGAGCAGCTTGACCCTGGCAAAGCCCAGCGCCACCAGCGTGCCGTTGATGAGGCCTTCGGGACCGAGCAGCATGCTCCAGCCGAAGGCGCGCACCACCACCGAGATCATCAGCGGGGCCAGCACCACCAGCAGCATGATGGAGCGCCAGGGCTTGCGCATGCGGTTGAGGATATAAGCCTCAGGCGCACCGACGACGATGCAGATCAGCGTGACCAGGCCCGAGATCCACAGCGTGCGCCAGAAGATGCCGTAGTAATACGGATCGGTCAGCACGGCCTGGTAGTGCTCCAGCGTGAAGGTGCCGGCCTTGGGGCCGGTCTCGGCATCATAGGCGTTGAAGGACAGCACGAAGGTCAGCACCAGCGGCACCAACAGCATCACCGTACACAGCAGGATGGCCGGGGCCGACATCAGCCAGGGCAGGCTGCGCTGGCCGGGAGCCTTGCCGCTCTCGACGGCACTCACCACGGGCGGGGCCACGGAAGTCGTGCCGGCCGCGCTCATGCCGCCACCCCTTCATCGCTGCGCGCGGTGGAGACCAGGCGCAGGCTGTAGTCGCTCCATGCCAGGCCGACAGCGGCGCCCTGTTCCAGCGCCTCGACGCCATCGTTGGCCGAGAGGACCGAGAGCGGGCCCAGCGGTGTCTCCACCTCATACATCCATTGGCTGCCGAGGAAGAAGCGGCGCACCACTTCGCCATTGCAGCGGCCCTGACCGGGCGCGGTACAGCGGATTTTTTCCGGACGCAGACCCAGCACTACGCGGCCACCGGTGCGCAGGCCGCTGTCGGCACTTTCCAGCGACAGCATCATATTGCCCACGACGATGTCAGCACGTTCACCTGCGGCGCGGACCACCTGGCCTTCCAGCAGGTTGGCCTTGCCCACGAAGGTGGAGATGAAGCGGTTGGCCGGATGTTCATATACGTTCAGGGGACGGCCGACCTGGGTGATGTGGCCGGCTTCCATCACCACCACGCGGTCGCTGATGGACATGGCTTCGCTCTGGTCGTGCGTGACCATGATGGTGGTGGTGCCGACCTTGCGCTGGATGTCGCGCAGTTCGAATTGCATCTCTTCGCGCAGCTTGGCATCGAGATTGGACAGCGGCTCGTCCAGCAGCAGCACGGGCGGTGCGATCACCAGCGCACGCGCCAGGGCCACGCGCTGGCGCTGGCCGCCGGAGAGTTCACGCGGATATCGCGCGCCATGTTTTTCCAGATGCACCAGGGCCAGCGCCTGCGCCACGCGGTCGCGCTTTTCACTGGCGTTGCACTTGCGCATCTCCAGGCCGAAGGCCACGTTCTGCTCCACCGTCATGTGCGGGAACAGCGCATAGGTCTGGAAGACGATGCCCAGACCGCGCGTGTTGGGCTTGGCATGGGTGATGTCGCGGCCGTCCAGTTCGATGCGGCCGCCGCTGACGGCTTCGAAGCCCGCGATCATCTGCAGGGTAGTGGTCTTGCCGCAGCCCGAGGGACCGAGCAGGGAGATGAACTCACCCTTTTCCACCGTGAGGTTGAATCCTGATACCGCCTGGGTATCGCCATAGAACTTACTGACATTGGTCAGCGTGAGAAATGACATTGCAAGCTCCCTGTCGCAAGGTTCGGGCGCTGCACGGCTGGCGGGCTTGTCGGCCGGCGGGCGCTCCGATGCATACTTTCAAGTACGCCGCCCCATCGTTGAGCGATGTGAGCGGCGCATCTCCTGTTTCGTTATTGATGCAATTTCGGTGCCAATTCTGCTATCGTATTTCGACAGTCGGGAAATTTTTTATATTTATTCCATTCAATGAAATCCATCGGCCAGGCAATCGCTGCCGATTCCACCCAGCAGACAAAGCCCCCTCATGAGCGAGCACAACGACGAGGCCACGGCCGCCAGCGCCCCCGCATCCCTGCCGGTCAACGGCATCCAGCGCACCTTTGCGGTGTTGCGCGCCCTGGCCGATGCACCAGCGCAAGGCATGCGCGTGACGCAAGTGGCCAAGGCCATCGGCCTGACCCAGGGCACCACGCACCGGCTGCTGCAATCGCTGGCCGGTGAAGGCGTGGTGGAACAGGATGAGCGCAGCAAGCTGTATCGCCTGGGCATGGACCTGTTCGCTCTGGCCGCGCGTGCCGGCAACGCGTCGGATGTGCGCAGCCTGTGCCGGCCGGCGCTGCTGCGGCTGTGCGGCAGCCTGGGCGATACGGTCTTCCTGCTGCTGCGCTCGCGCTTCGATGCGGTGTGCGTGGATCGCGTCGATGGTCCCTTCCCGATCCGCGCCTTCACCGGCGACATCGGCGGGCGCGTCGCCTTGGGCGTGGGACAGGGCGCGCTGGCCATCCTCGCCTTCCTGCCGGAAGAAGAACGCGAAGAAGTGATCCGCTACAACGTGCCGCGCCTGCGCGAGTTCGGTGTCTATGACGAGGTATACCTGCGCACCGAAATCGAACGGGTGCGCGAGACCGGCTACGCGGCACGGCAGGCCGGGCTGCTGGATGGGATGGCGGGCCTGGGCGTGCCCCTGTTCGATGCCTCTGGCGGCATCGTCGGCGCCTTGAGCGTGGGCACGCTGACCTCGCGCCTGACCGAGGAGCGCCTGCCGACCGTGGTGCAGATGCTGCAGCGGGAAGCCGCCGCCCTGTCGCGCCGGATCAATCCCTTCGACCCGGCCTTGCGCCGGCCCATGCACCAGGCCAATCCGGTGGAGCCGCATCCATGACCGCTTCCGCTTCTGCCGCCGCACCGGTGCTGCTGGTCAAGTCGGGCGGTGCTGCTGCCCTGCCCGAATGGCGCGCCAGCTTCCATGAGTTCGCGCCCGGGCTGGGGCTGGAAGTGCGCGCCTGGGATGATCCCGAGGTCGATCCCGGGCGCGTGCACTTCGTGCTGGTCTGGCAGCCCGAAGCGGGCCGGCTGGCGCAGTTTCCAAATCTGAAGGCCATCATCAGCGCGGCCGCCGGGGTCGATCACATCCTGGCCGATCCGCACCTGCCGGACCTGCCCATCGTGCGCATGGTCACGCCCGAGACCCAGCAGCGCATGGCTGAATTCACGCTCATGAGCAGCCTGATGCTGTTGAAGGACATGCCGCGCATCATCGCCCAGCAGGCGCGGGCGGAATGGCGCGAATTCTCCACGCCGCGCACCGCGCGCGAAACCCGCGTGGGCGTGCTCGGTCTGGGTGCGCTGGGCTTGTCAACGGCGCGCATGCACGCAGCGATCGGTTTCGAGACGGCCGGCTGGGCGCGCTCGCCGCGCAGCGAAACGGGCCTGGCCTGCTTTGCCGGAACCGATGCGTTGCCTCATTTCCTGGCCCGCACCGATATCCTGATCTGCCTGTTGCCAGAGACCCCCGATACCCGCCACCTCATCGATGCCGATCTGCTGCGCCAGTTGCCACGCGGCGCAGCGCTCATCAACGTCGGACGCGGCAGCCACGTCTGCCTGCCCGACCTGCTGGCCGCGCTCGACAGTGGACACTTGTCCGGTGCCGTGCTGGACGTGTTCGACGAAGAACCCTTGCCCGCCGACGCCGCCGTCTGGCACCATCCGCGCGTGCTGGTCACGCCGCATGCCGCGGCCACGCCCTCACGCCGCGAACGTGCGCGGCAGGCGGCCGTGGCGATTGCGGCCATGCTGGGCGGCCTACCGCCACCGCATTTGTACAATCGTGTACGGGGTTACTGAAGAGCAAGTCAGGTGCCCACGCGGCACCGGCTTGCGGGATACGCCCCCATCGTCTAGACTTTGGCGCTCGCTGGCCGCCCTGCCTTGCTGTCATGACGACAAGCAAACAGGCCCGCCGACTCCCTCCCGTGCGTGAGGGCAACCCACTGACGGCAACGTTTGGATACCGTACCCATATGGGTGCAAGCTCTTGCACTCCTGATCCTGATCCTGCTCTCGGCCTTCTTTTCCATGACCGAGACGGCGCTGATGGCCGCCAACCGCCATCGCCTGCGGCACCTGGCCAAACAGGGCAACCGTGCCGCCGTCACCATCCTGTGGCTGCTGGACCGCACTGAACGGCTGCTCTCGCTGATCCTCATCGCCAATACCGTCATCAATGCGCTGGCCACGGCGCTGGTGACCGCTCTGGCCATCGCCGCCTTCGGCAACCACCAGCGCGTCATCACGGCCGCGACCGCCTTCGTGGCGGCCCTGCTGATCGTCTTTGCCGAGATCGTGCCCAAGGTCATCGGCGCCACCCATCCCGAGCGTATTGCGCTGTTCACCAGCTTCATCCTCAAGCCGCTCATGCGGGTGGCCAAGCCGCTGGTGTGGTTCGTCAACCTGTTCGTCTCGGCCATCCTCAAGGTGTTGCACGTGAAGACCGGGGCGCGTGCAACCGAGCAACGCATTTCCCCCGAAGAGCTGCGTTCCATCGTGCTCGAAGGCGGCAGCTTCATTCCGCAGAAGCACAAGAGCATCCTGCTGAACCTGTTCGATCTGGAAAAGATTTCGGTGGAAGACGTGATGACCCCGCGCCCCCAGGTCGAGGCCCTGAACCTGGCCGCCCCGGTGGACGAGATCCTGCACCAGCTGGCGACCTGCTATCACAACAAGCTGCCGGTATTCGAGGGCGAGATCAACCACATCGTCGGCATCCTGCATGTGCGCAAGACGGTGGCGCTGTTCCGCCACGAAGACGAGATCACCCACGACGACCTGCGCGCGCTGCTCTCGGCGCCCTACTACGTGCCGGTGGAAACCGATGTCTTCACCCAGCTGCAATACTTCCAGGAAAACCATGAACGCCTGGGCATCGTGGTCGATGAATACGGCGAAGTGCAGGGGCTGGTGACGCTGGAAGACATCATCGAAGAGATGATCGGCGAATTCACCACCTCCTCGCCCGGCTCCTCCGGTGAAGGCTTCGGCTGGGACAAGGACGGCAGCTGCCTGCTCGAAGGCAGCACCACGCTACGCGACATCAACAAGCGCCTGGGCCTGAAGCTGCCACTGGATGGCCCCAAGACCATCAACGGCCTGCTGCTGGAAACCCTGCAGGACATTCCCGAAGCCAGCGTGGCCGTCAAGATCGACGGCTGCGTGATCGAGATCGTGCAGGTGCAGAACCAGGCCATCCGCATGGTCAAGCTCATTGCGCTGCCGTCCAAGGTGAACGCGCAGGACTGAAGACGCTCGTGCCGGCCCCGGCAGCGCATCGAACTCCGCCGATTTTGACCCACGCAAACCGCTGGCCCGCTTTTCGGCCAGCTGCAGAGCGTGGGAGACTTGCCCTCCCTGCGCGTTGCCCCATGGCGGCGCCCCTGCGCGAGAGGTCTCCCATGCAAGCTCCCGACACGGCCGTGGCCGACGACGATGTTCCGGTGGTGCGCCTGCTGCACAAGCTGCTGGCCGATGCGGTCGGCATGGGCGCCTCCGACCTGCATTTCGAACCCTTTGAACATCTCTTCCGTGTGCGCCTGCGTGTGGATGGCGTTCTGCACGAGCTGGCGCAGCCGCCGCTGAGCCTGCGCGACAAGCTGGCCACGCGCCTGAAGATCCTGGCGCGGCTGGATATCGCCGAAAAGCGCCTGCCCCAGGACGGCAAGATGCGCCTGGCGCTGGGCGCACGCACGGTGGACTTCCGCGTCTCGACGCTGCCCACGCAGTTCGGCGAAAAGATCGTGCTGCGCATCCTCGATACCACCCAGGCCGCCTTGTCGATTGCCGAGCTGGGTTATGAGCCGGCGCAGCGGGAAGCGCTGCTGCAGGCCATCAGCAAGCCGCACGGCCTGGTGCTGATGACCGGGCCGACCGGCTCGGGCAAGACGGTCTCGCTGTATGCCTGCCTGCAGCGCCTGAACCAGCCGGGCGTAAACATCGCCACCGCCGAGGATCCGGTGGAGATCAATCTGCCCGGCATCAACCAGGTCAGCATCAACGAACGCGCGGGACTGGATTTCGCGCTGGCGCTGCGCGCCTTCCTGCGCCAGGACCCGGACGTGCTGATGGTGGGCGAGATCCGCGACCAGGAAACCGCCGACATCGCCGTCAAGGCCTCGCAGACCGGGCATCTGGTGCTCTCCACCCTGCACACCAACGACGCTCCGGCCACGCTCACGCGGCTGCTCAACATGGGCGTGCCGGCCTACAACATCGCTGCCTCGGTCAGCCTGATCGTGGCCCAGCGGCTGGTGCGCAGGCTGTGCCACTGCCGTCGTCCGGCCGGTGGCACGTCGGCCAGCTTCGTGCCGCATGGCTGCCCGGCCTGCAACCAGACCGGCTTTCGCGGACGCACCGGGATCTACCAGGTCATGCCGGTCAGCGCCGCCATGCAATCGCTCATCCTGGCCCAGGCCGGCACGCTGGAGCTGGGCCGGCAGGCACAGGCTGAAGGCATCATCGACTTGCGTCGTGCGGGACTGCTGAAGGTCTTGCGCGGCGAAACCAGCCTGGGAGAGATCCTTGCCTGCACCTGAGCGCTTGCCTTCCGGCCCCCTCTTCCGCTGGGAGGGGCTGGACCGCCACGGCCGCCCGCAGCGCGGCGTCCTGAACGCTGCCGATGAAGCCCAGGCACGCGCCCGACTGCGCCAGCAGGGCATGCGGGTAGCGCGGCTGCGGCGCGATGACGGCCGGCGCACCGGCGAGATCACGCATGACAGCAGCAGCACGCCGATCATGCGCGGACGCATCACCGCCAAACAGATCGCCCTGTTCACCCGCCAGCTCGCCACCATGCTGCAAGCCGGCCTGCCGCTGCTGCAATCGCTGGACATCGCCATCCGCGGCGCAGCCAGAACCGCGCTGGCCGTGCTGCTGGCCGACGTGCGGCAAGCCGTGGCGCGCGGCGACAGCCTGCATGCGGCACTGGCGCGCCATCCACGGCAGTTCGATGCGCTCTTCTGCAATCTGGTGCGCGCCGCCGAGGAAGCCGGCATGCTCGACAGCATGCTGGAGCGTATCGCCCTCTACCGCGAGAAATCGCTGGCCTTGCGGGGCAAGGTGCGCGCGGCACTGGCCTATCCCTGCGCGGTGGTGCTGGTCGCGGTAGTGGTGACGGTGGTCATCATGCTGTGGGTGGTACCGGCCTTCGAGCAGATGTTCCAGCAGTTCGGTGCCGAGCTGCCCTTGCCGACGCGCATCGTGATGGGTATGGCGCATCTGCTGGGCCGCCATGGTCCGCTGTTGCTGCTGGGCTTGCTGAGCGCAGGCATCATGGCGACGCTGGCGTGGCGGCGTTATCCCGCGCTACGGCTGGCGGCGCAGCGCCTGAGCCTGTCGCTGCCGATCTTCGGCCGGCTGCTGCGGCAGGCGGCGCTGGCGCGCTGGAGCCGTACCTTCGGCACCCTCTTCGGCGCGGGCATCGCCCTGGTGGAGGCGCTGGAAACGGTGGCCGGTGCTGCAGGCAACGTGGTCTATGCCGAAGCCTCGCTGGCCGTACGCGACGCCGTGCGCAATGGCGCCTCGCTGCATGCGGCCATGCAGGCTGCGGGTGTGTTTCCCGATCTGGCGGTACAGATGACGGCCGTGGGCGAAGAGGCCGGCGCCCTCGACGCCATGCTGGCCCGCATCGCCGAGCTCAACGAGCGCGAGGTCGATGAAGCCGTCACCGCCCTCACCAGCCTGATGGAACCCGTTATCATGGCGGTGCTCGGCGTGGTGATAGGCGGCCTGGTGGTGGCCATGTACCTGCCGGTGTTCCGCATGGGTGCGGTGGTGTGAGCCCACAGGCTTGCCTTCCCTGCTGCGCTTGATGACCAACCCCAACCTGAACGACGCGACGATGCCCTTCCTGGATGCCCTGGCCCTCCCCGGCGACCCGGCCCTGGCCGCTGTGGCGGCACTGCTGGGCCTGCTGGTGGGAAGCTTCCTGAACGTGGTGATCCACCGCCTGCCGCTGATGATGCTGCGCGAGACCGCCAACTTCGTTGCCCAGGAACGCGGCGAAGCCTTGCCGCACAGCGCCCGCTACAACCTCTGGCTGCCCGCCTCGGTCTGCCCGCATTGCGCCCGGCCCCTGGCCCTGCGCCACAAGGTGCCGGTGCTGAGCTGGCTGCTGCTGCGCGGACGCTGCGGCTTCTGCCAGGGCAGCATCAGCGCGCGCTATCCGCTGGTGGAACTGCTGACGGCGCTGCTCTTTGCGCTGCTGGGCTGGCGCTTCGGGTTGGGCACACACGCTCTGGCACTGATGACTTGCGCCGCCTTCCTGATCGCGCTGGCCGTCATCGATGCCGAAACCATGCTGCTGCCCGATGACCTCACCCTGCCATTGCTGTGGCTGGGCCTGCTGGTCAATCTCGCGCATGGCGGGGTGCCGCTGCAGGATGCAGTATTGGGCGCGATGGCCGGCTATGGTGCGCTGTGGCTGGTGTTCTGGATCTTCAAGCTGGCCACCGGCAAGGAGGGACTCGGCTATGGCGACTTCAAGCTGATGGCCGCGCTGGGTGCCTGGCTGGGCTGGCAAGCCTTGCCGCTGGTGCTGCTGCTGGCCTCGGCCCTGGGCGCCGTGCTGGGGGCAGCCCTGATGGGCCTGGGGCGCCACCAGCGCGGCCAGGCCATTCCTTTCGGGCCTTGCCTGGCGGCGGCCGGCATGCTGACTTTGCTGATGGGCCATCACTGGCTGACACGGCTTCTTTACGATTTCTGACTCATGACTTCTCTGACTGAACGCTTCACCATCGGCCTGACCGGTGGCATCGGCAGCGGCAAGACCACCGTGGCCAACCTGTTCGGCGAACTGGGCGCCTCGCTGGTCGATACCGACGCCATCGCCCATGCCCTGACCGCACCGGAGGGCCTGGCCATCGCGCCCATCCGCGATCATTTCGGCGATGCCTTCATCGATGCGCGCGGCGCCATGGACCGCACCCACATGCGCCAGCATGTCTTTGGCAATCCTGCTGCACGCCATGCGCTGGAAGCCATCCTGCATCCGCTGATCCGCAGCGAAACCGTGCGTGAAGCCGAGGCTGCCACCGGTCCCTACATCATCTTCGTGGTGCCGCTGCTGGTGGAGTCCGGTACCTGGATCGGACGCGCCAGTCGCATCCTGGTGGTGGACTGTCCGGAAGAGGTGCAGATCGCCCGCGTCATGCAGCGCAACGGCCTGCAGCGCGAGGAAGTGGAAGCGATCATGGCCGCCCAGGCCAGCCGCCAGGCGCGGCTGGCGGTGGCCCAGGACGTCATCGACAACGGCGGCAGCAATGCCGATCTGCCGGCGCAGGTACGCGAGCTGCATGCGCGTTACCTGCAACTGGCGAAGGGGGCATGAGCCTTTGGGGGCCGTCCCTGCCAACGCGGCAGTATGCGCAGGCAGGCGGGCAAATACGATGCGGTACAGCATCTTCATTTGATGCCGGCTGCATTTGTAATTTTCTTCTGCATGGGTCAGAATCACAGACATTGCACATGTTGACGAGGTTATTGCACCCACGCGGCCTGTCAGCGGCCTAACAAGTCCGGTTCAACCAATAAAGGGATCATGCTTTGATCGTCTACGAATACCCTTTCAATGAGCGTATTCGCACGCTGTTGCGACTGGAAGACCTCTACGAGAAGTTTGTCTTCTTCCTGCACCAGGAAAGCCCGCATCAGCATCACATCGCCCTTGCCACCATTTTTGAAATGCTGGAGGTCGCCGGACGCGCCGACCTCAAGTCCGACCTGCTGCAGGAGCTGGAACGGCAGAAACAGATTCTGCTGGCCTACCAGTCCAATCCCAATGTCGAGCCCGAGATGCTCAACGCCATCCTGGCCGAAGTCGACCAGGCCAGCAGCGCCCTCGCGGCCGCCCAGGGCAAGACCGGCCAGAACATCCGCGACAACGAATGGCTCATGAGCATCCGCGGCCGCACCATCATCCCGGGCGGCGCCTGCGAATTTGACCTGCCGGCTTATTACGCCTGGCAACAGCATCCGTTCGAGCGCCGTTTCCAGGATATCTCCAACTGGTTCGCACCCCTGATCCCGCTGTTCGATGCCATCTCCATCGTCATGCGCCTGCTGCGGGAATCCGGACATGCCGTGAAAATCAACGCAGAAGGCGGCAGTTACCAGCAGATGCTGCAAGGCAAGGTCTACCAGATGCTGCGCTTGTCGCTCGACATCGAGCTGGGTGCCATCCCCGAGATTTCGGCCAACAAGTACATGCTGTGGGTGCGTTTCACCCAGCAGGATGGCGACGAGAAGCCGCGCTCCTTCGAAGGCGAAGTGCCCTTCGAACTGGCGCTGTGCGGCTTTTGACCTGTAATCTGAATCGAATGAAGTGAAGTAAAACGTATGGCAACGATCGTAGACTGCCCGACCTGCGGCACCAAGGTGGAATGGAGCGAGAAGAACAAGTACCGCCCCTTCTGTTCCGAACGCTGCAAGCAGATCGACCTGGGTGCCTGGGCGGAAGAAAAGTACACCATCCCCGCAGTGAACCTGCCCCTGGAAGACGAAGGGGACAAGCCCGTGCAGTGATGACGGGCTTTTTCCTTCATATCGCCTCAAACCGGCTTATCTTCAGGCTTTGTCCCCATACCTGAGCTGATCCAGCCACTGGAGCAGCGGGATGGTGGCCGGCAGCAAGGGCTCCACGCCCACGCTGCCCTGCCAGGCGAAGGCCTGGCCTTCCAGGCTCTGCGGCTCGCCGCGCCACTGGCGGCTGATATAGAAATGCAGGCGCACATGGGCATGCGGATAGACGTGCTCGACGCCGCACCAGGGCTCGCCGTCCAGCACCTCGATCCCCAGCTCTTCCTTGAACTCGCGCTGCAAGGCGGCGAAGATGCTTTCGCCCGGCTCGACCTTGCCGCCGGGGAATTCCCAATACCCCGCATAGGGCTTGCCCTCCGGACGCTGGCCCAGCAGCACGTCGCCATTGGGCTGCATCAGGATGCCGACAGCGACATCGACCGGCTTGGCGGCGGACTCAGAAGCAGCGCTCATCAGGCCTGCGCCTTGCCCGCGTAGTCGCGCGCAAACTGCCAGGCCACGCGGCCCGAGCGCGAACTGCGTTGCAGCGCCCAGCGCAGCGCATCGGCACGCGCATCGGCGATTTGCGCCTCATTGCAGCCGAAGTGGCGCAGCCAGTGGGCCACGATGTCCAGGAAATCATCCTGCTTGAAGGGGTAGAAAGTCACCCACAGGCCGAAACGCTCGGAGAGCGAAATCTTTTCTTCCACCGTCTCGCCGGGATGCAGGTCGCCATCCTCGGTGTGGGTGTAGCTGCTGTTGTCGGAGAGACGCTCCGGCATCAGGTGGCGGCGGTTGGAGGTGGCATAGATCAGCACGTTGTCCGACTGCGCGGCGATGCTGCCGTCCAGCGCCACCTTCAGGGCCTTGTAGCCGCCCTCGCCTTCCTCGAAGGACAAGTCATCGCAGAAGACGATGAAGCGCTCCGGACGCGAAGCCACCAGCTCCACGATGTCCTGCAGGTCGTGCAGGTCGTCCTTGTCCACTTCGATGAGGCGCAGGCCCTGGTCGGCATACTGGTTCAGGCAAGCCTTGATGAGCGAAGACTTGCCGGTGCCGCGCGCACCGGTCAGCAGCACGTTGTTGGCCGGACGGCCGGCGACGAACTGGCGGGTGTTCTGGTCGATCTGTTCCTTTTGCGGGCCGATATTGTGCAGGTCGGATAGCGCGATCTGCGAGATATGGCCCACCGCCTGCAGGTAACCGGGACGCTGGGCGGTGGCGCCGCGCCAGCGGAAGGCGACGGCGGCATTCCAGTCCGGTTCACGGGCGGCGGCATTGGGGAGGATGGCTTCGACGCGTGCCAGCAAGGCTTCGGCACGCTGCAGGAATTGGTCTAACTGGGTCATGAGCAGGCGATCAGGAACGGTAGTCGGCGTTGATCGACACGTAATCGTGCGACAGGTCGCAAGTCCAGATGGAAGCCTTGGCCGTGCCGCGCGCCAGCTTCACGCGCACCACGATTTCGGCCTTCTTCATGACGCGCTGGCCGTCTTCTTCGCGGTAATCCGGGTTGCGGCCACCATCCTTGGCGACCCACACATCGTCCAGCCACAGGTTGATCCTGGAGACATCCAGATCATCGATGCCGGCGTAGCCGATGGCGGCCAGGATGCGGCCCAGGTTCGGATCGGAAGCGAAGAAGGCGGTCTTGACCAGCGGCGAGTGGCCGATGGAATAGGCGATCTGGCGGCACTCTTCGACGCTCTTGCCGTCTTCCACGGCCACTTCGATGAACTTGGTGGCGCCTTCGCCATCGCGCACGATCTGGTGCGCCAGGTTCTGCGACAGGTCGGTGACGGCAGCGGCCAGTTGCTTGTACTCGTCGCTGTCGGCGCTGGTGATTTCCAGTTCGCCGGCACCGGTGGCCATCAGGATGAAGGAATCGTTGGTCGAGGTATCGCCATCAATGGTGATGCAGTTGAAGGAGTGGTCAGCGGCATCCTTGACCAGCTGGTTCAGCAATGCCTGCGGCAGCCTGGCGTCGAAGGCCAGGAAACCCAGCATGGTGGCCATGTTGGGCTTGATCATGCCGGCGCCCTTGCTGATGCCGGTCATCACCACTTGCTTGCCGCCGATGGTGAGGGTGCGCGAAGCAGCCTTGGGCTGGGTGTCGGTGGTCATGATGGACTCGGCCGCGTTGAACCAGTTGTCGGCCTTGAGGTTGCCGATGGCTTGCGGCAGGCCCGCGATGATGCGGTCGGCCGGCAGCGGCTCCAGAATCACGCCGGTGGAGAACGGCAGGATCTGCTGCGGCTCCACGCCCATCTGCTGGGCCAGCGCGGCGCAGACCGACCGGGCGCGCTGCAGGCCTTCTTCACCGGTGCCGGCGTTGGCGTTGCCGGTGTTGATCACCAGGGCGCGGATGGGCTTGCCGGCGCTCAGCTGGGCCAGGTTGGCCTGGCAGATCTGCACCGGGGCGGCACAGAAACGGTTCTTGGTGAAGACGCCCGCCACCGTGGCGGTCTCGGCCAGCTTCATGACCAGCACGTCCTTGCGATTGGCCTTGCGCACGCCCGCTTCGGCATGGCCGAGTTCGATGCCGGCGACGGCTTTGAGGTCGGAAGGAACGGGAATCGGGGAATTGACGGCCATGGCGAGCTTTCAGCGTAAAAATCGGAACGCGTATTTTAAACACTTTCCGTCACCGGCTGATGACGCAGGAACTCGCTTTCGATGATCTCGGCGCTCATCCTGGCCCATTCGGCATACTGCCCGTGACCGGGATGGAAGCGGTCGATGGCCATCTCATGCGGCAGCGCCCATTGCAGCGAGCAGTAGCGCAGCGCGGCGTCGCCGCCGATCCAGTCACGCAAGGCGCGGTCCAGCTTGCGCGCGTACCGTCCCAGGTACCAGCGCAGCGGCTGCGGCGCCACCGGCAACAGATGCATGGGCGGCAAACCCGAAAAGACGATGTGCTCCACCCCCGCCTGCGCCATCAGGCGTTCGCACAGCAGGCGCAGATTGGCCACGTAGCGTTTGGGAGGCATCTGCGAGGTCACGTCGTTCACCCCCAGCGCCACCACCAGCACGGCGGCCGGGCCGATCTCACTGCGTGCCAGCAGGTCCAGTGCTTCCAGCGAATTGACGCCGCTTTTTGCCACCAGCTGCCAGGCCACCGGACGGTCGGCACGCAGCGCCAGATGGCGCGCCAGCGGCTGGGCCAGGGCTTGCTCCTGATGCTCTACGCCCACACCGGCGGCCGAGGAATCGCCCACCACCAGCAGGCGCAGCGGTTCGGCCACCAGCTCGGGACGCAGCGCAGGAAACTCCACACCGCTGCGCGGCCCGGCCGCCTCCGGCAGGCGCAGCGCGGTCTTGCGCAGGCGCCTGGCCTGCGCCAGCAACAGCGGCGCCAGCAGCAGCTTGCCCAGGATCAGCATGGCGCTCTCCGTATCAGGGCAGCAGGTTCTTGACCACCACCAGCCACGGGCGCGCCGCAATGGGCTGGGCGACACCCCGGGCATCCACGGAGATCAGCGATTCGGAGACCGAATTGAAGACATTGCCACCGATCACGCCCGCCCAGCCGTCATCGGCATGCACCTCCACCACGATGTCGCAATGGCCGGCCAGGCCGGGGCGGATTTCGTCGATGGAGGTGATGTTGTTGTTGCCGCGCGGCGCGCAGATCAGGTCACCGGGCGCGATCGGCTCGCTCTCGGCCGGACGCAACACGAATTGCGGCGAGGGGCGCGACTGGCGCTCCTTGAGGAAGCTCAGGTAATTGAAGTGGGTTTCGTTGGGGGCGAAATCCTGCGGCGGCACGTTGGTCGTGACCATCAGCCAGGAAATGAAGGCGGCCGACCAGGCTTGCTGGCAGTCAGCGCCGGTCAGGTTCTTGCCCACCGCATGCCAGTATTCGGCCACCCGCTGGACGGCCTCGCCTTCATCTTCCAGCAGGCCCAGGCGCGGAGCGCTGAAGGGTTCGTGGCGCATGTCGATCTGCTGGTTACCGAAGAAGTCCCACTCGGCCTTGGCCGCCTCCACCAGCGCGGCGCGCGTGGGCGGGGCGGTGCTGATGGCCACGGCCGGCACGCTGGTATCGGTCACCGCAATGGAGGGCGTGACCGGGGCGTAACCGGGACCGCTGTCGCGCCATTGCGGCAGCGGCGACGAGGCGCAGCCGGCCAGCAGCACGGCAGCGGCGGCACAGCTCAGGCGGGAAGAGAGAGAAAACCGCAGAAAAGCACGCGGCAAGGCGCGGACCAGCTTGGCGAAGGGCATGTTCTTGTTCTCCTGGGCGGCAGGCGATGACTGACGGAGCAGCCATGATAAGGGCAGCCGGGCAAAATTTTGCAGAAGCCTTCACCTGGCAGATGTAAAAAAGGCTGTCCAAGCTTGCGATTGGACAGCCTCTTCACATCGGGCCAAAAAGCGGCTGAACCGGACCCCGGTCAGCTCAGTTCAGGCTCACGCCAGCTTGCCGTGGCACTGCTTGTACTTCTTGCCGCTGCCGCAGGGGCAGGGATCGTTGCGGCCGACCTTGGGGTATTCCGAACCGTCTTCTGTACCGGCCTGGGCGGTCGGTGCCAGCAGTTCTTCCGGTGCGGCCTCGGGGTCGAAGTCGGCGTGCTGGTAGTTGACGTTGATGGGCGAGCCACCGGACATGCTTTCCTCGGCCGCTTCGATTTCTTCGCGGCTCTGGATGCGCACGGTCATGACGACCTTGATGACTTCGTTCTTGATCAGGTCCAGCATCTGGGCGAACAGCTCAAACGCTTCGCGCTTGTATTCCTGCTTGGGGTTCTTCTGCGCATAGCCGCGCAGGTGGATGCCCTGGCGCAGGTGGTCCAGTGCGGCCAGGTGTTCGCGCCAGTGGTTGTCGATGCTCTGCAGCATGACACTGCGCTCGAAACCGGCGAAGGCGTCCACGCCGACCACGGCCACCTTGGATTCGTAGGCCTCCCTGGCGGCGGCGAGCAGGCGCTCCAGCAGGTCGTCGTCGGCCATGTCGGGTTCGGCCTTGAGCATGCCCTCCAGATCGACATCCAGCTGCCACTCGTTCTTGAGCACGGCTTGCAGGCCGGGGATGTCCCACTGCTCTTCCATCGACTCGGCCGGCACGTATTCGCGGAACAGGTCGGTGAAGACGCCATCGCGCAGCGAGGCGATCATCTCGGCCATCTCGGCCGACTCCAGCAGTTCGTTGCGCTGCTGGTAGATGACCTTGCGCTGGTCGTTGGCGACGTCATCGTATTCCAGCAACTGCTTGCGGATGTCGAAGTTGCGGGCTTCTACCTTGCGCTGGGCCGATTCGATGGAGCGGGTCACGATACCGGCTTCGATGGGTTCGCCTTCGGGCATCTTCAGGCGGTCCATGATGGCGCGCACGCGGTCGCCGGCGAAAATGCGCAGCAGTGCATCGTCCAGCGACAGGTAGAAGCGCGAGGAACCCGGATCGCCCTGGCGGCCGGAACGGCCACGCAGCTGGTTGTCCACCCGGCGCGATTCGTGACGCTCAGTACCGATGATGTGCAGGCCGCCGGCATTGACGACGTGGTCGTGCAGGGACTGCCATTCGTCGCGCAGTTGCTGGGACTTGGCGGCCTTGTCGGCATCCGACAGGGATTCATCGGCCTCGATCAGCTGGATCTGCTTGCCCACGTTGCCGCCCAGCACGATGTCGGTACCGCGGCCGGCCATGTTGGTGGCGATGGTGATCATCTTGGGACGGCCGGCCTGTGCCACGATCTCCGCTTCACGCGCGTGCTGCTTGGCGTTCAACACGTTGTGCGGCAGCTTGGCCTTGGTCAGGATGCCCGAGAGCAGTTCCGAGTTCTCGATCGAGGTGGTGCCCACCAGCACCGGCTGGCCGCGCTCGTAGCAGTCCTGGATGTCCTTGAGCATGGCCATGTACTTCTCTTGCGCGGTCTTGTAGACCTGATCCTGGCGGTCCTTGCGGGCATTGGGACGGTTGGGCGGGATCACCACGGTTTCCAGGTGATAGATTTCCTGGAATTCGTAGGCTTCGGTATCGGCGGTACCGGTCATGCCGGACAGCTTGGCGTACATGCGGAAGTAGTTCTGGAAGGTGATCGAGGCCAGGGTCTGGTTCTCGTTCTGGATCTTCACGCCTTCCTTGGCTTCGACCGCCTGGTGCAGGCCATCGGACCAGCGGCGGCCGGTCATCAGGCGGCCAGTGAATTCGTCGACGATCACCACTTCACCGTTCTGCACCACGTAATGCTGGTCGCGGTGATACAGGGTGTGCGCGCGCAGGGCGGCGTACAGGTGGTGGATCAGGGTGATGTTGGCGGCGTCATAGAGCGAAGCGCCTTCGGGCAGCAGGCCCATCTGGGTCAGGATTTCCTCGGCCTTGTCGTGACCGGCTTCGGTCAGCAGCACCTGGTGGCTCTTCTCGTCCTTGGTGTAGTCACCGGGGACTTCGATCTTGCCCTTGCCGTCCGGGGTTTCCTCGCCGATCTGCAGGGTCAGCAGCGGCGGCACGGCGTTCATCTTGTGATACAGCTCGGTGTGATTCTCGGCCTGACCGGAGATGATCAGCGGGGTACGCGCTTCGTCGATGAGGATGGAGTCCACTTCGTCGACGATGGCGAAGTTCAGGGCGCGCTGCACGCGGTCGTCGGCGTCGAAGACCATGTTGTCGCGCAGGTAGTCGAAACCGAATTCGTTGTTGGTACCGTAGGTGATGTCGGCGGCGTAGGCTTCCTGCTTGACGTCGTGTTCCATCTGCGACAGGTTCACGCCGGTGGTCAGGCCCAGCCAGCTGTAGAGGCGGCCCATGTCTTCGGCATCGCGCTGGGCCAGGTAGTCGTTGACGGTCACTACGTGGACGCCCTTGCCGGCGAGTGCATTGAGGTAGGCTGGCAGGGTCGCCATCAGGGTCTTGCCCTCACCGGTGCGCATTTCGGCGATTTTGCCGAAGTGCAGCGCCATGCCGCCGATCAGCTGCACGTCGAAGTGGCGCATCTTGAGCACGCGGCGGGAAGCTTCGCGGCAAACCGCAAAGGCTTCCGGCAGGATCGCGTCGAGCGTCTCGCCGCCGGCGATGCGTTGCTTGAATTCGGGCGTCTTGGCTTGCAGTTCGGCGTCGGTCAGCTTCTCGACCGAGGGCTCCAGCGCATTAATCTGGCGGACGATTTTTTGATATTGTTTGAGCAGTCGCTGGTTACGGCTGCCGAAAATCTTGGTCAGGAATGACATGCTTGGATTCTATAAAAGCGCCGATGAACGATCCGGCAGAGTGACGTTGGGCTCCCGGCCGCCGGGTTCCAGCCGGCCACGCCCGAAAATGAACCACGGATTTTAGCACGCAGGCCCCCTGCATTGGCTTGACGAAAGGCCTCGCGCCGCGTTCGCTTTAGATCGGGCGTGTTTACAAGGTTTCAATGGGAAGCCGGAATTTGGCTGAAACCGTCATGCCGGGCTTATCCGGTATGCAACAATTTGCCAGGAATGCGGCTTTCAGACCGCTTGCCAAGCCGGAAACGCCCGCCCGACGCTGCTCAGTGACCTGCCACGAAGACCGGCAACTGCTTGGGCTGATTGCCGCCGGTGGCGCCCAGCGCCAGGAACTTGCGCGGATCCTGGGCAATGCCGCGGATACGCACCTCGAAATGCAGGTGCGCCCCGGTCGAGCGGCCGGTCGAGCCCACATCGGCCACGTGCTGGCCACGCTTGACGATATCGCCCACCTTCACATACAGCCGCGAGGCATGGGCATAACGGGTGATGATGTTGTTGCCGTGGTCGATTTCCAGCATGTTGCCAAACTGGTAATGATATTCAGAGGCAATCACCACGCCGGCGGCGGCGGCGACGATGCGGGTGCCGACCGGGGCTGGGAAGTCCAGACCTTCGTGGAAGGCGTTGTGGCCGGTGAAGGGGTCGAGCCGCCAGCCGAAGCTCGACGAGTTGTAGGCCACGTTGACCGGTTGATTGGTGGGCAAGAGGCGCGACTTGATCTTGTCGCTCATCAGGGTGGATTCGACGGCGTTGAGGTAGTCGGTGCGATGGCCGGCGTCCACGGCCAGGTTGTCGAGCATGCGGCGCAGCTCGTCCATGCCGACGTCGCGGCCGGGACCGGCGATGCTGGAGACTTCGGCGCCGCCGCGACCGGGCAGTTCCTTGAAGTTGAACTCTTCGGGACGGATGCCGGCCAGGCCCTGCACCCGCTCGCCCAGCGCATCCAGGCGCATCATCTGGGCCTGCATCTCGCCGACCTTGACGGCCATCATGGCCAGGTTTTCCTTGAGGAATTTCTCGTTGCGGCCGTCTTCTTCCTGGCTCATCGAGACGGCCAGCTTGTGCAGCATCGGCGAGGCATCGGGGTTGCCCGCGCGGTTGAGCAGGAAGTAGGTAATCGACAGCGAAGAGCCGGCCACCAGCGTGACCAGCAGCAACAGCAGCAGCAGAATGTGCTTGGTGCCCAGCGTGACGGAGCGGGCTTTGGTGAGGCGGGGGTGCAGCAGGATAATTTGCATCTTTGCTCCTTGGTCTCCGGCCGGTCAGACACCGGATGTGATAAGGTTTAAAGATGAAGTACCCATCTACGTTCACCCCTTATCGGCCTGCTCCCACGAGCGCTCAACGCATGGCGAAGAGCACGAAGGGAGCCGCGGATTTCTTGCGGTCGAATTCGACGATGGCGGCGCTGTTGCCCGCCCTAGCTCGCATGGGCACGCTGCAGCAGTCGGTCGCCGCGAACTTGCCGGCGATGTTTGCCGCGTGTCAGATCTTACAGTTTGAAGCTGGCGTGCTGGTCATGAGCGCCCCCAATGCAGCGCTGGCGGCCCGGTTGAAGCAGCAAACCCCGAGGCTGCAGGACCGCCTGCTGAAGGACGGATGGCAGGTTAATTCAATCCGAATCAAAGTGCAAGTTGGCCGAACGGCCCCCCCGCCACCGCCAAAACGCGTGCTCGAACTGACCGACAACGCCCTCTCTTCCTTCGCCGAACTCAGCAGTACGCTGGCCAGCGATCCGCGCAGCCAGGGCCTGAAAGAAGCCATCGATGCCATGATACGGCGGCGCGACCAGCGCAGAATGGCCAAGGAGGCAGGTGAAGACCCGCCATTTCCTCAGGGAAAATAGCCGGATGGCGAAATCCATCTAAAAAATTTACAAGATATTTCCCATCAGATCGCCAGCAAGGCAAGAGCGCGCCAGAAAACCAAACGCCCCGGTCCAGGCCGGGGCGTTTTGCGTTGGGGCATCTGCCGCAGGGGCAAGCGTCAGTTCAGCGCCCACTCCTGCTGGGCTTGCATCACATAGGTCTGCGGTGCCTGTTCTAGCTGGTCGAAGCTGACGATTTCGTAGGCATCCGGCTGCGACAGCAATTCACGCAGCAGCAGGTTGTTCAGTCCATGACCGGACTTGTGGGCGTCGTAGCTGGCCAGGA
Organism: Herbaspirillum sp. DW155; assembly: GCF_037076565.1. NCBI lineage: Bacteria > Pseudomonadati > Pseudomonadota > Betaproteobacteria > Burkholderiales > Oxalobacteraceae > Herbaspirillum > Herbaspirillum sp. DW155. The sequence goes on along the minus strand of NZ_AP029028.1, from coordinate 353,404 downwards.
GCGGATGGCCGATGATGTAGAGGTCGCCGATGGCATCCAGGATCTTGTGGCGCACGAACTCGTTGTCATAGCGCAGGCCATCGGCATTGAGGATGCGGTATTCATCCATGACGATGGCGTTCTCGAAGGAACCACCACGGGCCAGGCCCATGCCGCGCAGGGTTTCCACATCCTGCATGAAGCCGAAGGTACGCGCGCGGGCGATTTCCTTGACGTAGGAGTCGATGCCGAAATCGACCTCGGCCACTTGCCCGGTACCGTCCACGGCCGGGTGGTTGAATTCGATGAAGAACTTCAGGCGGAAGCCATCATACGGTTCCAGGCGGGCCCATTTTTCCTTGTCGCCGGTGCCTTCGCGCACTTCCACCGGCTTCAGGACGCGGATGAATTTCTTCGGTGCGTTCTGCTCCTGCAGGCCGGCCTGCTGCAGCAGGAAGACGAACGACGAGGCCGAGCCGTCCATGATGGGAATTTCTTCTGCGGTCAGATCAATGACCAGATTGTCGATGCCCAGGCCGGCGCAGGCCGACAGCAGGTGCTCGACGGTGGAGACCTTGGCGCCATCCTTGGTCAGGGTCGAGGCCATGCGGGTATCACCCACGCCGGTGGCGATCATCGGCAGCTCGACCACGGGATCGAGATCCACGCGGCGGAACAGGATGCCGGTATCGGGTGCGGCCGGACGCAGGGTCAGCTCGACCTTGGTGCCGGAGTGCAGGCCGACCCCTGTGGTCTTGACCAGATTCTTGATTGTGCGCTGTTTCAACATCCGGCCATTATAGCCAAGATGCCCTAGCCCCGCCCCGGCGGGCGCGGCTTTGTTGCAAATCGTTCCCATCTGCAAAGTGCCGTCAGGATCATGTCAGCCGGCCCGAAAACGGATAAATGATTTCCGCAAGAAAAAACGGCATGCCGCAGCATGCCGTCCTCTTCATGGCCGGGGATGCCTGGCCACCAGCCACTCATCAGCCCAGTTGCGCCAGCAGGGTCTCGGCGTTGGAGACTTCGAACTTGCCCGCTGCTTCCAGGTTCAGCTGCTTGACCACGCCATCTTCGACCAGCATGGAATAACGCTGCGAGCGTACGCCCATGTTGCGTTCGGTCAGATCGAATTCCATGCCCAGGGCCTTGGTGAAGGTGGCGCTGCCGTCACCGAACATGCGCACGATGCCGGTGGCTTTCTGGTCGCGGCCCCAGGCGCCCATGACGAAGGCGTCGTTGACCGACAGGCACCAGATCTCATCCACACCCTTGGCCTTGAACTGGTCGGCCAGGGCGATGTAGCCCGGAACGTGCTTGGCCGAACAGGTCGGGGTGAAGGCGCCGGGCAGGGCGAACAGCGCGATCTTCTTGCCCTTGACCAGCTCCGATACCTTGAAGGCGTTCGGGCCCAGGCTGCAGCCTTCGGTCTCGGTCTCGATGAATTCGGTCAGGGTGCCTTCGGGCAGGCGGTCGCCGATCTTGATGGTCATGGTGTTTCCTCGTCTGGTTGGTTGAATCAAATTGGGGGGAACAGATCAATCTGTGCCGATGAATCGATCGGGCAGATGAGCTGCCGGTGCGCTGCGCAAAAAAAAAAACGCCGCGCACCAGGCGCGGCGTTAGTATGCCTTGGAACCGACCGGCCTGCTGTGAAGCGGCCGGTCAGCCGTGGCAGAGGACGATCAGTCCGCCTGCTTGCGCAGGAAGGCCGGGATGTCGTAGGTTTCCATGCCGTTCTTTTCCAGCGCGCGCACGGTGTCGGATGCCGACTCGCGGCGCCACACGGCCGGCGCCTTCAGGCCACCGAAGGCCGCACCGGCCGGTTGCGCGGTGCCTTGCGGCATCACACCACCGACGGCCATCATCGGCTCGTTGTGGGTACCGGTGCGCATGACCGGGGTCTGCACCAGCTGCACGGCCTTGCGTGCGCGGCCCAGGCCGGTGGCCACGACGGTCACGCGGATCTCGTCACCCATGCTGTCATCGTAGGCGATGCCCTGGGCGATCGAGGCGTCCGGTGCGGCGAAGGCGCGCACGGTGGCCATGACTTCCTTGATTTCCTTACCCTTCAGGCTGCGGCTGGCAGTGACGTTGACCAGCACGCCGCGCGCGCCGGAGAGGTCGATGCCGTCCAGCAGCGGCGAAGCCACGGCCTGCTCGGCGGCCACGCGGGCGCGATCCACACCGGCCGCAGTAGCGGTACCCATCATGGCCTTGCCCTGCTCGCCCATGATGGTCTTGACGTCGTTGAAGTCGACGTTGATGTGGCCCGGCACATTGATGATTTCGGCGATACCGGCCACCGCATTGTTCAGCACGTCATCGGCATGCGACAGCCATTCGATCATGCTGTCATCTTCGTAGATCTCTTCCAGCTTTTCGTTGAGGATGATGATCAGCGAATCGACGTGCTGAGACAGCTCTTCCAGACCGGCGTCGGCGATGTCCATGCACTTCTGGCCTTCGTAGGAGAACGGCTTGGAGACCACGGCCACGGTCAGCGCGCCCAGCGACTTGGCCACTTGCGCCACCACGGGTGCAGCACCGGTGCCGGTGCCGCCGCCCATACCGGCCGCGATGAAGACCATGTGCGCGCCGCGCAGGGAGTCTTCGATGCGGGCGCGGGTTTCCTCGGCCAGACGGCGGCCGACTTCAGGCTGCATGCCGGCACCCAGACCGGTGTCGCCGATCTGGATGACGTTGTGTGCCTTGGATTGCTTCAGTGCCTGGGCATCCGTGTTGGCGGCGATGAATTCCACGCCGGACACACCCTTGTTAATCATGTGCTGAACGGCATTGCCGCCCGCACCGCCAACGCCCACGACCTTGATGATCGTACCCAGCGTCGCATTGTCGACCATATCGATTTCCATGATGACTCCTTAAAATATATGTGTCCTGCAGCTGGCAGTTGATAGGCATCACGCGGTGTGACGACTAGCAACTGATCACTGCTGTCTATATGCTCAATTACCGATGTTTCTTCTAATGCTGATACCGATGATGCCAATGATGCGACTGATGCCTTGATACCGCTATTCTAAGAAAAGCCAGCGTCAAATTTGCGGCCCTTCTCATCATTTTTTACTGCCAGAACCGTACAACTGAACCGCCAGAAACTCCCAATGCTTTTACATCCTGATGCATTCGCCGGCACCCGCCACTGGCGGCCGCCGGCAGGTATTCAGAAATTGCCGAGGAACCACTCCTTCATGCGCTGCCAGACCGCCTTCACCGAGCCTTCCTGGCGCGTCACGATGTAGCCGCGCAAGTATTGCTTCTTGGCTTCCTGCAACAGGCCCAGCACGGTCGAGTAGCGCGGGCTGCGCACCACGTCGGCCAGCTGGCCGCTGTATTCGGGCGTACCCAGGCGGGCGGGCTTCAGGAAGATGTCTTCGGCCAGCTCGGTCATGCCCGGCATCATGGCCGAGCCGCCAGTGAGCACGATGCCCGAGGACAGCACCTCTTCATAGCCCGACTCGCGCACCACCTGATGCACCAGCGCGAACAGCTCTTCCACACGCGGCTCGATGACCGCTGCCAGCGCCTGGCGCGACAGCGTGCGCGGATTGCGGTCACCCAGGCCGGGCACTTCCAGCGTCTCGCTCGGATCGGCCAGGATCTGCTTGGCCACGCCATAGCGCAGCTTGATCTCTTCAGCTTCCAGCGTCGGCGTGCGCAAGGCCATGGCGATATCGTTGGTGATCTGGTCACCCGCAATCGGAATCACCGCGGTATGGCGGATCGCGCCTTCGGTAAAGACCGCCACGTCGGTGGTGCCGCCGCCGATGTCGACCAGCACCACGCCCAGCTCGCGCTCGTCGGTGGTCAGCACCGAATCGGCCGAGGCCATCGGCTGCAGGATCAGGTCCGACACTTCCAGGCCGCAGCGGCGCACGCACTTGACGATGTTCTGCACGGCAGAGACCGCACCGGTGACGATGTGCACCTTCACTTCCAGGCGGATGCCGCTCATGCCGATGGGCTCGCGTACGTCTTCCTGGTTGTCGACGATGAATTCCTGCGGGACCGTGTGCAGCAACTGCTGGTCGGTCGGGATGTTGACCGCCTTGGCGGTCTCGATCACGCGCGAGACGTCGGCGGCGGTGACTTCCTTGTCCTTGATGGCGACCATGCCGCTGGAATTGAAGCTGCGGATGTGGCTGCCGGCAATCCCCGTGTAGACATTGCGGATCTTGCAGTCGGCCATCAGCTCGGCTTCTTCCAGCGCGCGCTGGATGGATTCGACCGTGGCCTCGATGTTGACCACCACGCCTTTCTTGAGCCCCTTGGATTCGGACTGCCCCAGCCCGATCACTTCATGGCGGCCGTCGGGCAGCACCTCGGCCACCACCGCCACCACTTTCGAGGTGCCGATGTCCAGACCGACGATCAGATTTTTTGCGTCTTTTGTCATAGCGTTCCGCTTATTTCTTTTTCCCGTTCATTGCCGCCAGCACCAGGCCATCCGCCTTCAAGGCCATCCCGTTGGGATAGCGCAAGTCGACGCTTTCTATCTTTCCTTGCAATCGTTCCAGCAGTTGCGGATAGACCGCCACCAGCCGCGCTACACGTTCCTTCAAAATCGCATCGCCCTGCTCACGACCCAGCTCGACCGTCATGCCATTGTCCAGCCGCACGGTCCAGGCATAGCGGTTCGACAGCACCACCGACTCCGGCTCCAGCTTGATGGGCGCAAACCACTGGCGGAACTGCGCCAGCCGGGTCACCACCTCTTTCTCGCTGCCGGGCGGGCCATCGAACTCCAGCAGGTCACCGTCATCCTCGGCCTCGGCCAGGTTGGCGGTGAACACGTCACCCTTTTGCGAGAGCAGCTTGCCATCTTCGCCCCAGGTACCCAGGGCCTTGTGTTCCTCGATCTTCACCACCAGCCGGTCCGGCCATTCACGCCGCACCATGGCCTTGCGCACCCAGGGCACGGCTTCGAAGGCCGCACGCACCGCCGTCAGGTCGGCCGTGAAGAAATTGCCGTGGATGCGCGGCACCGCAGTGGCCCGCACCGTCAACGCATTGACCTTCTCCAGCGGCATGTCGCTGGCCGATTCGATGCGTATCGTGTGCAGCGTAAACATCGGCCGCTGCGCCACCCACCATAAACCGGATGCCACCAGGGCCAGCAGCACCAGCGCAAAAAGCGCACTGCTGATGGCGTTGAGCATCTTGACGTCCTGCCACATCGACGCGTTCTTCCTTAAACCCGGACCATCACGGCTGGTCCGCCTGCGGCGTCCAATCCTTGGATGGCCTCATGTCCAGCGAGGCCATCGCCAGAATCTCGCAGCACAGGTCTTCATAGCTCATGCCCACCGCCTTGGCCGCCATCGGCACCAGCGAATGACCGGTCATGCCGGGCGAGGTGTTGATTTCGATCAGGTAAGGCTCAGCCTTTCCATCGGCCTCGCGCAGCATGAAATCCACGCGGCTCCAGCCACGGCAACCCAGCGCATTGAAGGCACGTACCGCCAGATCCTGGATATGGCGCGTCAGTTCCTCATCCAGCGGGGCCGGGCAGTAATATTTCGTGTCGTCGGTGAAATACTTGTTCTGGTAGTCGTAATTGCCGCCCGGGGCGCAGATCTCGATGATCGGCAAGGCCCGCGCATCGCGTCCCTGCCCCAGCACCGGCACCGTCAGTTCACGGCCACGGATGAATTCCTCGGCCAGCACCACGCTGTCATAGCGGGCGCACATCTCGAAGCTCGCCTGCATGTCGGAATAGCCGTTGATCTTGGCAATGCCGATGGTCGAGCCTTCATGCGGCGCCTTCAGCATCAGCGGCAGGCCCAGCTCATCGGGCACTACGCGCAATTGTTCGCGGGTAGCGGTCTTGGTATCCAGACTCAGGAAGCGCGGCGTGGTCAGGCCGTGCGAGAGCCAGATGCGCTTGGTCATGATCTTGTCCATGGCGATGCTGGAGGCCATCACGCCGGGACCGGTATAGGGCAAGCCCATCTGTTCCAGCGCCCCCTGCAGCGTGCCGTCCTCGCCATAGCGTCCATGCAGGGCGATGAAGACGCGATCGAACTTCTCGGCCTGCAATTCACCCAGGCTGCGTTCAGCCGGATCGAAGGGATGCGCATCCACTCCCTTGCTGCGCAGGGCCTGAAGGACGCCGCTGCCCGACATCAACGATACTTCGCGCTCGGCGGAGCGGCCACCGAAGAGCACGCCGACGCGGCCGAAACCCTTGATCTGTTCCTGGCTGATCATGCGACCCCCTGTTCGTTCTTGCCACCGGCTTGCGCCACCAGGCGGCCCGGCACGGCGGAAATCGAGCCCGCGCCCATGGTCATGACCACATCGCCATCGCGCACGACGTTACGGATGGTCTCGGGCATGTCGCCGATATCGTCCACGAAGACCGGCTCCACCTTGCCGGCCGCACGCAGCGCATGCGCCAGCGAACGGCCATCGGCGGCCACGATAGGGGCTTCACCGGCGGAATAGACTTCACCCAGGACCAGCACATCGGGAGACGACAGCACCTTGACGAAATCCTCGAACAGATCACGCGTACGGGTATAACGGTGCGGCTGGAAGGCCAGCACCAGACGGCGGCCCGGATAGGCGCCACGGGCGGCGGCGATGGTGGCAGCGGTCTCGACCGGGTGATGGCCGTAATCGTCCACCAGCGTGAAGTGACCAGCGGGATTGCCCTGCGCGTCGGTAATCGGCACTTCGCCGTAACGCGTGAAGCGGCGGCCCACGCCGTTGAATTCGGTCAGCGCCTTCTGGGTGGAGGCATCGTCCACATCCAGCTCGCGCGCAATGGCAATGGCCGCGCAGGCGTTCTGCACGTTGTGCATGCCGGGCTGGTTCAGGCTCACCTGCATGGGGGCGTAGCCGTCCTGGATCACGGTGAATTCCATCTTGCCGTCCACGGCGCGGGCCTCTGTGGCGCGCACGTCGGCATCTTCATGGAAGCCATAGGTGAGGATAGGCTTGGAGACCATCGGCATGATCTCGCGCACGTGCGGATCATCCAGGCAGAGCACGGCCACGCCGTAGAACGGCAGGCGCTGGGTGAACTCGACGAAGGCCTGCTTCAGGCGCGCGAAATCATGGTTGTAGGTTTCCATGTGATCGGCATCGATGTTGGTGATGACTTCGATCACGGGGGTCAGGTTGAGGAAGGACGCATCGGACTCATCGGCCTCGGCCACGATGAATTCGCCGGTACCCAGCTTGGCATTGGCGCCGGCGCTGGTGAGGCGGCCGCCGATGACGAAGGTCGGGTCCAGCCCGCCCTGCGCCAGCACGCTCGCCACCAGGCTGGTGGTGGTGGTCTTGCCGTGGGTGCCGGCAATGGCAATGCCCTTCTTCAGGCGCATCAGTTCACCCAGCATCACCGCACGCGGCACGATGGGGATGTGCTTCTTGCGCGCGGCCAGCACTTCCGGGTTGTCGCCCTTGACGGCGGTGGAGGTGACGATGGCGTCGGCGCCTTCGATGTTCTCGGCCGCATGGCCATAGCGGATGCAGGCGCCCAGCTGTGCCAGGCGCTGGGTGGCTGCGTTGCTGCCCAGGTCGGAGCCCGAAACGCCATAGCCGAGGTTAAGCAGCACCTCGGCGATGCCGCTCATCCCGGCGCCGCCGATGCCGACGAAGTGAATATTCTTGACGCGATGCTTCATGGTGTTACCAGTCCTTCCAGCACGCGCGCGATTGCCTCGTTGGCATCGCGCCGGCCTTGTTCGTATGCCGCCTGCGCCATGGCATGGCATGCAGCGCGGTCCAGTTTCTGCAGCAAACCGGCCAGATGTTCCGGCGTCAGTTCGCGTTGCGGCAGGTGAATCGCCGCCTTGTTCTGTGCCATCCACCTGGCATTGTCGATCTGGTGCGAGGTGGTCGATACCGCCAACGGCACCAGCACGCTGGCCACACCCGCTGCCGTCAGCTCGGACACGGTGATCGCGCCAGCGCGGCAGATCACCAGATCGGCCTCGGCATAGCGGCGCGGCATGTCGTCGATGAAATCGACCACTTCGGCCTGCACGCCTGCGGCCTCGTATGCCGAACGCAAGGCCGCGATATGCTGCTTGCCCGACTGGTGCGTCACCTGCGGGCGCAACGCAACGGGCAGCTTCGCCAGCGCAGCCGGCACGTTGTCATTCAACACCTTGGCGCCCAGGCTGCCGCCGACCACCAGGATCTTCAGCGGACCGCTGCGGCCGGCGTAACGCTGGACCGGCTGCGGCAGCGCGATGATTTCCTTGCGCACCGGATTGCCGGTGACCTCGGCCTTGCCGGCTGCACGACCGAAATCGGCAGGGAAGCCAAAGAGCACCTTGGTCGCCATCGGCGTCAAGGTCTTGTTCGACAACAACAGCGCCGCATCCGCATTGACCAGCACCAGCGGCTTGCCGCGCAGGCGCGCCATCATGCCGCCCGGCACGGTGACGTAACCGCCCATGCCCAGTACCACATCGGGGCGACGACGACCGAGGATGGCATGGCAATGCAAGAAGCTTGCCGCCAGCCGCCACACGCCCTTGACCGTATGCATCAGGCCCTTGCCGCGCAGGCCGGCGAAGACGATGCTGTCCATCTCCACGCCATGGCGCGGCACCAGCTCGCGCTCCATGCCGTGCGAGGTGCCCAGCCAGCTCACCTGCCAGCCGCGCGCGCGCATGGTATCGGCAATGGCCAGGCCCGGGAAGATATGGCCACCGGTACCGGCCGCCATGATCAGCAACTTGCGGGGCGCGCTCACAGGCGGCCTCCGCGCATGAGCACCCGGTTTTCATAATCGATGCGCAACAGGATGGCCAGGCCCACACAATTCAGCAGCACGCCCGAACCGCCATAACTCATCAGCGGCAGCGTCAGGCCCTTGGTCGGCAACAGGCCCAGGTTCACGCCCATGTTGATGAAGGCCTGCACACCCAGCCAGATGCCGATACCCTTGGCCACCAGGCCGGCAAAGGTCAGATCCAGGGCGATGGCCTGGCGGCCGATTTCGAAGGCATGCTTGACCAGCCAGTAGAACAGCAGCACCACCACCAGCACACCGGCGAAACCGAGTTCTTCGCCGATGACAGCCAGCAGGAAGTCGGTATGCGCCTCCGGCAGGTAATGCAATTTCTCCACGCTGCTGCCCAGGCCCACGCCAAACAGCTCGCCACGGCCGAAGGCAATCAGCGAGTGCGACAGCTGATAGGCCTTGCCCAGCGCGTTGTCTTCTTCCCAGGGATTCAGGTAGGCGAAGATACGCTCGCGCCGCCACGGCGAGGTCACGATGACCAGCGAGAACACGCCCACCAGCGTCGCGCCGATGCCGCCGAACCAGACACCGTTGATGCCGCCCAGGAACAGGATGCCCATGGCGATACAGACGATCACACCGAAGGCGCCCAGATCGGGCTCCAGCAGGAGCAACAGGCCGACCAGGCCGACGGCGGCGGCCATCGGGAAGAAGCCCTTGACCAGCTTGTGCATCACCGCCTGCTTGCGCACCGTATAGTCGGCGGCATAGAGCACGATGAAGAGCTTCATCAGTTCGGACGGCTGCAGGTTGATGATCTTCAGCGAGAGCCAGCGCTTGGCGCCGTTGACGCCCTTGCCCACGCCGGGAATGAGCACCATCAGCAGCAGGATCAGGGTAATGGCGAACAGATACGGCGCCCACTTCTGCCAGGTTTCCATGCGCACGCGGAACACCACCGCGCCGGTCATGATGGAGAGCACGATGAAGATCGCCTGACGGATCAGGAAGTGATAGTTCGAATAGGAAGCGTACTTGGGCGAATCCGGCAACGCCACCGAGGCCGAATAGACCATCACCATGCCAAAGAGCATGAGCAGCAGCACCACCCAGATCAGGGGCTGGTCGTATTCCATCATGCGCGAGCGCTGCTCGAATCCGATGCTGCCCGAGGCGCTGCCACGGCCGCTGCGCGCACGGCCGGCCGGCACCGGGGCGGCCTCCTTGCGGCCACCCAGCCAGCTACGCATCACGGACAGGCCCAGTTTCATGCCAGCACCTCACCGCGCGAGAGCGCCAGTTCACGCACCGCATCCACGAAGACTTCGGCGCGATGGGCGTAGTTGCGGAACATGTCCAGGCTGGCGCAAGCCGGCGAGAGCAGCACGATGTCACCCGCCTGGGCGATCTGCCCGGCCTGCTCCACCGCCTGCTCCAGCGTGGCGCAATCGATCAGTTCGACACCGCTGTCGGCCAGCGCGGCCCGCACGGTGGGGGCGTCACGGCCGATCAGCAGGACCGCGCGTGCATATTTCTGCACCGGCAGGTCCAGCGGCGAAAAATCCTGGCCCTTGCCATCGCCGCCGGCGATCAGCACGATGCGGTTGGGCCGGCCACCCAGCCCCAGGCCGTTCAGCGCCGCCACGGTGGCACCGACATTGGTGCCCTTGCTGTCGTCGTAGTACTCCACTTCCTGGATCACGCCGACCAGTTCCACGCGATGGGGCTCGCCGGTGTAGTCACGCAGGCCGTGCAGCAGCGGTGCCATCGGCAGATCGATGGCGCGGCACAGGGCCAGTGCGGCCAGGGCGTTCATGGCGTTGTGGGCGCCGCGGATCTTCAGGGCATCGGCGGGCATGAGGCGCTTGAGCGTCACGGGCGGCGGCAGCATGTCCTTCTGCTTGCGGCGGCGCTTGCCTTCCGGCACTTCATCGTCTTCATGCACGAAGGCATTGGCCAGCCATTGCATGCCGTTGTCGTTGACCAGACCGAAGCTGTTGGGCGTGGACGGTTCATCCAGGCCGAAGGTGGACAGCGGCGCGGCAGCGGAGGCCATTTCCATCACCAGCGCGTCGTCGCGGTTCAGAACGCGCACGGTGTCCGGGCCAAAGATGCGGGCCTTGTCGGCGGCGTAGTTTTCCATGCTGCCATGCCAGTCGAGGTGATCCTGAGTCAGGTTGAGGACGGTGGCGGCGTGCGGCTGCAGACTGTGCGTGGTATGCAGCTGGAAGCTGGACAGCTCCAGTACCCAGGCCTGCGGCATGGAGCCGCGATAGGTCGGCTCGGGCGGGGGCGGCGGCGGGACTTCGACCAGCGCATCTTCCTCGGCCTTGCGCGAGACTTCCATGAAGTCGCCCAGGTTCATCGCTTCGCCAGTGGTGGCAGGCGCGTTGGTATCGGCTTGCGGCACCACGTCGGAGGCCACGTCCAGGGTGGCTTCTATGGCGGGGGCGGGGGCGTCTTGCGGCGCGCCCTCTTCGGAGGCCGGTTCGCTGGCACTGGCTGCCTCGGCATCGTCGGATGAGACCTCGGTGGCGGGCTGTGCTGGCTCTTGCGCTGGCTCTTGTGCAGACTCAGCAGCGACCAGCAACTCCAGCTGCGGGGCGGGTTCAGGCTCGGCGGGTTCGGAGGGTGCGACGGCCTCGCCGGGCTGCTCCTGCAACACCGGCACGGCAATCGCGGCCGCTTCCTCGATGCGGGCGGCGGCGCGGCGGTGCTTCTCGGTCTCGGCGGCCTGCTGGGCGTCCAGCACGGCCTGCTGCGCCGCCTGTGCCTCGGCTTCGGCGGCGGCCTGTTCGGCAGCAATCGCATCCTGCTCGGCCAATTCGGCCAGGAATACCTTGTCCTTGATGACGGCTTCGCGCAGCACATCCAGGGCGGCCGGGCTGATGTTGCCGGCCACCTGCACCGACAGGCCGGCGCGCTGGCACAGCAGGCCGGTCAGGCGGGTCACGGTGGTCTTGCCGTTGGTGCCGGTGATGGCCAGCACCTTGGGTTGATACAGGGTTTCTTCGCGCAGCGCGGCCAGCGCCTGCGCAAACAATTCGATCTCGCCCCACAGCGGCAGGCCGCGTTCGGCGATGGCCGGCATCAGCGGCGCCAGCTCACCCTCGGGCGCCAGGCCCGGACTGACGGCGACGAAATCGATTCCATCCAGCAACGAGGGCGCCAGTGCCTGGCCCAGCACGGCTTCGGCTGCCGGCGCCTCGGCGCGCAAGGCGGCCAGGCGCCCGGCCAGCGCCGCTTCACTGCGGGTATCGGCCACGCGCACGCCGGCGCCGCAGTAGACCAGCCACCGCGCCATTGCCAGGCCGGACTCGCCGAGTCCGAGCACCAGAACGTGTTTGCCCGAGTAATTCATCTTGTTTTCCGACTCACTTCTTCATTAAGGTCTTGCCATGCAGGGCCCAGCCCTGCCAACCACAAAGGCGCCGCTTGCATTTCGTCACAAGGGGCGCCGTTTTTCTTCATATCGCCTGTTTACCGCAACTTCAGCGTCGACAGGCCGACCAGCACCAGCATCATGGTGATGATCCAGAACCGCACCACCACCTGGGTTTCCTTCCAGCCCTTCTGCTCGTAGTGATGGTGCAGCGGCGCCATCAGCAGCACGCGGCGGCCGGTGCCGAAACGCTTCTTGGTGTACTTGAAATAGGCCACCTGGATCATCACCGACAGCGTTTCCACCACGAAGATGCCGCCCATGATGAAGAGCACGATTTCCTGCCGCACGATCACGGCGATGGTGCCCAGCGCGCCGCCCAGCGCCAGTGCGCCGACGTCGCCCATGAACACCTGCGCCGGATAGGCGTTGTACCAGAGGAAGGCCAGGCCCGCGCCGCCCATGGCACCGCAGAAGATCAGCAATTCACCGGCGCCCGGGATGTGCGGGATGAACAGGTATTTGGCATAGGACGCATTGCCTGTCAGGTAGGCGAACAGACCCAGGGCCGCACCGACCAGCACGGTCGGCATGATGGCCAGGCCGTCCAGACCATCGGTCAGGTTGACTGCATTGCTGGTGCCGACGATGACGAAATAGGTCAGCGCAATGAAGCCCCACACGCCCAGCGGATAGGTGATGGTCTTGAAGAAGGGCACGATCAGGTCGGCCTTGGGCGGCAGGTCCAGGCTGAAGCCGGAACGCACCCAGGCCACGAAGAGGTCGAAGACCTTCATGTTGCTCACTTCGGAGACCGAGAAGGCCAGGTAGAACGCCGCCACCAGGCCGATCAGCGACTGCCAGAAATATTTTTCGCGCGAGCGCATGCCTTCGGGATCGCGATAGACCACCTTGCGGTAGTCATCGACCCAGCCGATGGCGCCGAAGCCGAGCGTGACGATCAGCACGATCCACACGAAGCGGTTGGACAGGTCCGCCCACAGCAGGGTCGAGATGCCGATGCCGATCAGGATCAGCACGCCGCCCATGGTGGGAGTGCCGGACTTGATCAGGTGGGTCTGGGGACCATCGGTACGCACGGCCTGGCCGACCTTCATGCGGGTGAGCATGCGGATGACGGCGGGTCCGGCGATCATGCCGATCAACAACGCCGTCAGCGTGGCGAACACCGCGCGGAAGGTGATGAAGTTGAACAGGCGCAGAAAGCCGAAGTCCTGTTGAAAATTCTGTGCGAGCCAGACCAGCATGCTAATGGGTCTCCTGTTGATGTTGCGTGAGTGATTCAACGTTGACCAGATGCTGTACAACTCGCTCCATCTTCATGAAGCGTGAACCTTTTACCAAAACGGTCGCGCCCTGCGGCGCGGCCTGCTCCACCGCCGCATTGAGTGCGCCGATGTCGTCGAAATGCATGGCCTGCGCTACGTTTTGCAGCGTGGGGCCATACGAAGTGACGGCGTATTTCGTCAATTCGCCCAATCCAAAGAAAAGCGGAATGCCACGGCTGCGCGCATAGGCACCGATCTCGGCATGGAACTGCGGACCCTGGTCACCGACTTCGCCCATGTCGCCCAGCACCAGCACGCGCGGGCCGGCGATGGCGGCCAGTACGTCGATGGCGGCGCGCACCGAATCGGGGTTGGCGTTGTAGGTGTCGTCGATCACCAATGCGCCGCTGCGCGCCACTTTGCGCTGCAGGCGCCCATTGACCGGGGCAAAGCTCTGCAAGCCACGCACCACGGCGTCCACCGGGATGCCGGCACCGAGTGCGCAGGCAGCAGCCGCCAGTGCGTTGCGTACGTTGTGCTCACCGACGGCGGCCAGTTCGACCTTGAACTGCGCGGGCGGCACGGCCAGCCCCTTGACGGTGACCTGCAGCGTGCTGCCGAAGGCGGTGGCCTGATAGCTGGCACTCACATCGGCTTGCGCATTCAGGCCGAAGGTCAGCACGCGGCGCGCACCGGCTTCTTCGCGCCAGAGCGGGGTGAAATCATCATCGGCCGGGAACACGGCCACGCCATCGGCGGGCAGGTGGCGGATCACGGCGCCGTTTTCGCGGGCCACCGCTTCCACGCTGGCCATGAATTCCTGGTGCTCGCGCTGGGCATTGTTGACCAGGCCCAGCGTCGGCGCGGCGATGCGCGAGAGCACGGCGATCTCGCCCGGATGGTTCATGCCCATCTCGATGACGGCGGCCTGGTGCTGCGCGCGCAGGCGGAACAAGGTCAGCGGCACGCCGATCTCGTTGTTGAAATTGCCGCGCGTGCCCAGGTAGCCGTCTTCACCGAAGGCGGCCGCGAGGATGGCGGCGATCATTTCCTTGACGGTGGTCTTGCCGTTGCTGCCGGTCACGCCGATGACCGGAATCTGGCGCTGCGCACGCCAGCCATGGGCGATCTGGCCCAAGGCCACGCGGGTGTCGGGCACCACGATGGCCGGCACGGCAAGGCCCGGCGGCACGCGCTCGACCACCACGGCGGCAGCGCCCTGGGCGGCCACTGCATCGAGGAAATCATGCGCATCGAAACGTTCGCCGCGCAGCGCGACGAAAACATTGCCGGGCTTGACCGCACGACTGTCGGTGAGGACATCATTGAGTTCGAGCACGCCCTGCGGCGCATTGACCACGCCCGGCACGGTGTGCGCGGAGGCGGCTTCCCCGGCGGTGCGGATCCATTCCAGCAACTGGTGGAAATCGAATCGCATCATGCGCCTCCCATCATGGTCGAGCGCGCGGCCAGGGCCAGCGCGACATGATCGGCATCGAGGAAGGGCAATTTCTTGCCGGCGATTTCCTGATAAGGCTCATGGCCCTTGCCGGCCAGCAGCACCACGTCGGACTTGGTGGCATGGCGGATCGCCCACAGGATGGCACCGGCGCGATCAGGCAGCACGGTCGGCTCGACGCGGCTCATGCCGGCACGGATCTGGTCGATGATGACTTGCGGATCTTCGGTGCGCGGGTTGTCGCTGGTCAGCACGACCTGATCGGCCTGCTCGGCGATCTGGCCCATCTGCGGGCGCTTGCCCGGATCGCGGTCACCGCCGCAGCCAAACACGCACCACAGCTGGCCACCGCGCTGGGTAGCGACCTGGCGCAGGGTGGAGAGGGTCTTGTCGAGCGCGTCGGGGGTATGGGCGTAATCAATCACGATCAGCGGCACATCGGGGCCGCCGAATTGCTGCATGCGGCCAGGGGCCGGGGTCAGTGCGGCAGCGGCGGCCACCACCGCATCCCAGGCCACGCCTTGAGTAAGCAGCACACCCATGATGCCCAGCACGTTGCTGACGTTGAAGCGGCCGACCAGCTGAGTCTTGACCTGGCCGCTGCCGAAGGGCGAGTCCACATGGAAAGTGGTACCGGTATGGCTGCTGCGCAGTTGGGTCGCGCGCAGGGTGGGTACGCCTTGCGTGTCGCCACCCAGCCCGTCGGCAATGGCGTAGCCGATCACCGGCAGCTTGCGCTCGGCCAGCAGCGGCAGCAGGCGCTGGCCCATGCCATCGTCCAGGTTGACCACGGCGTGCTTGAGGCCGGGCCACTGGAAGAGCTTGCGCTTGGCCTCTTCATAGGTCTGCATGTCACCGTGGAAATCCAGGTGATCGCGGGTGAAATTGGTCAGCAGGGCGACGTCGACGTGCATGCCATTCATGCGTCCCTGGGCCAGCCCGATGGACGAGGCCTCGATGGCCAGCGCCCCCACGCGGGCCTGCGACAGCTTGGACAGGCTGCGTTGCAGCAGCACGGCGTCCGGCGTGGTATAGCCGGTGACGTCGAAACCTTGCGGCTTGCCGTTGATGAAGGTACCCACGCCCAGGGTGCCGATCACGCCGGCAGCGCTGGCACCGGGCAGGCGCGAGAGCGCCGTGCCCAGCCAGTAGGCGCAGGAGGTCTTGCCATTGGTGCCGGTGACGGCCACCGTCAGCATGTTCTGGTCAGGCTGGCCGTACCAGGCGGCGGCGATCTCGCCGGCACGGGCCTTGAGATCGGGCACGGCCAGGTGCGGCTCTTCGATCTGGTCGGGCCAGGTATAGCCATCGGCTTCATACAGCACGGCGGCGGCGCCGCGCTCGACGGCATCGGCAATATAGGAGCGGCCATCGGCGTCGCCCACGTAGGCGAAGAACACGTCGCCCGGCGCCACGCGGCGGGAATCCGAGGTCAGCTGCGCAGACGGCGCCGCCTGGCGCAGCCAGGCGAAGATGTCTTGAAGGCTCAGAACGCGCTCGGACATTACATGCTCTCCTCAAGCGGTTCTTTGGGAATGATGATGTTGGTCACGCTGGAGTCCGGCGGTACGTTCAATGCGCGCAAGGCATTGGCGGCCACGTTGGCAAACACCGGACCGGCCACCGGGCCACCGTAGTGCTGGCCTTGCGGCTCGTCGATCATCACCGAGATGATCAGGCGCGGGTCCGACATCGGGGCAATGCCCGAGAAGGAGGCCACGTACTTGCGCACGTACTTGCCGTTTTCGATCTTGTAGGCCGTACCGGTCTTGCCGCCCACGCGATAGCCCGGCACCTGGGCCTGGGGCGCGGTGCCGCCCGGAGCGACCACAGTTTCCAGCATGCGCCGCATCTGCAGGGCGGTATCGGGCGAGATGACACGCTGGCCGATGGGCGAATCGGTGACCTTGGTGAAGGACAGCGGAATGATGTCACCATTGCGGGCAAAGATCAGGTAAGCGTGCGCCAGCTGGATCAGCGAAACCGAAATGCCGTGGCCGTAGCTCATGGTGGCCTGCTCGATCGGACGCCACGACTTGTAGGGACGCACGCGCCCGGCGACCGCACCTGGGAAGCCGAACTTCGGCTGCTGGCCGAAACCCACCGTGGTGAACATTTCCCACATCTCTTCCGGCGGCATGCCCAGCGCGATCTTGGCCGTACCGATGTTGGAGGACTTCTCGATGATCTGCGCCACCGTCAGGGCACCATGTGCATGGGAGTCGCCGATGGTGGCCGTGCCGATGGTCATCTTGCCGGGCGCGGTCTGGAACACGGTGGAGGGCGTGACGCGATGGGTATCCAGTGCCAGGGCCACGGTGAAGGGTTTCAGGGTCGAGCCGGGTTCGAAGGTATCGGTCACCACGCGGTTGCGCAGCTGCGCACCGGTCAGCACGGAACGGTCGTTGGGGTTGTAGGTCGGCAGGTTGGCCAGAGCCAGCACTTCACCGGTCTTGGCATCGACCACGATGATGCCACCGGCCTTGGCCTTGTATTTTTCCACCGCTTCCTTCAGTTGCGTGAAGGCGATGTACTGGATCTTGCTGTCGATGGAAAGCGTGAGGTCGCGGCCATCATGCGGTTCGCGGATGGATTCGATGTCTTCCACCACACGGCCCAGGCGATCCTTGATGACGCGGCGACTGCCGGTCACGCCGGCCAGCGTCTTCTGGGCGGCCAGTTCCATGCCGTCCTGGCCGGCATCCTCGATATTGGTGAAGCCGACCACGTGCGCCATCACCTCGCCTTCAGGATAGAAGCGCTTGTATTCCTTGCGTGTCTCGATGCCGGGGATGCCCAGCTTGACGATCTTGTCGGCGGTATCCTGCTCGACCTGGCGCTTCAGATAGACGAAGCTGCGATCCGAATCGAGTTTCTTGCGCAGCTCGGCATCACTCATCTCCAGCAGCTTGGCCAGTTGCACCAGCTTGTCCTTGGGCGCGGCCTGGACGTCATCGGGAATGGCCCAGATCGCCTTGACCGGCACCGAAGATGCCAGCACCTGGCCATTGCGGTCGGTGATCTTGCCGCGCGTGGCGGGCATTTCCAGCGTGCGGGCGTAGCGGGAGGCGCCCTGCTTCTGCAGGAAATCGGTGGATACGCCCTGCAACCACAGTGCCCGCAGCACCAGTGCCACGAAGGCCGCAAACAGCACGAACAGCACGAAGCGCGAGCGCCAGGCCGGCAGCTTGACCTGCAGGATGGGGTTGGAAGAAAACGCCACGCCTTTGGAAGCGGCCACACGACCGCCGGCGAGGTTGGTACGCGGAGGCATCTTGGTCATTGCGCCCCCACGGTCAGGTATTGGGTACGGGCGGCGGTCACCGGGACCATGCCCAGGTCACGCCGCGCCAGCTCTTCGATGCGGGCGTTCTTGCCCAGCGTGGACTGGTCCAGCTGCAGCTGCGCCCAATCGACGTCGAGCTGGCGGGCCGCGCTCTGCGCGCGTTCCAGCTCGATGAAGAGACTGCGGGCCTTGTACTGGGCGCTCACGACCGACAGCGCGCAACCCACCAGCATGATGGTCAGCAGGATGCACAGACGCCCGGTCATGCAGGCGCCCCTTGGGTGAGCGATGCAGCAGCCGTAGTGCGCTCGAGGCCGCGCATGACCGCCGAGCGGGCACGCGGGTTGGCTTCCACCTCAAAAGCGCTGGGCATGACACGCGGCAGCAGGCGCGCCGGCGCTTGCGGCAGGTCCACCGCACGAATCGGCAGGCGGCGGTCAGGCTGCGGCGCATGGGCTTTGGAGGCCATGAACTGCTTGACGATGCGATCTTCCAGCGAGTGAAAGCTGATCACGACCAATCTCCCGTGCTGCGCCATCTGGGCAAATGCCTTGTCCAGTCCTACTTCGAGTTCTTCAAGCTCTTGATTGACGAAAATCCGTACAGCCTGAAAGGTGCGAGTGGCCGGGTCTTTGCCTTTCTCGCGGGTTTTGACGGCTTGTGCCACGAGCGCGGCAAGCTGTCGTGTGCTTGAAATTGGCTCGATTGCCCGGCCAGCAACAATCTTCTTTGCAATCTGAAGAGCAAACCGTTCTTCCCCATAATCTCGTATCACCTTTGCAATCTGCTGTTCATCTGCCGTTGCCAGCCATTCCGCTGCCGACACGCCACGGGTGGTATCCATGCGCATGTCCAGCGGGCCATCGAGGCGAAAACTGAAGCCGCGCGCGGCGTCATCCACCTGCGGCGACGAGATGCCCAAATCCATCAATACCCCGTCGACCTGCGCGATGCCGCGTGCGGCGAGCGCTTCATCCATGGTCGCAAAACTGTCATGCACGATCTCGAAGCGAGCATCGGTGATCTTTTGCGCCGTGGCGATGGCCAACGGATCCTTGTCAAATGCGATCAGGCGCCCTTGCGGGCCCAGCCTGGACAGGATGGCGCGGCTATGACCGCCGCGACCGAAGGTTCCGTCCAGGTAAATGCCATTGGCGCGCTCGCCCTCGATGGCCAGCGCGTCCACGGCTTCTTCCAACAGCACGGTGCGGTGCTGCAGCTCGGGCACCGGTTGCAGATTCATCTTGTCCGGCCGTCAGAAGGAAAAATTACTCAACACATCCGGCATGCCACCCGCCACAGCCTCGGCTTCGCTTTCGGCCAGCTTGACGGCATCCCAGATTTCGAAATGACTACCCATACCCAGCAACATCACATCGCGCTGCAAACCCACGGCCGCGCGCAGCTCGGGCGCGATCAGGATGCGCCCGGCGCTGTCGAGCTCCACGTCCTGGGCATTGCCCAGGAAGATGCGCTGCCAGGCACGGGCCGACATCGGCCAGTTGGCAATTTGCTCACGGTGTGTCTCCCAGGTCGGGCGCGGGAAGAACAACAGGCAGCCATGCGGGTGGCGCGTCACGGTGGCGCGTCCCTCGCACTGCACAATCAGGGCGTCACGATGCTTGGCCGGAATGGTCATCCGTCCTTTGGCATCGAGATTGAGTGCTGACGCGCCCTGGAACACTGTGTTTTTTCCTTCGCCTGCGGCGAGTGAGTTTGCTGATCGGTTGCCTTGTCGTGCCAGGCAAATGCAAATGAACCCGCAAATGCCCCACAAAAAAACACTTTTTCACACTGCCGCCCACTTTAGTGGATGCACTATTGCAGGTCAAGCGGTATACGTTGTGAAAAACAGCGATTTTGCTAATAAAGTCAAAGACTTAGCGCACTTCCTTAAAATGCCCCCTTCATAACATTTGTGAAGAAAATGAAGGACTTAGCATTTACATTGAAGGTGCAACCTGAGCTATACACATGTGTTTCGCGCCAGAATTGCGCAACGGCGCGGATTTGCGGCGCATGGAAGAGCCGGCCTGCCCGATTTCGGGGCAGCGGGATGAGGAAAAAATGAGAGACACCTGAGGCGGTCGATTTGCGAGTGCAACAGACCAAGGGACATGGATTTTGCAGCGCAACTTAAGTTCAGCAAAAGTCGCTGAAAAGCGGAAAAATAACTCGGCCACCTTCCAGGGGATGGGTGAGCAATCCGGCTCAAACCCGAAACTTCATCAATTTCTTCATCAAATGAACAGCGCCAAGCGTTTTTGTTTTGACTTCCTCTGCGCGCAGCTTTTACTATCCGTGTCTTTGGGAAGATCGAACCGCAAAAATGGCGCTGCAAAATGCCGTTGGCGGGTGTTGAAAAGCACCTCGGTTTTTTTCAATCAAAGGCCGGTTCCGGCCAGGCCCGATCGGCTGAAAACGCAGATAGGGCTTGCGGATCCGCCTCATTCCAGTGCTAAAATCTGGGCACCTTAACAGTGAAAGGAATTTAAAAGTGAACAAATCTGAATTGGTTGACGTTATCGCCGCCGACACCGAGATCTCCAAGGCAGCAGCCCAGCGCGCGCTGGACTCCGTCATCGAGAACATCATCAAGGCCGTGACCAAGGGCGATACCGTGCAATTGGTTGGCTTCGGTTCCTTCTCGACCGGCAAGCGCGCTGCCCGCACCGGCCGTAACCCGCAAACCGGCGAAGAAATCAAGATCGCCGCTGCTACCACCGTGAAGTTCTCGGCTGGCAAGGCTTTCAAGGAAGCCGTGAACAAGAAGAAGAAATAATTTCACGCTTCGCGCATTTGAATGCCATGAACCAGGTTCATGGCATTCAAATCGAGGCCGATCCTGGCGGTCGGCCGTCTCCCTCCAGTCCTTCCCCGTCCTCCCCGGCAATACGCCATTCCCTTGGCCAGGCTTGCATCCCGGCCCGCACAGCACAGTTCCAAGTCAGTCCGTCACGCACAGCAGTGTCATGTCCCTGCACGGCCCGTCTTCGTTTGCCAACGCCTCGCGCTACGCCTAGAATTTTTTCGGCTTAACATCTGCCGCAGCCGCAGTCCCGCTTGCCATCCCGCTGACCACCAGACCTGCCGGCTCGTCCGGCGCACCCAAGGAGACCGTCGATGAATAGCCCCGCCCAGCGTCCGCCGCTGCCCCCGTTCACCCGCGAGACTGCCGCTATGAAGGCGCGTGCCGCCGAAGACGCCTGGAATTCCTGCGACCCGCAGCGCGTCTCGCTGGCCTATACCGAAGACAGCCGCTGGCGCAACCGTGCCGACTTCATCCACGGACGCGCCGAGATCGTCGCCTTCCTCACCCGCAAATGGGCGCGCGAACTGGATTACCGTCTCATCAAGGAAGTCTGGGCGCACGAAGGCAACCGCATCGCCGTGCGCTTCGCCTATGAATGGCATGACGATTCGGGAAGCTGGTTCCGCTCCTACGGCAACGAGAACTGGGAATTCGACGAGCATGGCCTGATGCGCCTGCGCCATGCCTCCATCAATGACCTGCCGATCAAGGAAGCGGACCGCAAATTCCATTGGGACCGTTCCGGTCCGCGTCCGGCCGACCATCCCGGCCTGTCCGAACTGGGCCTGTAAGACCAGGCCGCCGGCACGACCGGGGATGCGCTGCAGCGATTCAGGCGCCCAGGTCGGCCAGCGGATGGGCCGCGCGCGGCCAGGGGTCAGCGAAGAAACCTTCCACCCATTGCGGTGTGGCGCCAGCCAGCGAGGCCGGATTCCATTGCGGCTTCTGGTCCTTCTCGATGATCAGCGCACGGATGCCCTCGACAAAATCCGCACGCGCCGCACAATGCAGCGAGACCACGAATTCCAGCCGGAAAACCTCCGCCAGCGACAGCGCACGTACACGCTTCTGCAAGGCATACCCCAGCCAGGCCGAGCCCGGCGAGCCGGCGCGCAGCGTGGCCTGGGCCTTGATCAGCCAGGCATCCTCGGTCTCCAGCGCAAGGATGCCGTCGACGATTTCGGGCAGCGTGGGGCGGCGGCACAGGGCATCGATCAGGTCGAAATGCGTGCGCAGGTTGGCGGCGGCGAACGCTGCCGTCCCCTCCTGTAGCGAGGACGCCTGCGCCGCACCGAGGACGCGATCCAGCAGCTCGGCATCCTTGCCCTCCCCCCACGGCTGCAGGAGCAGCGCATCGATCACCGCCTGCTTGCCGGCATGCGCCACACGGTAGTCAGCCAGGCCGGCGAAGAGCGCATCGCTGGCATTGAGGTTGGCGCCGGTCAGCGCCAGGAAGAGACCGGTCTTGCCCGGCATGCGCGCCAGGAACCAGCTGCCGCCCACATCGGGATACAGGCCGATGCTGATTTCCGGCATGGCCAGGCGTGATTTCTCGGTCACCACGCGATGACTGCAACCGGCCATCAATCCGATGCCGCCGCCCATGACGATGCCATGCCCCCAGCACAGGATGGGCTTGGCGAAGCTGTGGAGAAGATAATCCAGGCGATATTCCTGTTCGAAGAACTCGGCTGCATAAGTATTGGCACGGATGTCGTCGCGCGTCGGCGAGGCGTGATGTTCGCGCATGGACCGATAGAGATGCTGCAGGTCGCCCCCGGCGCAGAAGGCCTTCTCGCCCTGCGCCTGCAGGATGACCATGGCCACCTCCGGATCGGCCTGCCACCGCTGCAGTTGCGGCGTCAACAGCCTGACCATCTCCAGCGAGATGGCATGCAGGGTCTTTTCGGACGCGAGGGTGGCGATGCCGATGCGGCGGCCATTGGCGGCCGTCAGTTCTTCGAAGAGCACAGGTGTGGCGGCTTGATTCATGGGTCTCCCGGGGTATCGTCTCTTGCGCGATCCCGCAGTGCCCACGGGCCGCAGTCTTGTGATGAATGATGGATGAATTCAGTGAAGCAGGCCGGTAGGCCGGATTCTGTTACGGCGGGAAACCCGCTATGACAGCCATTCCTCTAGGCGACGGATCGCTCCGCCGCTCAAGCTTTCTACCCGCACGCTCCGCGAGCCACATCAACGCGTGCCTATTTGAAATTGCTCCGGGTGGAGGTTACCGCGTTTCACCGTAACTTAATACGCTCGTCTCTGTGGCCCTGTTCCTCGCCTTATACCGGCTTGCGCCGGCTTTCAGCGGACGGCCGTTAACCGTCACCCTGCTCTGTGGAGTCCGGACCTTCCTCCCGCCGCCTCCTTGCGAAGGCGGCCAGCGGCTGTCTGGCCTGCATCGGGCGCTATTGTAGCCCAGCATGGCGCTTGCCCGGCCAACAGAAGGCGCAAAACGCTTGTGCATGCACGCAAATCTTCATGCCGATTCGGCATGTGACACCTGCGCGGCTCTTCGGTAGTCTGGCGCTGATCCGCTGCAGGCCGCGCGCCGCGCGGTTCTTGACTGACTTCAACGAAACACCATGCATATCTGCGTAATGGGCGCCGGCGTGATCGGCGTGACCACTGCCTACCGTCTCCTGCAGGATGGCCATCAGGTCAGCCTGGTCGATGCGCGCCAACAGCCCGGCGAAGGCACCAGCCAGGGCAATGGCGCCCAGCTCAGCTATTCCTATGTGGCGCCGCTGGCCGATCCTTCGGTCTGGACCAAGTGGGCTTACTACCTGTTCAGCAAGGACTCGCCGCTGACCATCAAGCCCACCGCCGATGTCGCCCAGTATCGCTGGCTGCTCGACTTCCTGCGCTGCTGCAACAGCCACCGCGTCAACCAGACCACCATCGACCTGCTGCAACTGGCCTTCTACAGCCGCGACCAGCTCACGCAATGGAATGCCGGGCTGCGGTTGTCCTTCGATCATCAGCGCTCCGGCAAGCTGGTCATGTTCACCGATGCGCCGGGGCTGGAAGCGGCGGCCCGCCAGGTGCAATTCCAGTCGCAATATGGTTGCCAGCAGCAGGTGCTGGGCGCGGCCGACTGCCTTCGTATCGAACCGGCACTGGCTCATTCGCAACGCGATTGGGTCGGCGGCGTCTACACGCCCAGCGAAGAGGCTGGCGATTGCCCGCAGTTCTGCCGCGCACTGGTGCAGACGATGCAGGGCGATCCGAACTTCCGTTTCCTGGGCGGCCGGCAGGTCTCTGCGGTGCGCCTTGAAGACCGCACGCTGCATGCGGTGCAGGCCGGCGGCGAATGGCTGGCCGCCGACCGTTTCGTGCTGGCGCTGGGCGCCGACAGCGTGGCGTTCGCCCGCCTGCTGGACTTGCGCCTGCCACTCTATCCGCTCAAGGGCTATAGCATCACCGTGCCGCTGGAGGATGAAGCCAGCCGCGCGGCCGCGCCGCAGGTCTCCATTACCGACATCGCCAGGAAGATCGTCTATGCGCGCCTGGGCCAGCGCCTGCGTGTGGCGGGCCGCATCGAACTGGTGGGGCAGGACCGCAGCATTGCCCCGTGCGCCATCGAGGAACTGAAGAACGGCCTGCGCGAACTCTTCCCCGGCTGCAGGCTGGGCGAGGACGCCACGCTGTCGCCGTGGATGGGGTTCCGTCCGGCTACGCCGAGCGGCGTGCCCATCGTCGGCGCATCGCCATTGGAGAATCTGCATCTGAACATCGGCCAGGGTGCGCTGGGCTGGACGCTGGCCTGCGGCAGCGCGGCGCTGGTGGCCGACCAGATCGCCGGCCGCAAGCGCGCCATCGATGACGCGCCCTTCCAGTACCGCGCCTGAAGAAGTTTCATGTCAGGCCCGCGCATTCGGACTTAACATGGCGCATCGCCAGCACCTGCGCTGGCCTGATCCACGGGAGACGAACGATGCGGGAAAACCGGCTGCGCACCCTCTTCGCGCAACAGCAACTGGCCATCTCGGGCTGGGTATCGATGGGCAACTCGCTGCTGGCCGAAGTGCTGGGCCACAGCGGTTACGACGCCGTAACGGTGGACCTGCAGCATGCTCCTTTCTCGATCGAATCGGCGCTGCCCATGCTGCAGGCCATCTCCAGCACCCCGGCCATGCCGCTGGTACGGTGCTCCGAAAACAGCCTGGGTGAAATCAACAAGCTGCTCGATGCCGGCGCCTACGGCGTGATCTGCCCGTTGATCAACACGGCGGCGGACGCCGAGCGCTTCGTGCGGGCCTGCCATTATTCGCCGCGCGGCGGGCGCAGCTATGGTCCGGCGCGCGGCTTCCTGTATGGCGGCGCGGATTACTTCGCGCACGCCAATGCCACCATCCTGACGCTGGCCATGATCGAGACGCGCGAAGGCTATGCCAATGCCGAGGCCATCCTGAAGACCCCTGACCTGGACGGCATCTTCATCGGCCCCAGCGACCTCGCCATCGAACTGGGCCTGGCGCCGGATGCCTACGATGATGCGCGCCTCAATGAGGCCATCGACCATCTGCTGGCGCTGGCGCGCAAGCTGGGCAAGTACGTGGGCATCTTCGCCGGCACCATGGACATGGCCCAGCGCATGAAGGCCATCGGCATGGACCTGGTGGTGCCGGGGACGGATATTCAGCAGATCAAGGCGGAGGGAATGAGACGGGTTGATGAATTACGGTAAGAAATAGGGCCTATTTAGCTCCCGCTTACGTTTGCCGGGATGCGATTCCGGGGCTCCGCTTGGATAATTGGAAACCCAAGATCGCACGCGACGGATCCCTCGCATGCGCGGGGGCCAAGGCACCACCACCAGAGCTACGCCGCAAATAAACGGTTCATCCCTGCATACGCGGGGACCAGCGCCTCTGCTCCAGCGCCAAGTAGTTTTTGTCCGGTTCATCCCCGCATACGCGGGGACCAGGCTTCTTTCCAGATGTTGTTGAACATCGATTGCGGTTCATCCCCGCATACGCGGGGACCAGTGTATGAAGCCAAAATGAAAGAAGCGCACAAGCGGTTCATCCCCGCATACGCGGGGACCAGGCGCGGCGCACGTCGGCCACCGCCAGCGGCGTCGGTTCATCCCCGCATACGCGGGGACCAGGCGGTTGCGTTTCGCGCCCGGCTCTTCACCGTCGGTTCATCCCCGCATACGCGGGGACCAGTTTTGCGCCGGAACGTTCGGCGCAACGGTTTGCGGTTCATCCCCGCATACGCGGGGACCAGAAATGCATCAATCTGCCATTGAGGGGAATTCACGGTTCATCCCCGCATACGCGGGGACCAGGGAATACAGATTGTTCTTGCCGTCCGCGATGACGGTTCATCCCCGCATACGCGGGGACCAGAACAGAGCCAGCAATCACGGCGCGTTTCACGGCGGTTCATCCCCGCATACGCGGGGACCAGCGATTACCGCCTGTTCCTGCGCGACCCGCAATCGGTTCATCCCCGCATACGCGGGGACCAGCGATGCCGGCGGCATGGAATCGGACTGGCTGCCGGTTCATCCCCGCATACGCGGGGACCAGCCGCTGTGCCGCAGTAAGTCGCCCGTCTTCGTCGGTTCATCCCCGCATACGCGGGGACCAGGTGCCGATTACTGGCGTCACCGGTTTGACGCTTGGTTCATCCCCGCATACGCGGGGACCAGGATAAAGCTAATCAATCGAGAGTTATTGACGCCGGTTCATCCCCGCATACGCGGGGACCAGTGTTTCTGCGCATGCACGCGGGCTTCGTGTTCCGGTTCATCCCCGCATACGCGGGGACCAGTTGTCATCGACAAATCCGCCCTGGCTCAGTTGCGGTTCATCCCCGCATACGCGGGGACCAGCGTTTCGCGGTCGGTTTGAACATTGGTTCCCTCGGTTCATCCCCGCATACGCGGGGACCAGATCGCCTCCCGCTCGCGCTTCTCGCGCTGGCGCGGTTCATCCCCGCATACGCGGGGACCAGGTGGGTGATTTGCCGGTTGAGCTGTACGGAACCGGTTCATCCCCGCATACGCGGGGACCAGGTTTCGAACGAAGTGCGGCCGCCGCGCTCGCCCGGTTCATCCCCGCATACGCGGGGACCAGTTCCCTTGCGAGAGGATCCGGTGAGCTATTGCCGGTTCATCCCCGCATACGCGGGGACCAGCCAAACATCCACGGCTGCACGATCTGGTCATACGGTTCATCCCCGCATACGCGGGGACCAGACTGGGCGCTCATTCAACAGCGAAGGGGAAATCGGTTCATCCCCGCATACGCGGGGACCAGGCCTGCCCTCATCAATCTGCGCCTGGCGGTGGCGGTTCATCCCCGCATACGCGGGGACCAGATGGCAGACTCAAGACCTGGCGGCCGCCGTCACGGTTCATCCCCGCATACGCGGGGACCAGGTTTGCCAATTTGCCGGACTGATATCCGACTGCGGTTCATCCCCGCATACGCGGGGACCAGGGAAAACAAAATAAATTTATACGTACAAAATGCGGTTCATCCCCGCATACGCGGGGACCAGGTTTCGTCTGCCGGTGTTGTGCAGGTCTCTCCCGGTTCATCCCCGCATACGCGGGGACCAGTGCTCCAATCTCCCAACCTTGTCGCGCAAATACGGTTCATCCCCGCATACGCGGGGACCAGGTCCCCTTTTCCGCGAAGGCGCCACAGTTCGACGGTTCATCCCCGCATACGCGGGGACCAGGTGGGCGGTCTTCCGGTCGAGTTGTACGGCACCGGTTCATCCCCGCATACGCGGGGACCAGAGCAGCAGGCCATCGACATGCTCAACTCGCTGCGGTTCATCCCCGCATACGCGGGGACCAGAGATGCGTTGGCGCGCGTGCGCAGCATGGTGGCGGTTCATCCCCGCATACGCGGGGACCAGGGTTCGCGTCTGCGAACTCACCTCGCAGGAATCGGTTCATCCCCGCATACGCGGGGACCAGGCAACCATTACCAGCAGCGGGCCGCCAATGAACGGTTCATCCCCGCATACGCGGGGACCAGGTCGGTGCGGTCTCCGATCAGATCAATCAACCGCGGTTCATCCCCGCATACGCGGGGACCAGGTTGGCGCAGATTTTGTCGTACCACAGTTGGTCGGTTCATCCCCGCATACGCGGGGACCAGTACTGCCGGCGCTCGGCCTCCAGGCGCACCAGCGGTTCATCCCCGCATACGCGGGGACCAGAAAGGCTTTGACCAGAACTGGCAATGCCGTGGCGGTTCATCCCCGCATACGCGGGGACCAGGTCGTGGAAGGCGTTGGCAATTTTGTCGCCCAGCGGTTCATCCCCGCATACGCGGGGACCAGTCGGTGACCGTTGGGCCGGACCTGCGCGGCTTCGGTTCATCCCCGCATACGCGGGGACCAGGCGCCTGTCACCTGGAACGGCGGCCAAGCCGACGGTTCATCCCCGCATACGCGGGGACCAGCAGACCCATGGCCACATCCGGAATCAGCAGGCCGGTTCATCCCCGCATACGCGGGGACCAGTGATCTCAAACGGGTCGTAGTCTGGATTTAAGCGGTTCATCCCCGCATACGCGGGGACCAGGCCGATTCCTTGGCCCAGATGTGCGGCTCGTACGGTTCATCCCCGCATACGCGGGGACCAGCTGGAGAGTGACTGGTCGGATGTGCTGGAGCACGGTTCATCCCCGCATACGCGGGGACCAGGGTGGTCGTGGCCAGCGACTTGATCAGCATGTTCGGTTCATCCCCGCATACGCGGGGACCAGAAGACCTATCGCGGTGTCTCCATGTGGGCCACCGGTTCATCCCCGCATACGCGGGGACCAGGTTATTAAAGCCCGGTCGCCCTTCGGCAATTGCGGTTCATCCCCGCATACGCGGGGACCAGAAGGACAAAAACGCATTTGCGGCGCGTCATGGCGGTTCATCCCCGCATACGCGGGGACCAGACGAATGCAACACGGTAGGATCAAACTCGACGCGGTTCATCCCCGCATACGCGGGGACCAGTTCTGTGCGCATTTCTTATCTCCTTTTGGAAACGGTTCATCCCCGCATACGCGGGGACCAGTGTGTATTGTGTTCTTGTTGTTCCTGTTAATCCGGTTCATCCCCGCATACGCGGGGACCAGTGATTCGTTTGATGTGAATGTGACTGCGTTTGCGGTTCATCCCCGCATACGCGGGGACCAGGAATAAACAGCGAAGCTGGCACATTTTTTGTCCTGGTTCATCCCCGCATACGCGGGGACCAGCCGCTGGCCCCGAAATTGATGTTGCCTGCGGTCGGTTCATCCCCGCATACGCGGGGACCAGCGGGGAAACCTGGTGCGGTTCGAGTCCGCAGCCGGTTCATCCCCGCATACGCGGGGACCAGTTTGTCCTTGTTGTAAATGTGCCCGGTGACACCGGTTCATCCCCGCATACGCGGGGACCAGTGGCCGCCACGTCATACGCCACATCAGCATCACGGTTCATCCCCGCATACGCGGGGACCAGCATATCGCACCGCCGAGGATGCCAACCAGTGGCGGTTCATCCCCGCATACGCGGGGACCAGAGATGCGTTGGCGCGCGTGCGCAGCATGGTGGCGGTTCATCCCCGCATACGCGGGGACCAGGGTTCGCGTCTGCGAACTCACCTCGCAGGAATCGGTTCATCCCCGCATACGCGGGGACCAGGCAACCATTACCAGCAGCGGGCCGCCAATGAACGGTTCATCCCCGCATACGCGGGGACCAGGAGTTTGGGTCATACTTATATTGGTGATGTTACGGTTCATCCCCGCATACGCGGGGACCAGCTGTGCGTTAAGCGTTGCCATCGCTGAAATTACGGTTCATCCCCGCATACGCGGGGACCAGTGAGTGCATTGTTCAAGGCCATCGCTACCGGCCGGTTCATCCCCGCATACGCGGGGACCAGCTAGAGTCCATCCCGAAAATCTAGAGCCCATCCGGTTCATCCCCGCATACGCGGGGACCAGTCGGTGATCTGGGAGCCCCGTGTTCCGAATGACGGTTCATCCCCGCATACGCGGGGACCAGCACATGGATTCCCAATTTTTGTTTCTCGGATTCGGTTCATCCCCGCATACGCGGGGACCAGCAAGGCATGCCGTCGCCGCCACCAGGCCGCGCCGGTTCATCCCCGCATACGCGGGGACCAGGGCACGATTCATCGCCTGGGCGCTGATTGGGGCGGTTCATCCCCGCATACGCGGGGACCAGTGAGTAGGTCTTGACCTGCTCGGCGATGGCGGCGGTTCATCCCCGCATACGCGGGGACCAGTTCGAGTGATGGCGACACCCGTCGATGAGCGACGGTTCATCCCCGCATACGCGGGGACCAGCCGTACATCGCCAGCGCAGAGGCCATTTCTGGCGGTTCATCCCCGCATACGCGGGGACCAGTCGCGGCCGTTGACCATTGCGCCCGAGCCGTACGGTTCATCCCCGCATACGCGGGGACCAGCCCGTTCCAGCTCATTGAGCAGCGCAATAGCAACGGTTCATCCCCGCATACGCGGGGACCAGACTAAAAACAAGTCATTGTTTTTAATCAGTTTTTTCAACACCCAAAAACTCACCAACTTTTCCAAGGAAAGCTGGCCCAACAATACATCGTTTAGATTGTTAAAAAACGGGGAGCAACTACATGCTCATCCCTGGTCAGCGACAGGAAAAAATGACACTAACCTCGCCCCGTCAAACTCAGCAGGCATGCGCCGGTTCTTTCCCAGGGTCAAGAATTCGAAACCGGATTCAGTATTCGCTTGCCAGGCCATGACAGCGTTGCCGTCCTCCAGTCCCTCGACGACCTGCTCCCAAAGGTATTCGCGGACCTTTCGGCTGTAATTGCCTACATAGACGCCAGCCCGCACTTCCAACAACCAGATCGCCATGCGGCCGCGCAGCCGTGGGGGTGCATTCTCAAGAACGATGACCAGCATCACCCAAGCCCTTCTCATTCGGTATGGCTGGCTCCACCACACCCTGCACCTCAGGTGGCTGCAGTCCACCGGCCGCCAAAATATCCTCGATGTCAGGAATGATGCGCTCCAGCAAGCGGCTCTTTCGAAACATGTCACGGCAATGCTGGCGCACCGTACGTTCATCGTTACTGCCGCTGGACCGGGATGCCACCGCAAAAGCGACCGGGACCACAGTTTCGAACTTGTAGATGTCGGCAATATCGTAGACGAAGGACAAGGGCTTGCCACTATGAATGAACCCGATGGCAGGCGCATACCCGGCAGCCAGAACGGCGGCCTCCGTCACTCCATACAAGCAGTGATTGGCCGCAGACAAACACCGGTTTACCACGTCAGCAGCATCCCAATCATTACGGTCGTAATTGCGGCCATGCCACTTCACGCCATATTGTTCGGCCAGGTGCTTGTACATGGCTCTCACGCGTGCACCCTCGATGCCACGTAACTGGTCCACGCTGCGCCGTTGCGGTGGCTCTTCGCCAAATCTGCGGCGATACATCTCGCGCACGACTTTCAACCTGGCCTCATCATCCAGCGCCAGCCTGGCCTGATGCAACAAGCGATCCGCACGCGCTCCGCCGGGCTGCCCGGCAGAGTACAGGCGTACACCGGCCTCCCCAACCCACACCAGCAAGGTACCGACCTCGGCGGCCAACTTGCACGCCGCATGTGAGGCCCGCACGCCTGGCTCCAGCATCAGGCAAGCAACACCACCCACGGGAATATGGGTACGCACTCCGGTCACATCAACCGCCACAAACGCGCCATCGAGCACGTCCAACTGACAACGCTCCACAAACAGAACGGAAAGCCGCTCCTTGATAGGAAGTGGCTTGAGTTTGGGCAGAAGATCAGCCACGACGTACAGGAGCCAGTGAGAGAAGACCCAGGCCCAAGGACTTCGCATGACCGATCCCCTGGACCATCACCGATTGCAATGAGGCCGGCTGCTCAAGCTGCAAGATGCCTTCAAAGCCCACGGCCTGCACCGTGATGAGATGGCCTTTTTTCCTGAGCACCCAACGTTCGCTACGGGTGCGCAGGACGTCACGCAGGGCGCAACCGGCTTTATTCATCTGTCTGTTGAGCCAGGCTATCTGCTCCTCTTCCTTGTTCAAGCCATAGCGCTTGCCTTCCCGGGAGACGGTCGGATTGGCCAAGAGGCGAAACCGGTAATGCCGCTGCTCTTGCAGCAACGCAGACAAATCCAGTGGCTTGGCGAGATGCTCGAGGACGTACCCGGCAGGCAAACTGTCCCAACGCCCTGGCTGGTCCGACTGCACCAGTAGGACCGCCTCGCCCCGCATCACATCCACGCTGTCAAGCCGCCATAGGAAACGTGCAGGACGGGCATCATCGCCTTCGACAAAAGCCCGCGTCAGCGTGCGATGCATTTCGTAAGCACTGGCCAGGTCCCGGCGGCCATGCGCAGTGCGGCCATCAAGCCTGAGTCTGGTCAGATACATGAATTACCTCCGGTTTGACAAAGCGCGGACCAAAGCGACGTTGGGCAAACGGTCCCACTGGCTGGTCGAGCCTGACCGCACCTTCCGAGGGATGCTCCAGCATCAACCGCAAGGGCTGACCGGCCTGCTCGCCCTGCACGGTGGCCAGGCGCGGCCAGGAACCCAATACCGTCAGCAGATCGCCCTGCTGCACGCCTTCAGGCAACCATACCGGCAGCGAAGGCGGCATGGCTTTGCGGCCCAGTGACAACGGCCAGACCGGTCTTTGCAAGGCGCGATGGATGGTGTCCAACAGGGAAGCATCCCCCTCCAAGCCGACCAGGAAAACCGCGTCGGACAAATAAAAGCGCGGACTGACCACGGTGCGATCGGGACGCAGCTTGCCAGTTGCCAACAGCACACCGGTCGCGGTCTGGTAGTCACGCATCAACAGGCCTTCCCGGTCCACTCTGACGGCCATGCGCAAGGCTGCCAGATCATCGACCGGCAGACCACGGTCACGTCCCAGGGCCGCGCAGATCAATCCGATGACGCCCGACTTGGAGGGCTCCATGCCGCTATCACGTTCGTCAAAGCGGCTGGTCGTTCCCCACGCCTGCATGGGACCGGCCAGTCGCAGCAACAAGGTCGCCATGTCATTGCTCCAGTTCGCGGCGCACTTGCTCCACAACCCAGTCGGCCAAGGCCGTCAACGTCGGCTTGACTTCGCCTTTTGCTTGCGGCCATGCGCCGGACAGATCGACGTAGGCCCACTGGTCGCGCTCATC
The DNA here is from genome assembly GCF_037076565.1 of Herbaspirillum sp. DW155. Lineage (NCBI taxonomy): Bacteria > Pseudomonadati > Pseudomonadota > Betaproteobacteria > Burkholderiales > Oxalobacteraceae > Herbaspirillum > Herbaspirillum sp. DW155. The sequence goes on along the minus strand of NZ_AP029028.1, from coordinate 320,265 downwards.
GCCATAGACCGCCGCGAGCTGGCCATCATAGGCCGCCAGGGCCGATACCGATGGCCCCGTCAGTGCTTCGCCATTGCGGGCATAGACCGGCTTTTCAAAGGCATTGGCCAGATTGAGCGGACTGGCATGACGTAGTACCACACCGATGAAACTGGGCGGGTTGTGGGCCGCAAAGGTATTTTGCTTGCCTGTCGGGATGGCGCGGGCGATTGCGAGCGTTAACGCTCGCAATCCGGCCAGCGTCAACTCGCGGTCTCCTTGCAGGTTGCTCTCCAACTTGACGGGATCGACCACGGCATAGCGATAGAAGGTGGCCGAATTGAATTCCACCTGTCCGATCATGCCGGCCCCGGCTTCATCGGCACCGCCCTTGTCATCCACGGCGGTGAAATAATCAAACTCGCGCTCTACGCGGTGCGTGCTGATGGCGTGTGCCACCTGGCAGGCCGCATCCTGATTGACTTCCGGCATATCGGCCAGCATGCGGCCAAACAAGGCCACGTCGAGCGCCTTGCCACCATTCATGATCTGCCTGGCCTGCTTGACCAGTTCGGCTGGCGCACTCGCCTTGGCGTCCTTCTTGCTCTTCTTCTCGCTGCCGGCGGGAGCGGCCAGGGCATCCCAGTGCGCATGAATCAGTTCAGCGAAACCGTCGATCTCCTGCTGCCCGAGGAAGAGCAGATATTCGGTCTTGCCATCGTCCTTGAGCTTCAGGCCCGCCGCCGAGAGCGCCGTCTCGATGCGGCTATCCACATCATCAGCCTGGCGGCCATGCTGGTCGCGCAACTGGGTACGCAAAAGCTCCAGCAACTTCTTGGTGCGAATACCCTGATGCTGCGCCGGGAATTCGATCGTCAGGCGAGTGGCCCGCTTGAAACACTGGCTACTCACACGGGCACGGCGATAACCGCCGAAGACAGCATCCTTGGGCGCGCCCGTATCGTCACGATTGAGATTGGAAGGGGCGAAGTTCTGGATCAGGTGGAACTCGAGAAACAGGCTCATGGTGGATTCTCTCAAGAGGACAACAACATTGAAAAATAAGGAATTAATGCTCTTGCAGGCTGGGCTGGCGATAGAAATCCCGCGCCCAGCGCTGACGGATGCGGTCACGCGCCTCGAACTGATAGGGATGCAAATAACGGAACAGATCCTCCAGCAACGCTTCGTAATTGATGGCATGACCATCGGCTGCCACCAGGGTGATGATCTGGCGCAGATAGTGCGGCAGGTCTTCGGGATCAGCCGCCAGCAAGGCGACAAAGCGCTGTTCGATACTGCCGCTCTGGCGCTCCTGCATCAGCTTGCCTAAGGCTGCTGCCAGGCTTTGTGCAGGTCCATGCTGGGGGTGGCGCGCATACAGTGCGGCCGTCACATACAGGGCCAGGCGCGCACTGTCCTGGGCATGACTATCGACGGGAACGAATCGCTCCACGTAAGGAAAGGCGGGCGGATAAGCGCCCGGCGCGAAGCCGGCGCTACGGCGCAAGATCGCCATCGCGCCACGGTTGTGTTGCTGCAGATCTTGCAAATGCTGGATAAACGCCTGCGTATGGTCAGACATGGGAGGTCTCCTCGGAGGGGGATGCGAGATGGGCACGCAAGGGCCGGATCAGCCCCAGATAGAAAGATTCAGACTGGGCACGGGCGCGCAATGCACGGGCGCTGTCGCCCAGTTGACGGCAGACCGTGCGCCACCCTATCTCGGCGGCCTCCAGTCTGGATGCCTTCCAATAACTATCGGCTTGCTCAATCTGATCTGTGGCCAGGATTTCCAGCAGCTCAGGCAAGCGCCGCTCCAGCGTGGAGAAATACGCAGCGGCGGTGGGGCCATTGTCGAACAGGGTTCTGGCGCGACTGCGCGTATCCTTGTGGTCCGGGTCGGGCATGGCTTTGGCGAGCATGATGCTGGCCGTCTTCCTGAGGCTGGCATAGAGTTCTTCGCTCTCGCGCAAATAGCAGCGTAGCAACTCGCCCGCATCTGGCTGGGCCAACAGGCGCTGTGGCAATTCGAAGCAGTCCACTCGCCAGCGCAGGAGTTTGGCCTGATCGCTGGCCAGACCGAGGACCATGACATTCAACCAGGGGTCGTCGTCACCCAATTTTTCCAACAGCACATTGGCATAACCCAGCACCGCCGCCGGCAGAGCATGCTTGCCGCTGGCATCGGGAACCAGGCTGGGCAGATCGCGCCATATCGCCCTGCCTTCGCTGAAGCCCAGACGTACCATGCCCACGCTACCGGCACGGTAGCTCGCCATGGTATCGGGTGCGTGTTCGTCATCGGCCAATGCCAGACCAGCGGCAAAACGTATCTGGCTGACCGTGCGCCCGGTCTCATCATCGGCGAGCAAGAGGATTGCACGGCTCAAGCGCGTATATCGGTCGTTGGGGCCAGCGGCCAAGGTCGGCTCGCCACGCAGCGCGGGCATCTGCGGCTGCGCTTTCTCCCAGGCTGGCAAGTCGCCTGCGCTATCGGCTTTGGCGGGATGCAAGGCAAGACATAGCGTCTGCGCCAACGTCTTCCCCAGCGGCAAGACCGCAGCCGTATTGGCCAATGCGCCGGCCTTGTCGGAGTCGCGCAGCGTCTTGACCAGGCCACCGGGGGTATATTGCAGAAAGCCAAGCATCTGGCATATCAAGCGCGAGACCGGCATGCTGCTGGGTTGCGTGTCGACGGCATGATCGAACAATACCGGCGCATTGCCGTTGCTACTCTCCAGAGCAATTTGGGTCCAAGGTTTGGTCTTGTTGCGCGTTTCCTCGGCGGTGGCCAACAAGGCCACCTGCATGAAGGGATATTCCGGATGAAACACGTAGAAGCGTTCACGCCAATGCTCCAGATACGCATGAATTGCCTCAGCCGGCAGTCCCTCGCGGTAATAACGCACCATCTCCTTCACCGTCCAGCTACCCGACTGCCGCGTCAAGGCCCGATGGGTGATGGCCAGCAGCAAGCGATACAGCGCGATCAGATTGGGCGGCGCCGTTTCTGCCAGCGCCGCAATCCGGCCCGCGTCGGCAAACAACTGCAACAAACCAATCTCTCTGACCTGTCCGTCGGTATAACGCACCGGCAGCCAGGGCTCATCCAACAAGTTATAAGACTTCATGGTGATTGCCTTGCAGGTTGGGTGGAATAGACCAGACCCAATGCCGGGTCCAGGGAAACGCAAAGTGTGCCGACCTGGCAGATGCCGTCGCGCAGGAGCAATGGCTGAAAGTGACTCAGCAAGGGATGTTCGGACAGGGCCGGATAGGCCTCTTGCGCGAGCAAGTGCCTGAGCAGGGCTTGACGGGAAATCTTGATCTGGCGCGCATAGAGCAGGCGTGCCAAGGCATCATCGAGCGGCGCGTGCGGATCGAATGCGGCGCCGTCTTCATGCAGGCTCCAACGGCCATCGGCGTTCACGCAGACGGGGATGGCAGTAACGCTCTCACCACCCAGCCGGGTCTGATTGCGCAGGGCCAAGGTATCGTCTTCGTCTGCGCCATGGGGCTTGTCTTGATAGGCATAGTCGGGCGAGTCACGCGGATCGATGGCTACATGGCGGGCCAGTTGTGCCTGCCAGTCGATGAGCGACTTGTGCTCAATACGGCTGACATCCTCGATTTTCTCGACGATCTCGGTCGCCAACGGAGGCAACACAGGCCACGGCGCATAGACCGCCTGCACCAGCCGGTCGATATCATCTGGCAGATGCCACAACGGTTCGTTGAGCAAAAGAGCCCAGGTCACCAGGCACAGGTAATCGCCATAGATCCGGCCCCAACCGGTACTCAGCAAATCCGGTAGGCGCTCGGCCAACAGGCCGGCGACATACAGCCGTGGCTGCTGATGCGCCAGCGGACGTGCATCGCGCTGATGACGATGCAAGCGACCGGCGCGCTGCAGTAACAGGTCGACCGGGGCCAGATCGGAAATGAGAAAGTCGAAGTCGATGTCCAGGCTTTGCTCGGCCACCTGAGTAGCGATCAGCAGGGCGCGAGCGGGCCGGGTGGCACCCGATCCGAAGATGTTGAGGACCTTGTTTTCGATCTGCTGGCGTTCGTCAGCCGGAAAACGGGCGTGAAATAGTTGCACCACAGTCTCTGGCGCGACAGCGCCAGCCAGACGCATGTAAAGCTGCTGCGCACGATCCACCGTATTGACCAGAATCGCGCCGCAACCGCCCTGCTCCAATGCAGCCATCGCTTGGGCGGCAATACTGTCGAGCGACTCATCGAGCCCCTTCACCGCAATGGGAGCCTGCTGACGTGCCGGAAAACTATCGCCCCGCACGCCGACGGCATCGGCCACCAGCACCCTTGGATAAGGACAATCGGGAATGTCATCGCTGACATTCCAGGCACGCAGCAGCGCTTCACGTTTCTTGTCGGGCAGGGTGGCGCTCATCAGGATCACCGAGCAGCCCAGTTCCTTCAACCAGCGCAGGAGCATTTCGATGAGACCACCCGTATAGGCATCGTAAGCGTGCACTTCATCGAGCACGACGACCTTGTTGGCCAGCCCCCATAGCCGCACGAAATGATGCTTGACGTTCATGACCCCGAACAGACCCTGATCGACCGTACCCACGCCATAGGGAGAAAGCAGTCCACGCCGTTTCTGTGCGAACCAGGCCGAAGATCGCACGGTATCCTCGGGCGAATCTCCCCAGATATCGCGCAAGCGCGCCACCGTGGCATTCATCGCCGCGCCCCCATGGGCGAGCTGGAGATCGACTGTCAAATCGTCGGCAAAGGCGCGGAGAAACTTCAAAGTCCGCTCGAACATCGCATTGCCTGTAGCCTGGGTCGGCAAGGCGAGATAGAGGCCGCGATGAGCCTGGCGCGCCTGCAGGCGCAAGCTGGCGAGAAAGGCCAGTTCGGTCTTGCCCTCCCCCATCGGCGCCTCCACGACGATCAGCGAAGGCCCCTGCCCTTGCGCGAGCAGACGATCAGCGACTTGTTGCAGCGGGCGCGCCGTGACGTTGCCAGGGATATCCAGAATCTGGGCGATAAGCTGGTCGGTAGAGGCCTCTGGTTGCCGCAGCAAAGGCGCAAACGAAGGCCAGGCCAGTTTGTCCGGATCGGCCAGTACCCGAGCGGCTATCTCGCGTGATCGGGCGTAATGTTCGTCAGGGGTCTCGCCGCGCTCGACCGGAGCAAACCAGTCGGCGTTGGAACCTATCCAGTCGCACACGCTGGTCAGGCCCGCGAGCCATTGCACAGCACTCAATGAGAGGGGTTGATCTCGGGGAAGAGAGGATGGGGCCAGCACCGCCCAATAGGCATCGAATATTTCCTGGCGAACTTGTTTCCATAGGGCAGGCTCGCCCGCAGGCTTGGCGGTTTGTCCGGGCAAGAAATTGAAACCATGATGCGCACTGACGGCTTGCGCGACCGCTGCGGCCCAGTCGTGCTGCACGCCTCTGCCCGTCAACAAGGGGACGAGCAGTTTTGCCGTGGCCGCGTCATGACGATCAAGCTTCAGGCAAGCATCCGGAGAAAAGGAGAGGCCGGCATTGCGGTCGCGCTGCATCCCGGCATCCCACTTGGCCTGGAAGCCGGGAATGGCCTTGCCCAGATCATGCAGGCCAACGAGACAGGCCAACCATCGTCGCACATGGGATTGCGGCAAGGCGAACCACTGTCCGAGCCAGGCTTGATCCACCGGACAATGCTCCAGAAGAGCGGCAGCCACAGCAGCCACGTCCAGCATGTGGCACAGCAGACCGTAACCCTGCGGATCACCGCTTTTGGCCCAGATACTCCTGACGGCCGGATGAAGCGCATCGAAGCGCTGAGAAGGCGTGATGTACGGCAACTGTCCCCCAACAGTAAGTCATCGCGTTCGATGACCTGTGCCGCCCCATCCGACTTGGATTGATGAATTTCACGTACCGGTCGGTCAAGCAAGAGTCAAGTAGTCTTCGCGATGAACAGCAAGCAATAGCTGATCATCTTATTCGATTGGAGAAAATTCGATGACAAAATTTCCTGACCCGACCTGACTTTGATCAAGCCAAAAAATCAATCCTTCACCACCCGCCCAAAGAACGGATAATTCGGATCGTTATACCCATGCGTGGAAGCATGCCCCGGCGTGACCAGTTCATCCACCAGCGCCTCTTCCTCTGCACTGATCTTCAACTCAACCGCATCGTAGTAATCCTCCATCTGCGCCAGCGTGCGCGGTCCGGCGATCACACTGCTGATAGCCGAATTGGCCAGCACCCAGGCGGTGGCGAACTGGCCCAACTTGATGCCGCGCCCTTCGCAGTGCTGTTGCAGGCGCTGCGCGATCAAGAGTGATTCTTCGCGGAATTCGGTTTCCATCATGCGCTTGTCACCGCGCCCTGCGCGCGTGCCTTCGGGGGGCTTCTGGCCGGGCTGGTACTTGCCGGTGAGCACGCCGCGCGCAATCGGGCTGTACGGCACCACGCCCAAACCATAGTGCGCGCAGGCCGGCAGGATTTCCACTTCAGGCTGGCGGTTCAGCAGGTTGTAATACGGCTGGCACACCAGCGGCAGCGGTACCTTGTTCTTCTCGCACAGGCGCACGATCTCGGCTATGCGCCAGCCACGGAAGTTGGAGACGCCAAAGCCGCGGATCTTGCCCGCACGTATCAGGTCGCCCAGCGCCTGCACCGCTTCTTCCAGGTTCTCGTCCTGGTAGTCACGGTGCATGTAGAGGATGTCCAGGTAATCGGTATCGAGACGCCTGAGGATGTTCTCGGTCTCGCGCACGATCCAGCTGCGCGAGTAATGCGATTCATTGGGCCTGCCACTCATGGCGTTGCCCAGCTTGCTCGCCAGCACCCACTCGTGGCGCTGCCCGGCCAGCAGCTTGCCGACGATTTCCTCGGACTTGCCCTTGGTGTAGACGTCGGCCGTATCAATGAAATTGATGCCGTGCTCGCGGGCCGAAGCCACGATGCGGCCAGATTCCTGCACATCGGTCTGGTCGCCGAACATCATGGAACCCAGACACAGGGCCGATACCTTCAGGTTGCTCTTGCCGAGGCGACGATAATGCATGCTCTCTCCAAATCGAAAAAAGGGTGTGGATAAATCAACTGCCCGTCTGCTGCGTGCACTGGCAATCACAACATCGGCGCTTCCTCTTCCTGCCAGCGCCGCTTGTCGCGCAGCGGCGGTGCGCCGAACAAGCGGCTGTATTCGCGGCTGAACTGGGATGAACTTTCATATCCCACGCGATGCGCTGCGGTGGCCACGCTGGCATCGGCGGTGAGGATCAGTTTGCGCGCTTCCTGCAGGCGCAGGTTCTTCTGGTATTGCAGCGGGCTCATGGCCGTCACCAGCTTGAAGTGATGGTGCAGCGAGGACACGCTCATGTGGACGTCGCGCGCAATATCCTCGATGCGCAAGGCCTGGTCATAACCCTCCTTGATGAGCCTAATCGCCTTGGCCACGCGGTTCATCTGGCTGTCCTGCAACACGGTCTGGCGCAACAGTGCACCCTGCCCGTTCATCAGCAGCCGGTACAGGATCTCGCGCCGGATCATCGGCGCCATGATGGGCACGTCGCGCGGCGTCTCATGCAGGCGCAACAGGCGCAGCACCGCATCGAGCAACGCCACGTCGAGCCGGTTCACGTACAGCCCACGCGCAGCGCCTTCGCCCGGATGGGCGGCAGCCGGCAGGTTCTCGTCGCCGATCAGTTCACCGATTTCCTGGGTATCCAGCTCCAGCCGCAAACCCAGGTAGGGTTCATCGGGACTGGTCACCGTGACCTTGCCAACCACCGGCAGATCCACCGAGGCGACCAGGTAATGCATGGGATCGTATTCGTAGATTTCATCACCCACGAAGATGCGTTTGGACCCTTGCGCAATCGCGGCAAACACCGGTTTTTGCACCGCGTGTTTAGGCCCCGTCGGACAGGTGATCCGATAGATTTCCAGATTGGGGATGGCCGTTTCGAGTATGCCCTCGACACCGGCGGTATAGCGTTCCAGCAGTTGCAGCAGCTCCTGCTGCATGGCCTGGAAGCGCGGATCATCGCGCTCGCGGGCGGGTTCGCTAACAACGGTATCGGACAGCAGCGGGGCCGCCTCCTGGATGGAATGCAGATCGAGCTCCATAAGCTCCTCTCTCTTTGAAAGACAGACGCGACTTTAGCGCGGACCGGCAATTGCCTGATCCTCCGCGATTCATGCACAGAGAATCAGGCAAGAAGTTTGCAGAATCAGGTATGCCCTTGCACGATCAGACGCAACGATGATCGAGCCGTCACGGGGAAACACCAGACCCAGCGCGATTCCACCTGAAAATCCAAACAGCAGATACAGAGAATCGGGCAAAAAATCAGCAGCTTTCGGCACGCGGAAAAGCGCGCCTGCCCTGCATAATCCTCGCCGAACCCCGTACCTGCCTGGACGCCATCAGAACACGCTTTCGGCGATGTTGTACTGCTCCACGACGCTGCGCACGGTAGTGGATTCGGTCTTGTTGACGAAGTGGCACTCGTTCTCTTCCATGCCCATGGTGCAGGCCTTGTGCAGCGGGCAGGTGGCAAACAGTTCGGCCACCCAGTCCACGAAGGCGCGCACCTTGGGCGAGAGATGGCGATTGTGCAGATAGACCACCGAAATGGGCAGCGGCGCCGGCTTCCATTGCGACAGCAGCTCGACCAGGCGGCCCTCTTCGATGTGGCGCGTGACCATATAGAGCGGTGCCTGCACGATCCCGAAACCTTGCAGCGCGCATTCGACATAAGCGTCGCCGTCATTGACCGAGAGCCTGCCGTTCATCTTGACCTCGCGGGTGACGCCATCGACCACGAAGTCGCTGTCGATGACGCGGCCGGTGCGGCTGGAGAAGTAATGCACCGCCTGATGCTGCTGCAGATCTTCCAGCGTATGCGGTACGCCGTAACGCTCCAGGTAGGAAGGCGCGGCGCAGGTCACGGTCTGGAAAGTGCCGATGCGGCGCGCCACCATCGAGGAATCCTGCAGCGTGCCCACGCGGATGACGCAATCCACCGCCTCCTGCACCAGGTCCACCGGACGGTCGCCCATGCCCATGACCAGTTCGATGTCGGGGTACTTGCTGTAGAAGTCGCACAGGTTGGGCAACAGCATGAGGCGGCCGATGGAACCGGGCACGTCGATGCGCAGCCGCCCTTGCGGACCACGGGTGACGTTGCGGAAGGATTGTTCGGTCTCGTCAATGTCGGCCAGGATGCGCACGCAGCGCTCGTAATAGGCCGCGCCATCGGGCGTAAGGCTGATGCGGCGGGTGGTGCGATTCAAGAGGCGCACCTGCAGCAGGCTCTCCAGCCCCTGGATCAGGGTGGTGACGGTGGTGCGCGGCAGGTTCAGGTTGTCGGCAGCGCGCGTGAAGCTGTTGGCATCCACCACAGCGGTAAAGACTTGCATGGCCTGGAAACGGTCCATCGCTCTCTCCTTGACGCCACATCCGGATGGATTCCGGTGCGGCAAACGGGGGCCAGACGATCCACGCAAGGCAGGCGCCGCCCCCGGCGCGCCGTCTTGCCATGATGGGATGGTCCCGCACTGCAGTGCCAGCCTCATCCCAATTTAAATCAAATAACGACAAAAGCCAGCCAAGTTTGCGCAACAGGTGACAACGACGGCGATTTCACATCGATGCCACGTCCGTCCGGATCAGCTGGAATTGGCTTTTCAAGTCAGCAAAAGGAACGCAAAGTGAACGAATTGATCGTCCTGATTGTTCAGACTTACCGAACAGTGTTGTTGGATTATAGGTGTTTATTCGACACCCTGCTGTGGCGCACAATCCGCTCCATTCTTGGACAAGTGGCTTCGGCCCAGGCGCTCATCATGCAAGGCTCACCTACGCTGGACATCCGCAATTTCTTCGTTCCCGGCCCGCTGGGACGCATCCCGGTGCGCCTGTACCAGCCCGCCGAGGCGCTGCCCAAGGGCGAGAAACGCCCGCTGGTGCTGTATTTCCACGGGGGCGGTTTCACTGGCGGCTCGCTGGACGATGCCGATGCACCGGCCAGCTTCCTGGCGCAGCACAACCAGGCGGTGGTGCTCTCGGTCGGCTACGCGCTGGCCCCGGCCAAGCCTTTCCCGGCCGCACCCGAAGACGCTTTCGCGGCCGCCACCTGGGCCTGCAAGAACGCGGCCGACCTGAAGGTGGACCTGGACCGCATGGTGGTCGCCGGTGACGACGCCGGCGGCAGCCTGGCCGCCAGTCTCACGCTGATGACCCGCGACCGCTGCGGCAAGCCGCTGGCCGCCCAGGTGCTGATCAGTCCGATGCTGGACCCGAGCATGCGCCTCTTGGGAGATGCCGCCCGGCTGCAATCGGACGTCACCGCCGAGACTTGCGCGGCCAGCTACCGCCAGTACCTGCCGCAGACCATGCAGCGCCTGCATCCCTATGCCGCACCGCTGGAAGTGAGCCGTCTGGCGGGCCTGCCGCCGGCCTTCATCGCCACCGCCGAACGCGACGTGCTCTGCCCGGAGGCCGAGAAATACGCCTCCAGCCTGATCCGCGCCGGTGTGCCCACGCAAGTCTCGCGCTTTGTCGGCATCACGCATGGCGCGCTGCGTACGCACCTGCCCTTGCTGACCGAGATCGTCAATTTCCTGCGCTGCCGCTTCGCCACCTTGCGACGCGATGCCGCGCTCCCTGAATTCCTGCCGCATCCGCTTCACCCCTCCACTTCACTCTGAGGACAAGAAAATGAATACTCCCGCTCCCCTGCGCAAACGCTTCGCTCTCACTGCCACGGTCCTGGCCGTCATCGCCCTCTCGGTCGGTGGCGCCATCTCGGTGGTAGGCCTCTCGGCCAATGCCACCACCGCTCCGACTGCCGCCGCAGCCGGCGCCCCGGTGGATGTGGCCGAAGTGGTCCAGCGCCAGATCATCGACTGGCAATCCTATTCCGGCCGCATCGAAGCGGTCGATCGCGTCGAGGTCCGCCCGCTGGTCGGCGGCACCCTGACCGCCGTGCACTTCAAGGATGGCGCGCTGGTCAAGAAGGGCGACGTGCTCTTCACCATCGACCCGCGCCCCTACGAGGCCGAAGTCGCCCGCGCCGAAGCGCAACTGGCCGGCGCCGAAGCACGGGCCGGCTATACTGCCTCTGACCTGACGCGCGGCCAGCGCCTGCTGGGTGACAACGCCATCGCCAAGCGCGATTTCGAAGAAAAGCAGAACGCCTCGCGCGAAGCCTCGGCCAATGTCGCCGCCGCCCGCGCCGCCCTGCGCGCGGCCCGCCTGAATCTGGAATACACCCGCATCACCGCGCCGGTCTCGGGACGTATTTCACGCGCCGAAGTCACGGTCGGCAACGTCGTGAACCCCGGCGCAGCCAATGCGCCGCTGACCACGTTGGTATCGGTGGCCAAGGTCTACGCCTCCTTCGACGTGGATGAACAAAGCTTCCTGAAGTACGTGAACCCGGCGCGCGCCGCCGGCGCCTCCGTGCCGGTGGAACTGGGCCTGGCCAATGAAGACGGCTACTCCCGCAAGGGCCGCGTCGGCTCGGTCGACAACCGCCTCGACACCGCCTCCGGCACCATCCGCGTGCGCGCCATCTTCGACAATGCCGATGGCCAGCTGGTCCCGGGCCTGTATGCCCGCGTGCGCCTGGGCGGTGGCGAGCCGCACCCGGCCGTGCTGATCGATGAAAAGGCCATCGGCACCGACCAGGACAAGCGCTTCGTCATGGTGGCCGACAAGGACAACAAGGCCAATTACCGCCAGGTGGTGGTGGGCGCCGGACATGACGGCCTGGTGGTGATCGAAAAGGGTCTGCAGCCGGGTGAACGCATCGTGGTCAATGGCCTGCAGCGCATCCGTCCGGGTGACGCCATCACCCCGACCGTGGTGCCGATGCAGGTGCAGACCGCGACGGCGGCACCGGCGCCTGCCGCTGGCAAGGCCTGATCCGGCCCAGACCTCTCTCGCATTCAAGGAAGAACAAGTCGCAGGGGCGCAAGCCGCCCGCTGCACGGGCGTTTGCATCCTGACGACTGACAAGGAACCTACATGAATATCTCAAAATTCTTCATCGACCGCCCGATCTTCGCGGGTGTGCTGTCGGTACTGCTCTTGCTGGGCGGCGTGCTGGCCATGCTGCAGCTGCCCATCTCCGAATATCCGGAAGTGGTGCCGCCCTCGGTGGTGGTGCGCGCGCAGTATCCCGGCGCCAACCCCAAGGTGATCGCCGAGACCGTGGCCTCGCCGCTGGAAGAGCAGATCAACGGCGTGGAAAACATGCTCTACATGCAGTCGCAGGCCAACAGCGACGGCAACCTCACCATCACCGTCAACTTCCGCCTGGGTGTCGATCCCGACAAGGCCCAGCAGCTGGTGCAAAACCGCGTCTCGCAAGCGCTGCCGCGCCTGCCGGAAGACGTGCAACGGCTGGGCGTGACCACGCTCAAGTCCTCGCCCACGCTGACCATGGTGGTGCACCTGACCTCGCCCGACAACCGCTACGACACCACCTACCTGCGCAACTATGCGGTCCTCAACGTCAAGGATCGCCTGGCGCGTATTCAGGGCGTGGGCGAAGTGGGCCTGTTCGGCTCGGGCAACTACGCCATGCGCGTCTGGCTCGATCCCAACAAGGTGGCCCAGCGCGGCCTGACCGCCACCGACGTGGTGCGCGCCATCCGCGAGCAGAACGTGCAGGTGGCCGCCGGTGTGATCGGCGCCTCGCCCAGCTCGCCGGACACGCCGCTGCAACTGTCGGTGAACGCACAAGGCCGCCTGAAAACCGAAGGCGAATTCCGCGACATCATCCTGAAGGCCTCGCCCGATGGCGCCACCACCCGCCTGGGCGACGTGGCCCGCGTCGAACTGGCCGCCTCCGAATACGGCCTGCGCTCGCTGCTGGACAACAAGCCGGCCGTGGCCATCCCCATCTTCCAGGCACCGGGCGCCAATGCGCTGGATGTCTCGACCCAGGTGCGCGCGGCGATGAAGGAGTTGTCGGCCGACTTCCCCAGCTCGGTCAGCTACAGCATCGTCTATGACCCGACCCAGTTCGTGCGGGCCTCCATCGAAGCGGTGGTGCATACCCTGCTCGAAGCCATTGCGCTGGTGGTGATCGTGGTGATCATCTTCCTGCAGACCTGGCGCGCTTCCATCATTCCGCTGCTGGCGGTGCCGGTCTCCATCATCGGTACCTTCTCGCTGATGCTGGGCTTTGGCTACACCATCAATGCGCTGTCGCTGTTCGGGATGGTGCTGGCCATCGGTATCGTGGTCGATGATGCCATCGTGGTGGTGGAAAACGTCGAGCGCAACATCGGTGCCGGCCTCTCGCCGCGCGACGCCACCTATCGCGCCATGCAGGAAGTCTCCGGCCCCATCATCGCCATTGCCCTGACGCTGGTGGCGGTGTTCGTGCCGCTGGCCTTCATGACCGGCCTCACCGGCCAGTTCTACAAGCAGTTCGCGATGACCATTGCGATCTCCACCGTCATCTCGGCCTTCAATTCGCTGACGCTCTCGCCGGCGCTGGCGGCCCTGCTGCTCAAGGGCCACGGCGACAAGCCGGACTGGCTGACGCGCCAGATGGACCGCTTCCTCGGTGGCTTCTTCATCCGCTTCAACCGCTTCTTCAACCGCGCCTCCGACAACTACGGTCATGGCGTCACCGGTGTGATCAAGCGCAAGGGCGCCACCATGGGTGTGTATGTGCTGCTGCTGGCGGCGACCCTGGGTGTGTCCTACATCGTCCCCGGCGGCTTCGTGCCGGGGCAGGACAAGCAATACCTGGTGGCCTTCGCCCAACTGCCCAATGGCGCCTCGATCGACCGCAGTGAAGAAGTGATGCGCAAGATGAGCGACATCATGTTGAAGGAACCGGGCGTGGCCAGTGCGATCGCCTTCCCTGGTCTGTCCATCAACGGCTTCACCAACAGCTCCTCGGCCGGTATCGTCTTCGTGGGCCTGAAGCCTTTCGAAGAACGCAAGAGCAAGGAACTGTCGGGCAATGCCATCGCCGCCTCGCTGAACCAGAAATTCGGCAGCATCAAGGAAGCCTTCACCGCCGTCTTCCCGCCGCCGCCGGTGATGGGCCTGGGTACGCTGGGTGGCTTCAAGATGCAGATCGAAGACCGCGATGCGCTGGGCTACGCCGAACTGGACAAGGCTGCACAAGCCTTCATGAAGGCCGCTGCCAAGGAACCGGCGCTGGGCCCGATGTTCTCCAGCTACCAGATCAACGTGCCGCAACTGGATGTGGAACTGGATCGTGTGAAGGCCAAGCAGCTCGGCATCCCGGTGACCGACGTGTTCAATACCATGCAGATCTACCTGGGTTCGCTGTATGTGAACGACTTCAACCGCTTCGGCCGCGTCTACCAGGTGCGTGCCCAGGCTGACGCGCCCTTCCGCGCCAAGGCCGAGGACATCGCGCAACTGAAGACCCGCAACGATGCCGGCGAGATGGTGCCGCTGTCCTCCGTGGTGAAGGTCAAGCAGACCTTCGGTCCGGAAATGGTGGTGCGCTACAACGGCTATACCGCCGCCGACATCAACGGTGGCCCGGCCCCGGGTTATTCCTCGGACCAGGCGCAGGCTGCTGCAGAACGTGTGGCTGCGGCGACCTTGCCGCGCGGCATCAAGTTCGAATGGACCGACCTGACCTACCAGAAGATCCTGGCCGGCAATGCAGGCGTGTGGGTGTTCCCGATCAGCGTGTTGCTGGTGTTCCTGGTGCTGGCGGCACTCTATGAAAGCCTGACCCTGCCGCTGGCCGTGATCCTGATCGTGCCGATGAGCATCCTGGCAGCCTTGACCGGGGTGTGGCTGACCCGTGGCGACAACAACATCTTCACCCAGATCGGCCTGATGGTGCTGGTGGGACTCTCGGCCAAGAACGCCATCCTGATCGTGGAGTTCGCCCGCGAACTGGAAATGCAGGGGCGCAGCGCGGTGCAGGCCGCCATCGAAGCCAGCCGCTTGCGTCTGCGTCCGATCCTGATGACCTCCATCGCCTTCATCATGGGTGTGGTGCCGCTGGTGACCTCGACCGGCGCCGGTTCGGAAATGCGCCATGCGATGGGGATTGCGGTGTTCTTCGGCATGCTGGGCGTGACGCTCTTCGGCCTGTTCCTCACGCCGGTGTTCTATGTCCTGCTGCGTACCATCGACCGCCGCGCGCTGCACTCGGCCTCGCATCACGAAGCCCCGATGACCGCCGGCACGCACGTCGCCCATGCTGCACCGGGCGCACAGGATGATCGCTGATCTGCGGATCAGCCTATGAATGGAGCAAGAAAAATGATGACCCAAACTCACTCGATGAGCCGCCTGTTGCGCCCCGTGCGCATCGGCTCGGCCCTCTTGGCAGCGCTGCTGGTGCTGGCCGGCTGCTCGGTGGCCCCGACCTACGAACGTCCTTCGGTGGACACTCCGGCCGCCTTCAAGGAAGCCGCCCCGGCCACGAAGACCGGCGAAAACGGCAGCCAGTGGAAGACCGCGCAACCGGCCGAAGACATCGCGCGTGGCCAATGGTGGAAGATCTTCGGTGACGACAAGTTGAACGCCCTCGAAGACACCGCCCAACAAGCCAACCAGGACCTCAAGGCCGCCGCCGCCCGCCTGGGTCAGGCACGCGCCCTGACCCGCGATGCGCGCTCGGGCTACTTCCCGCAGGTGGATGCAGGGGTCGGTGCGACCCGCCAGCGCACTTCGCCCGCCTCACAAGGTTTACCGGCCGATGCCAATACACAGCCGTTCACTCTGTATCGTGCACAGCTGAATGTTTCTTACGAAGTTGACCTGTTCGGCCGGGTCGCCTCCACGGTCGATGCCGCCACGGCGGACGCCCAGCGCAGCGAAGCCCTGTTCCATTCGGTGCTGCTGGCCCTGCAGGCCGACGTCGCACAGCAGTACTTCCAGGTACGTGAACTGGACGCCGCCGCCGAGTTGTATCGCGGCACCGTGGAGCTGCGCCAGGAATCGCTGCGCCTGGTGCAGCGCCGCTTCGATGAGGGCGACATCAGCGAAGTGGATGTCGCCCGCGCCCGCGCCGAACTGGCCTCGGCGCAATCGGAAGCGCTGGGCATCGCGCGCCAGCGCGCCACCGCCGAGCATGCGCTGGCG
This sequence comes from Herbaspirillum sp. DW155, assembly GCF_037076565.1. Lineage (NCBI taxonomy): Bacteria > Pseudomonadati > Pseudomonadota > Betaproteobacteria > Burkholderiales > Oxalobacteraceae > Herbaspirillum > Herbaspirillum sp. DW155. Next base: position 304,194 of record NZ_AP029028.1, on the reverse strand, counting down.
ATCCTGCTGGGCCGCACGCCGGCCGAGTTTT